>JAZLLI010000009.1:0-4816 GCA_045598085.1 Acutalibacteraceae bacterium
AGAAAAGGGCGAGAAAGTTGTTCTTGTTCGTCTTGAAACATCACCTGAAGACATCACAGGTATGAAAGCTGCACAGGGTATCCTCACAGTTCGTGGTGGTATGACATCTCACGCAGCTGTTGTTGCTCGTGGTATGGGTACTTGCTGCGTATCTGGTTGCGGCGACATCAAGATGGACGAAGAGAACAAGAAGTTCGAGCTTGCTGGCAAGACTTTCGTTGAGGGCGACTACATCTCAATCGACGGTTCAACAGGTAACATCTATGATGGTATCATCCCCACAGTTGACGCTGAAATCGCTGGCGAATTTGGCAGAATCATGGGTTGGGCTGACGAGTTCAGAAAGCTCAAGGTTCGTACAAACGCTGATACACCCAGAGATGCTAAGAAAGCAAGAGAACTTGGTGCAGAAGGTATCGGTCTTTGCCGTACAGAGCACATGTTCTTTGAAGCAGATAGAATCGCAGCATTCCGCGAGATGATCTGCGCAGATACAGTTGAAGAAAGAGAAGCAGCACTTGCTAAGATTCTTCCTTATCAGCAGGGCGACTTCGAGGCTCTTTATGAAGCACTTGAAGGCTATCCTGTAACAATCCGTTTCCTTGATCCACCTCTTCATGAGTTCGTTCCCACAGAAGAAGCTGACATCGCTCTTCTTGCTGAATCACAGGGCAAGAGCGTTGAGGACATCAAAGCTCTTATCGCTTCTCTCCATGAGTTCAACCCAATGATGGGTCATCGTGGATGCCGTCTTGCAGTTACTTATCCTGAAATTGCAAAGATGCAGACAACAGCAGTTATCCGTGCAGCTATCAATGTTAAGGCTGCTCATCCCGATTGGGCTATCGTTCCCGAGATCATGATTCCTCTCGTTGGCGATATTAAAGAGCTTAAGTATGTTAAGGATGTTGTTGTTAAGACAGCTGACGCTGAAATCGCAGCAGCAGGTTCTGACCATAAGTATGAAGTTGGTACAATGATCGAGATCCCCAGAGCTGCTCTTACAGCTGACGATATCGCAAAAGAAGCTGAGTTCTTCTGCTTCGGTACTAACGACCTTACACAGATGACTTATGGCTTCAGCCGTGATGACGCTGGTAAGTTCCTCGATGCATACTATGATGCAAAGATTTTCGAAAACGATCCTTTCGCAAAGCTTGACCAGACAGGCGTTGGCAAGCTCATGGAAATGGCTATCAAACTTGGTAAGGGCGTTCGTCCTGAGATGCATTGCGGCATCTGCGGCGAGCACGGCGGCGATCCCACATCAGTTGAGTTCTGCCACAAGATTGGCCTTGACTATGTTTCATGCTCACCCTTCCGTGTTCCGATCGCTCGTCTTGCAGCAGCACAGGCAGCTATCGCTAGTGGGGAGGACTAATCTGTACTTCCAAACAAAAATCGGTTTCGATTACGCTCAGAAGTTCAGAAAGGACAACGATCAATATTTACGCCCATCACAATGGGAAGATTTGACCGTTGAAGTCTTTATCTAAAATCCAATAATAAATTTAGGCATATCACTGTAAAAAGTGGTATGCCTTATTTTTTGACTTTCTGTTCAAAATTTGTAAATAAATTGTAAACATTCTAAAAAACACCTAACATTTTGAGCTTTTTTGTCCCTATATATGAAGGGGTTAAATTCCGAGTGAGGAAAACCTCTGAAAGAAAACTGAATAGCAAGTCAGCAGGTACATTCCTTATGTACTGAGCACGAGCAGGGGTACGCCAATACACCGCTGAAATCAGAGTTTCCGATTTCCGAGAAAAGGCGAATAGCGAGAATCCCCGCTGCTGAATACAGAGTTGCTCTCTGTACTGCAAAGAAGTGCATAAGGGTTAATGATACTTTCTTCGTTCAGACCGGTGACGAGACAGACCGGGGGTGAGATTCCCATGGAGCTGTGAGCAGACAGCCGCTTGTTGACTTCCCGTAAGATTGCTGAAACAGAATCGCCCGCAGGGGGTACGAAAAATACTGCGGTTGCATATACTTATTATTAAAACTATTTAAGGAAGTGCTTATATGACAATGATTCTGCAAATAATCATTTATACACTCAGACAGGAATTTGCATTTAATGTTGTACTCCCGATTTTTTATATCGTTGTAAAAATGATGGGTATGTAATATCGAAGAAAAGCGCCGCACACATAAGCGCGGCTTTACATACAATTATTTGATTGTATTTGATAAAGATATATGTTTTTATCTCCTTTACCATAATCAGATGCAGATAAGCGTTGGTATTTTCTGCATCAAAAGCCGTGGCTTGTTGCTGCGGCTTTTTTACATGTCAGATATTATCTGACTAAAAGAATAAAGGAGGGAATGTGAATATGGAGATTATTCTTCACGAATATTAGCATTTCAAAACAGTCAACAAAGTAAAACCACAGAAGGAGCAACTAAACCAATGGACAAATGCAAAGTTATCGCTCTGACCAATCAAAAAGGCGGAGTCGGTAAAACAACAACCACCGTAAACCTCGGCATCGGTCTGGCAAAGCAAGGAAAACGCATTTTGCTCATAGACAATGATCCGCAGGCAAGTATGACGCTTTCACTCGGCTTTAAGTACCCTGATGACCTTTATCCCACCGTAACCGATGTAATGAATAACATTATGGATGACGGTGAGGTTACAAAAGAGTTTTCGGCAATAAAAAGCGAAGAAGGCGTAGATGTACTCCCTGCCAATCTTGAACTTTGCGGAATTGAAGTAAGGCTTGTAAACGAAATAAGCCGAGAGCAGGTGTTGAAAGCATATACAGATACGGTAAGAAAAGATTATGACTATATTCTGATTGATTGTATGCCGTCTCTGGGTTTGCTGACAATAAATGCTTTAGTAGCCGCAGATAAAGTTATTATCCCGACCCAGCCCGAATTTTTATCGGCAAAAGGTCTGGAAACACTTATCAGAAACATAAGCCGGGTAAAAAAGAGAATGAATCCCGGTTTGATGATTGACGGAATACTTCTTACGATGGTTGACAGCCGTACCAACCTTACAAAAGATGTTACGGCGCTTATTAAACAGACATTTTCAGGTGTTATAAGAATCTACAACACAGCAATACCGAGGTCTGTAAGAGCAGCGGAAGCAAGTGCAGAGGGAAAGAGTATTTTTGCTCTTGAACCCAAAAGCAAAATATCCGCTGCTTATTTTAATTTATCAAAGGAGGTCTTTGACGATGGGAAGGCACAGCGCAAACAACATCGAACTGAGTGCGTTCGATGATTTATTTGAAACTGATGAAAGTCGCGAAGAACTCAAGAGGGAGCGTTTAATGGATGTTTCGGTTACAGACATTCAGGATTTTCCCGATCATCCTTATCAGGTAAAGGATGATGAAAACATGATGGAACTTGTCGAAAGCATCAAAACCTACGGATTACTTCAACCTGTACTTCTTCGCCAACTGGAAAACGGTACTTATGAAATGGTGTCGGGACACAGACGAAAAAGAGCATTTGAGCTTGCGGGAATTGAAAAAATCCCGTCAAGGGTAATGGAGCTTACAGACGATGAAGCTATCCTGATGATGGTTGATTCAAATCTGCAAAGAGATGAAATCTTACCCTCGGAGAAAGCCAAAGCGTATAAAATGCGCCTTGACGCTATGAAAAGACAGGGTATGAGAACAGATTTAACTTGTGACCCAGTGGGACACAAGTCTGGAGACGGGAAAAAATCAAGAGCAGTATTAGCCGAAACGGTAAATGAGAGTGCAACTCAGATACAGCGATATATTCGACTCAACGAGCTTATCCCCGAACTTCTTTCACTTGTCGATGAAAAACAGATTGCTTTAAGACCGGCAGTTGAAATCAGCTACCTCCCGAAAGAAGCACAAGAATGGCTTTCTGAAGCTATTGAATTAAATCTTGCTACGCCTTCACACGCACAGACCATCAAAATGCGCAAATTCCAAGAGCAGGGCGAACTCACAAAGGGTGTTGTTGAATCCATAATGATGGAGGAAAAGCCCAATCAGCGCGAGAAACCTGTTTTTAAGGACAAGCGTATTACGAACCTTATTCCGAAATCCGTTCCATACGAAAAGCAGTGCGATTATGTTGTAAAAGCACTTGAATGCTATAACCGGATTCAGGAAAAAAAGAGGAATCAGCCGGACAGATAACATAGAGAAAAACAAGAAGTTGAACGATGAGGCGTTACCTCTGCTTCTATGCCAAAGGGACTGTCGTTTTTTCTCTTCCCCCTTTCCTTACCTATCCCTCTTATCTATCTGTAACCTACCGAAAAGAGATAAGTTCTCTGTTAAATACACTAATGGAAGGACAGATTCTTATGAACGTCAAAGCAAAAATCAAAAAGGTAATTGACGATGAATCGCTTGTAAAAGCAATAGCCGATATTGTTATTGATGATTCGGTAATCATTCACGGTGTCAAACTCATCGAAAAGAACGGCGGCAGATATGTCGCAATGCCCACCGTAAGTTGGACGAATGTAGAGGGTGAAAAAATTATAAGAGATGTTGTTCACCCCGTTTCTTATTCGGCCCGTAAAACCATTGTGGATGCAGCTTTCGGTGCTTATGACACTTACAAAATCAACAATTCTAAAAATTAAAACGGAGGAAATTTACTATGTTTAAAAGAACAAAGAATTTTATCAAAACCGGCGCAGCAAAGGTTAAAAATGCTATTGCTGTAAAAACAGCCGCTCTCGCAGCGGGCGCACACAAAGTCCTTGACGGCACAGTCGCAGAAGCCTATGTCGATACAGGCGTGAAGATTCTCATCGCCGTAGTTGTCGGCGCACTTCTTCTCGCAGGCCTT
>JAZLLI010000010.1:0-20333 GCA_045598085.1 Acutalibacteraceae bacterium
TAGTGAATAGTGAAGAAGTGAAAGGTTATGTCATTGCGAGCGTAGCGTGGCAATCTATTCTTAAATTATGCACATATTCACTCAACTTGTAGCATAAAAGGCACGATAACACCGTAGGGAACAGCTTGATCCTCCCGAATTGAATTGAAAAACAACGCACAAACCCACTTGAAATGCACAACAAAACCGCCCAAATTACTCTGGGCGGCTCTTTTTATCTATTCAACTTCAGCAAGCGGCTGAAATCATTTCAGAGAATGTGGGGTGGGGGTGGATAACCGCCGCAATTTCCTCTGTTTTAAGTCCCTGCGAAAGTGCAAGTGCAAACTCCGCAACCATATCTGTTGCCCTCGGGCAAACAAGCTGTGCTCCAAGGAGCTTGCCTGTTTCAGCATCCGTTACAGTTTTGATGTAACCCGATTCACTGTTCTCAATCAGGCACTTGCCGTTGGAACCTGTCAGGCACTTCTTCGCCTTAACGCTGATTCCCTGCGCCTTTGCCTCGTCCTCCGTCATGCCAACAGATGCAATTTCGGGGCTTGTGTAAATGCAACTGGGGATAACCGACATATCAATTGGCATTTCTTTGCCCATAATTGCCGCCACCGCATTTTTTGCCTGTGCCTCTGCCACGTGAGCCAGCTGAATATTCTTTGCCTTTGAGTCGCCGATAACATAAATTCTGTCGCAATCGGTTTTTCCGCTCTCGTCAGCCACAAATGCGCCACGGAATATTTCGGGCATCTTTTCGCACTGGAAAAGCTTCTCTGTGTTCGCCTTTCTGCCTGTTGCAATCAGCACGCCCTCTGCCTGTGCGGTGCATTCCTCGCCCTTTTTGTTGGTGAATTTCACTGTGAAATCGCCTTTTTCGCCTGCGATTTCGCTAACCTTTGCAGAAACATTCACCTGTGCGCCCTGCTTTTTAAGGAACATTGTGAGCCTTTGTGCAATTTCCTTGTCCATTGGGGGCAGAATATGCTCCATAGCCTCAAGAATTGTAACCTTGCAGCCTAAATCAAGATAAATTGATGCACATTCACAGCCGATAACACCGCCACCGATGATGATAACGGAATCCATTTTAACTCCGTTCTCTTCAAGAAGCTCGTTGCTTGTGTAAACACCATCCTTATCCCAGCCAGTGATAGGGGGAACTGACGGCACACTGCCCGTGGCAATGATGAGATAGTCAGCCTCATAATCCTCGCCGTCAGCGGTGATTTTAACGCCGTTCTCGTCATAATCAGTAACAGAAGCGAACGCTTTCACAACATTCACCTTTGCTCCCTTGAGCATTTTTTCAATGCCGCCACGAAGTGTTGTTACAACATCGTTCTTTCTTTTGTGCATCATATCAAAATCACAGCTCACATTTTCGGCATTTATGCCAAGAATTGCGCTGTTTTTCATCTCTTTATAAGCTTCGGCAGAGTGAATCAGTGCCTTTGTGGGGATGCACCCCCTGTTAAGGCAGGTGCCGCCAACCTTGTCGCCCTCAAAAAGAACAACCTTAAGTCCAGCCTTTGCGGCATGCTCTGCGGCAGTGTAGCCACCTGGACCTCCGCCGATAACAGCTAAATCAAATTTCATTTTGCTACCTCCGAAATATATTCAGAAATCATCACGGCAATATCCTCTGCCGTGCATTTTATTGCCTGTGCGTCCCATCCACGGCTGTCAATGCCTTCGGTGAGCTTTGCAAGCATATCGCCCTTTGTGGCAGGGCAGGCGGTGAGCCTTTCTGCAATTTCAGAAAGATACTCCGCTTCAAGTCCGTCAGAATAAAACTGAATTTTTGAAAATCTGCCGTTTTCAATCTCAAAATCCGCACGAGCCTGACCCCATGAAAATCGCTTTTCAACGCTGTTTTTGAGAATCTCTTCACCCATATATTTCCATTCGGGCGAAGCATATTTCTTTTGAAGCTCGCCGAGCTTTTGAACATCAATTTCACTTTCGGTGAAAAACTCAACAGGCAGATTATAAACCTTGCTGAAAGCCTCAATGAGCTTTTCCTGCAACGCAGGCACTGTCAGATCTGGCTTCATTTCACAAAGATTCACAACCCTCGATTTAACCGAAGCCACACCCTTTGACTTGAGCTTCATCTCTGAAACATTCAGATAATCAGAGAGCCTGCTCTTGTCAACATAAAGCATCAGCGTGCCGTGGTGATAGCACTTCTCACGGGTTTTGTAGTATGCGTGCCCCGAAAATTTTCGTCCGTCAGCGGTCAGGTCATTTCTGCCGTTTTTTTCTGCGTCAATGCCAACAGCCTTCACAGCATTAAGGATAACATCCGTCTGCTTCTCTTTGTCAAAATCCTCAGCGCAGGCGATGAATGTAAAATTCAGATTGCCCGTGTCGTGATAAACCGCTCCACCGCCCGAAAGTCGCCTTGCAAGGAATCCGCCATCACTTTCCAGCTTTTGAATACGGCATTCAGCCAGCGCATTCTGATTTCTGCCAATAACAACAGTCTGCCTGTTCTGCCACAGATAAAGAATACACTCGCCTTGATTTGCACTTTCAAGCAAAGCCTCTTCAAGGGCGAGGTTGTGGTATGGGTTTGTATCGTCTGTTTTAATAACAAGTAGTTTTTTTATCATAATTCTTAAATGGTCGGACATTCAGAAAAATGCCCGACCGCTCATTAAAATATTTTTTATTCAAAGCTGTATTTCAAAACGGGATTTCTTGCCGCAAGAACATCATCGGGTCTGCCGATAGTGCAGTTGTTGGGAGCTGAATGAAGAACCTCGGGGTTCTCTTTAGCTTCCTTATAGATGTTGAGGAAGAATTCACAAGCCTTGTCAAGTGTTTCCTTTGATTCTGTTTCAGTTGGCTCAATCATAAGTGCCTCGTGAACAATCAGCGGGAAATACATCGTTGGCGGATGAATACCGCAGTCAAGCAGACGCTTTGCAACATCCATAGCAGAAATGCCTGTTTCTGATTTAAGGGGGCCAATATCCATAACAAATTCATGCATGCACTGTGTGTCATAGGCTATTGTGTAGCTGCCCTTGAGCTTGTTCATCATGTAGTTTGCGTTAAGCACTGCGTTTGCAGATGCTTCGGGGATTCCCTCTTTGCCAAGAGTGAGAATGTAAGCATAGGCACGAACAACAACAAGGAAGTTGCCGTAGAAATCTCTGACCTTGCCCATAGTCTTTTCGGGTGTGAAGAGAGAATATCCGTTCTCATCCTTCTTAACCTGTGGAGAGGGGAGGTAATCCTTGAGGAAAGCCTTGCATCCAACAGGGCCTGCACCGGGGCCGCCGCCGCCGTGAGGAGTTGAGAATGTTTTGTGAAGATTAACATGAACGCAGTCAAATCCCATATCGCCGGGGCGGGCATGACCCATAACAGCGTTAAGGTTTGCACCGTCATAATAGCAAAGACCGCCTGCATCGTGAATAATCTTTGTGATTTCAAGAATGTTGGGGTCAAAAAGACCAAGAGTGTTGGGGTTAGTGAGCATAAGACCGGCTGTGTCATCGCCAACAGCGGCTTTAAGTGCTTCAAGGTCAACACCGCCAAATTCATTTGAAGGAACAGAAACAACCTTGAATCCTGCCATAACAGCAGATGCAGGGTTTGTTCCGTGAGCTGAATCGGGAACAATAATTTTTGTTCTCTTCTGAAGCTCGCCACGCTCCTTATGATAATTTCTGATAAGCAGAAGTCCTGTGTATTCACCGTGAGCACCTGCGGCAGGCTGCATTGTCATATCGTCCATGCCTGTGATTTCACAAATCATCTTCTGTGTTTCATAAATTACCTGTAAAGCACCCTGTGTTGTGCACTGGGGCTGGAGGGGATGAAGCCCTGTGAATCCGTTAAGAGCAGAAAGCTCTTCGTTGATTCTGGGGTTGTATTTCATTGTGCATGAACCAAGGGGATAAAATCCGTTGTTCACACCGTGAGTTTCGCCTGCAAGCTCTGTGTAATGTCTGCCTAAATCAATTTCAGAGATTTCGGGCAGGCGGGGAGCTTTCTCTCTTAAAAGGGCGGAGTCAAATTCATATTCAGGTACATCGCACTGGGGAAGAATCGTCTGACCTCTTCCTGCACGGCTTCTTTCAAAAAGCAGTTCCATCATTCCGCCTCCTTTACAAATTCTTTAACAAGTGAAACAAGATTGTCTATATCTTCTTTTGAGTTCATTTCAGTTGCGCACCAGAGGATGCCTCCGTCAACGGGCAGACCGCCTAAAATGCCGTTTTCTGCAAGGCATTTGTTGAGCTTGCAAGCGTCAACAGGGCAGGTCATAAGGAACTCATTAAAGAAAGGTTTATCGTTTACAAGGCAGAATCCCTCAATCTCTGAAAGCTTGCCTGCAAGATAATGTGCGTGAGAAGCAGAATTTTTAGCAACTGTCATAAGTCCCTTTGCGCCCATAGCTGCAAGGTAAACAGATGCAGTCATTGCGCAGAGAGCTTCGTTTGAGCAGATGTTTGATGATGCCTTTTCACGGCGGATATGCTGCTCTCTTGCCTGAAGAGTAAGAACATAGCAGCGTTTGCCGTCAGCGTCAGTTGTCTGACCAACGATTCTGCCAGGGAGCTTTCTCATCATATCCTTTGTAGCTGCCATAAATCCAAGGTAAGGGCCACCGAATCCCATGGGGATACCGAGAGGCTGACCTTCACCGCAGGCAATGTCTGCGCCGTATTCAGCAGGAGTTTTAAGAAGTCCCATAGAAATTGGGTTCACGCCCATGGCAACCTTTGTGCCTTTTTCGTGAGAAACAGCAACGATGCTGTCCATATCCTCAATAATACCGTAGTAGTTGGGGCTTTGAACATAAACGCAGGCTGTGTCTTTCTGAATAGCTTCTTTAAGTGCGTCAATATCTGTTGCGTTGTCTTTTTTAGGAACAACTGTAACAGGAACATTTCTTGATTCGCAATAAGTCTTAACAACAGTAAGCACATCAGGATTTACTGTTTCAGAAACAACAACGCTTAATTTGCGTCTGCCGTCAACATTCATAAGAACGCTCTCTGCGGCGGCTGTTGCACCGTCATAAACAGATGCGTTTGAAACATCCATTCCTGTCAGCTCACAAATCTGTGTCTGATATTCAAAAATAGACTGAAGAATACCCTGACTGATTTCTGCCTGATAGGGTGTGTATGCTGTAACAAATTCCTCTTTAGAGGTGATTGTTTTAACAATTGAGGGGATATAGTGGTTGTATGCGCCTGCGCCACGGAAAATAGAATCAAAAACCTTGTTTTGATTTGCGGCAGCTCTAACCTTTTTAGAAACCTCAAGCTCAGAAAGACCGCTTTCAAGGTTCAGCTCCTTAACACGAACCTCTTCGGGTACGATGTCATAAAGCTGGTCAATGCTGTTAAGACCGATGCTTTCTAACATCTGGAGCCTTTCATCCCCTGTGTTTGGAATGTAGCTTCCCATTTTAATTACTCCTTTTCGCTTTCGCAGAATTCTGCATATGCGTCAGCATCAAGAAGATCCTCTGTGTCAGTAACTTCGCTAACCTTAACAAACCATGCGTCATAGGGTGCTTCGTTTACAAGAGCGGGGTTGTCCATAAGCTCTTCGTTGATTGCTTCAACAACGCCTGTAACAGGTGAGTAAACATCAGAAACTGCCTTAACTGATTCAACATCAGCAAATGCTTCACCAGCAACAACTTCGTCGCCTTCCATAGGGAGGTTGATGAATACGATATCGCCAAGCTCTTCCTGTGCAAAATCAGAAAGACCGATTGTGATAACGCCGTCTTCGTCCTTAACCCACTCGTGTGTTTTTGAATACTTCAATAATTCGTCAATGTTTGCCATTGTTTTTTCCTCCAAAAATATAATTTAGTTATTTATTTAAGCCTTTTTAGCTCTTTTATAAAATACATAGGGAACAACCTTGCAGGGGATGCGTCTGCCTCTTACCTCAACCTCAACCTCAGTGCCTAATTCCTGATAGTCAGTGTCGATAATAGCCATTGCAACGGGCTTGCCGATGTATGGGCAGTGTGTACCTGATGTTGTTGTGCCGATTTTTTTGCCGTCAGCATAAACATCCTGATGCTCACGGACAATACCTCTGCCGGTAACCTCAAGACCAACACGGATAATCTTCGGCTCGCCACGCTCAATAAGAGCTTCCTTGCCGATGAACTCTTCCTTATTCATCTTAACGCCAAAGTTAAGGCTTGCCTCAAGGGGAGAGATTGTTTCGCTCATCTCATGACCGTAAAGGGGCATACCAGCCTCAAGACGGAGTGTATCTCTTGCGCCAAGACCGCAGGGGATAAGACCGTATTTTTCGCCTGTTGTGCGAAGAAGCTTCCAGAGCTTCTCAGCGTTTTCATTCTTTGTGAAGATTTCATAGCCCAGCTCACCTGTGTAGCCTGTTCTTGAAATAATGCACTCCATGCCGTCAATAACAGCATCCTTAACAACGGTGTAGTAACCCTTGGGGATGTTCTTTTCTTCTGTAAGCTCAGCGAGAATTTCGGGAGCTTTTGGACCCTGAAGAGCAATCTCTGCAAGAGTATCAGAAATATCCTCAGCCTTTGTGCCGGGCAGAAGATTTTTCATCATATGTGCATAGTCCTTGTCTTTGTTTGCAGCATTAACAACAACAAAATATTCCTGCTCGTCAAATTTGTAAACAATAAGGTCGTCAACACAGCCGCCGTTTTCGTTACACATAACGCTGTAACGAACCTTGCCGATTGGCATATCTGAAAAATCGTTAGTCATAAGGTGGTTAAGGGTTGCAAGTGCTGTTTCGCCTGTAAACATAACCTCGCCCATGTGAGAAACGTCAAACATACCGCATTTTTCTCTTACTGCCATATGCTCCTTAATAACGCCAGAACCATACTGAACGGGGAGCAGATAGCCTGCAAAAGGTACGATTTTACCGCCCTCTGCAACATGAATGTCGTAAAGTGGTGTTTTAAGTTCCATTTTTCCTCCTCTTTGTGCCCTTAAAATAAAAAATAGGGGCACTAAATCCAAGATTTATGCCCCTGTATAAAACCTGAAAGATTCTCTGCGAAAAAAGACAGATTGCTTCTTCGGTGTGCAAATGCACTCTCCAGAGCTTCGTCAGAAACCAGTCCTTTTGCCTGAGAGTTCTTGCTGCCCCTTCGGCTCTGCACAAAAAATGCAGTCTCTCCTGGCTCCGTCATCCGAAAGTGAAATATCACACAACGATTATATCAGTACAGCGAAAGATTGTCAATAAAATCCTTATTATAGTATTGACGAAAGTTTTTAAAAATTTACAAAAAAATTGCAATATTTTATTTAAAATGTAAATATCTTATTTGCATTTTTTGTCAAATAGTGTATAATGTAGTGGAAAATGAAAAAGAAAATGAAAAAGGTTGGTGTATATTATGAAGCTTCTCTATGCAGAAGACGAGCTTGAAATGTCCGAGGCCGTTACTGATATTCTTACTTTTAACAATTATGTGGTTGATGCCGTTTATGACGGCAGAGATGCCCTTGCCTATGCTCAAAACGAAAATTATGATGGCATCATTCTTGATGTTATGATGCCCGGCTTAACCGGCTTTGAGGTTCTTAAAAAACTCAGAGAGTCAGGCTGCAGAACTCCAGTGCTTCTTCTCACCGCCAAAAGTGAGGTTGAAGACAGAATCAGCGGTCTGAATTTCGGTGCAGACGATTACCTCTCAAAGCCATTCGCCATGGGCGAGCTTCTGGCAAGAATCCGTGCAATGCTCAGAAGAAGAGAAAATTTTGTGCCCGATATTCTTGAAATCGGGAATGTTACGCTTAATCTGAGTAATTATACTCTCAGTACCCCCACTGGTGCAGTTGTTCTCACAAAGCATGAGCTTAGAATGATGGAACTGCTTGTTGCCAACAAAAATGTTGCTCTTTCAACAGAAACAATGTTTGAAAAAATCTGGGGATACGATTCAGATACAGAAATCGGTATTGTTTGGGTTTACATTTCTCATATGCGCCGCCATCTTGAAAAACTCGGTGCAAATATTGAGATTAAAGCTCGTCGAGGGATTGGCTACATTCTGGAGGAAAAAGAATGATACAAAATCTGAAAAATAAGTTCATTTTCATTGCAATGGGATGTGTTACTCTGTTGCTGATTGTTCTTATAGGCATATTCAATATCTTTAATGTTTGCTACGTTGCAAGTCAGAGCATTGAAATGCTACATTACCTTGTTATGTCAGATGAAGAGCTTGAAAATGAAACGGAAACTGCCGTAAAAAGAATGCAGGATATAAAACAGAAATTCCTCATTCCAACTATGGAACAACGCCAGCGTGATGCAATATATTTCACTGTAACAGAAAATAACAAGGGCGAAATAACATCTGTTGATTTAACAAGAATGCCATCTCTCACTGAGAAAGAGGCACTGGAAATCTATAAATCAGCGCCAGAAAGAGGAAGCAGGTTTGATGAATTTTTCTTTGCCTCAAAGCCTGTTGATGGCGGCAAAGAAACCGTATTTCTCAGCATAGCCGAGCAGTTTTATTCTGTTTTGCATGTTGCGGCGCTGTCGCTTCTTGCAGGTGTTGTCTGCTGGAGCTTTATGCTTCTGCCCGTTGTGATTATCTCAACAAAAGCCACAAGACCGATTATTGATAATTATAATAAGCAAAAGCGATTCATCACAGACGCAGGTCATGAAATCAAAACGCCCCTTGCAATTATTCTTGCAAATGCCGAAGCACTTGAATTGTATAACGGTGAAAGCAAGTGGACAACCAATATAAAAAATCAGACGGTTCGTCTGACGGATATAATGGAAAACCTGTTGCTCCTTGCAAGGTCAACAGACAGAGAAATTGAGCTTACAAAAGAAGATATTTCGTTCTCTTCAATTGCGGAGCAGACTGTGGAAAGCTTTATCGAGCCTGCTCATAAAAGGCATCTGACAATTGACAGCAAAATTGAAAGCGGAATAAGATTTAATGGCGTTAAAGACCAGATGACAAACCTTGTTTCAATCCTTATGAATAACGCTGTTAAGTATTCGTCAGAGAATAGCACCATAACAGTTGAACTTAAAAAAGATAAAAAAATCAGACTTTCTGTTAAAAATAAATGTGATAGACTTCCCGATACTCCACCCGAAAATCTCTTTGGCAGATTTTATAGGGATGACACCGCAAAATCGCAAAAGAAAGGCGGCAGCGGAATCGGACTTTCAGCCGCAAAAGCAATTGTAAGATACCATAGCGGCGAAATAAAAGCCGTTTATGACGAGGAAGAAAACTACATCACCTTCATAGCGACATTCAGAGTATAATTAAAGGCAGGCACCCCCTGCCTTTTTTATTTTCAATTTTATTACGATGCTCAAGAGCCGTGGCAATCCACGCTTCAAATGAATGATGAATATTGAATAATGAATAATTGTGGGCGGGACACCCATTTTGAAGTAATACGTTGTAGTGAATAGTGAAGAAGTGGAAAGGTTATGTCATTGCGAGGTTGCATCGCAACCGTGGCAATCCACTCTCACGGCAAGTACAAAAAAATGGCTTCCCTTGGGGGAAGTGGCAAAATCTTTGATTTTGACGATAGGGGTATCTCGAAGTAATAAGTTGTAGTGAATAGTGAAAAAGTTGATGGCACACTGTAGGGGATGGCGTCCACGACATCCCGTTCTGAATGTTAGCACAAATATAAATTGCAAAAAATTGTCGGCATTGTCATTGCGAGCGAAGCGTGGCAATCCATGCTCAGGCAAGCAATCAACCCGACCGCCCGCACCACACCACCCCACGGGGTTCATCCCCGTGCCCGCAAGGTGAACGAAATTCACAGTATAACTAAAAAATCTCTCCCTCAGTCTTTCGCTATGCGAAATCCAGCTCCCTCGTCAGAGGGAGCCGAAAAAGCACACTGCTAAAAGTTTGAAAAATACTTAACGAAAAGCACCAAGCTTTCTTGTCGCCCCTTGATAGGGGAGATGTCATCGCAGATGACAGAGGGGTAGAACTCGAAGTAATAAGTTGTAGTGAATAGTGAAAAAGTTGACAGCACATTGTAGGGCATTGCGTCCTCGACATCCCGTTCTGAATGTTATCACAAATATAAATTGAAAAAATGTCGGCATTGTCATTGCGAGCGAAGCGTGGCAATCCACTCCCACGGCAAGCAATCAACCCGACCGTCCGCACCACACCACCCCACGGGGTTCATCCCCGTGTATGCAAGGTGAACCAAACTCACAAAGCGCCACCACAAGCAAACCATAGCAATATTTCTGTTTTCAGGGCAAAGAAAAACCGCACCCTTTCGGATGCGGTGGAGTTCATTCATTATTTAATAAGCTTGCACTTAACATTGCGCTCGTCCACAAGCTCCATAACTGTTCTTGCGGCATTCTTTGCAAACTCAATATCGTTGGCGGTAACGGCTGCCTTGAAATCTCTGAAAGCATTTTCAATCTGTGTTTCAACGCCTGAAAGCACATCGTCTGACATCGGGTCAGAATAGCGGATTGCTTCAAAAACTTTTTTAGCCTCAGCCTTTACATCATCGCTGACAGCCTTTGACATAAGGCTCTCTGCATCTGCGGTGAGGGAGCGGATGAACATTGATTTTTTCTTTACATCCTGCTCAATCTGCTCAACGGCATCAACTGCGGACTGCGCTCTGATAACCATAATTGCGGTGAATGCAAGCACAAGCAGGCACACAAGAATACCGAGCCACTGAGGAACTTTTGTTGAAAGCATTGTGATTGAACCGACAATTAGCATAACCACAAGACCAGCTGTGCTGATTGTGATAAGTGATGAGTTATAAATCAGACCCTTTACAGTGCCCTCTTTGAATGCAAACCATGTGCAGGCAAGCTGACCGATAAATGCAAGGGCAATGAAAACATAGCCAATCCAGAAAGCGTTTGTGTATTTTGACTCGCCATTGATTTCTGACGGTGTGATGAAGCAAAGTGCATTGAAAACGGCAAAGAGAATTGCCCAGATTATTGCATACTTTTTAAAATTTATTTTCATTTTTCCATTCCTCCTCAGAATTTTTCGCCACATTCAAGGCAGAATTTTGCACCGTTGGGCACTGCTGTGCCACATTTGGGGCAAACTGATGATTCAAATTTATATCCGCACTCGGGGCAGAACTTGCCTTTTAAAACTGTTTTTCCGCAAGCGGGGCAAACAACTGTGCCAACAGACACAACTTTTTCGCCGCACTCAAGGCAGAATTTTGCATTCTGAGGAAGTGCTGTGCCGCATTTTGCACACTTTGCACCGCTCTGACTTTCTGTAGAAGCAAACGCACCGCCTACAGCTCCGCCAACAACGCCGCCGATTACACCGCCGACACCTGTCATTGTGCCAAGACCGACACCCATATTGGTGAACTGACCTGACGCTTCATTTTTTGCAACATCCTGCGCAACATCAAAGCCACGCTCCTGCTGATATGTGTAACCCTCCTGCTCACGCTTCTGTGCGGTCGCTTTGGATTCAATAATTGTTCTCTGAGCCTTTGTTTCAGCATCAATAATGCCAAGCTGCTGCTGAAGCTTGGCCTCGGCAATGTCTGCATACTGCCTGAAATGAAGTGATTTAAACTTTTCATACTCAGGCTCGCCGTCGGGCTTCACAACTGTTGTAACAAAGAATTTTTCAAGTGCAACACCGTAGTCTTTGAAATCAACAAAAAGCTTTGCTTTAAGCTCGTCAGAAATCTCTTCAAGATGCTCATCAATTTCAAAAACGCTGATGTGCTTTTCTTTAATAAGAGAGGCAAAATATGTCTTAACCCTTGTCATAAGAATTGCACGGAAGCTCTGCACAATCTTTTGCTGATTAAGAGCTTTTTCTGTGCCTGCAAGCTTGATAAGCAGTTTTCTTGAATCGTCTGCACGCAGGCTCATTTCACCGCTTGCACCAATCTGAATGGGGAATTTATATGTAGGCTCCATAAATTCAACCTTGGAATCTGTGCCCCAGCGGATTGCCATCTGCTCAACCTTATTTATATAGTAAACCTCGCAGTGGAAAGCGGTTTTTTCGTCAAAATTTCTGTCAAGATATTTGCCGATAAGTGGAAGATTTTCTGTCTGCAAAGTGTGTCTGCCGGGTCCGAAAAGGTCGAGAGCCTGACCGTCCATGAAAAAGACAGCTTCCTGTGATTCGTGAACAATAAGCTGTGTGCCGATTTTGAAATCCTCACGGGGATGCTTCCATATAAATGTGGAGTTATCGCCCTCATATTTGATTACGCTTGCTATAGCCATTTTAATTCCTCCTGATTATTTTGTGAGCTTTCTGATAAGTCGTGTGAAAGCCAGCATCAATATGTAAATTGTGAAGTTGCAAACTATTGAAAAAATAAAATAGAAAAGGTAAATTGTTGCGAATTTTTCACCAAAAATCTGCGGGCAACTGATTGAAGCCATCATAAAGCTTTCTGCGGCTGTGATTACAAACATCACAGCCTCGCCAAGGCGAAGCCTTTTGATTTTCAGCGTCTGTGCGGCAAGGCTCACGGCAGATGTGAGCACAACCTCAAGTGCCATAAGGCTGATAACTGTGCCGAGAATCTGAAGCCAGCCTTTGATGCCCAAATCCTCTTTTATAATTGAAAGGTCAAGGTATGATGCCCACTTTGCAGAGCAGACGAACTTTGCAGTGGTGAAAATAATTAAGATAACAACTGCAACTATGCCCTTAATGCCTGCCAGAGATTTTGAGCGTCTGATTTTTGCTTCGCATTTATCAACACGGGCGATTGCGTCTTTATAATCGGGGATTTCTTTGAATTTTTCCATAGCCTCTTTCAACGATGCTTCATCACTTTTTGAGGCAAGCTTCTGAGCGGCGGAGTAAATCTCTGCACAGCGTTTTTCTTCTGCTTTTTTGGTGCAGGTTTCTGCAAGGTCGGGGCAGTTGCCGAAGCTTCCCATTGCCTTAAACATTTCAGCCGCCTGCAAAAAATCAGCCTCAGTTTTTGCACTTTTCATTTTAGCGGATGCCACATTGAAATTATTCTGAATCGTTCTTGTTTCAATATTACTTTTTGCGTTTTTATAGTAGCCGTTCAGCGCAGCTTTCATTGCATCATCGCCATAGCGCATTGCCTTTTGATAGTTGCCGCTAACTGTGAAATCCTGCATAAGATTTGAGAGAAGCTCGGGGCGTTTTACTCTGTATTCAAGCATCAGCTTCGCAAGATAGGCGGGAGCAAATTCGGGGTCGGAATCAAGAATTTTTTCGCAGTATTCGTCTGCACTCTGCCACTTGCCATCCTCAAGAAAAAGAAAAGCTCTTTTAATCAGCGGTTCTATTGTTTCATCAATTTCTTTTGAAGCCTTTTTATTTTTAGTTGGAATGAACTGCTCAAAGGTGTTTTCAGTTGGCACAAAAGAGCGTTCAGTCAAAGACTGTTGAAGTCCGCAGGAATCGCACACACCAAATCCGCCAACGGACGGGATGATGTTTCCTCCGCACATCTTACATTTAATTATCGCCATAAAATTTCCTCTTTTGATAGAATAATACAAATAAATTATACTCTTGAATATGTGTATTTGTCAACATAATATGCAAAAATCCCCCGCAAAAATGCGAGGGATAAATTTATTTTCTGCGTTTGTAGAAAAGAGCAAAAAGAATTATGCCAAGAAGCAAGGAGACAGATGCAGATGCGATTATGATTGAATCTTTTGTAACTGCTGTCTGCTGTGGCGCACCATTTCCGTCAGGTGGCTGTGGCTGAGAATCGCCGTTATTTTCAGGCGGTTCGGGCGGAGCTTCGCCGTTCGTTTCCGCCTGCTGTTTGCCATCATTCTGTGAAGCTGGCTGTTGAGAATCACTTTTATTCTCAGGCGGTTCGGGTGGAGTTTCACCCTTAGTTTCCGCTTGATTTTTCTGTTCAGAATTTGCATTTTTCTGCGGTGGAGTGAAGCCGTTTTTATCTCCGCCTTTTCCGCCGCCCATATTGCCCATTGAGCCCATATCAGAAATTGTTATGCCGTTTGCACTGACAAAATTCTCTCTGTTTGTCTGGGTTTCTGATGTTGAACCAATTGTGCCGTCAAGCTGTTTTGAAATGCTTTCAGCACGGAGAGTACAGAACTTTTGGAGGGTTTCTGTGCCCTTTTGAAATTCTTCAAATGTGCAGAATTTTGTGGGGTCTTTTTCCACATAAGGGCTTATCATTTTTGCCACTCTTTTTATCTCTTTTGAGAGCTCGCCGTTATCAAAAAATTCTTTCAGAAATTCAGAAAAAAGTTTGTGATATTCTTCTGTATATTCTTCGCTGTTAAGAATCCAGGAGAGCATAGGTCGGGAATCAATTGTGCCCTCTGAAACGGGCGAATCTATGGGATAATTCACCAAAGAATCTGCACCGCCCATTGACATAAATCCGCCAAAGGCAAGGTTATAATCCCACGGAATCATGGAAAGCTTGCCGTCATTTTCATAAAGATAATAGTTGTGAATCATAGAGCCTGTGTAGCTGTCAAAATTGAGAACAAAATTATGCACAACAAAGTAGCGGATTACGCTTTCAATGTCAACGGAAGAATCAAGATTTTTTTGCTCGTTAATATTTTTTATTGAAGCAATGAGCCTTGTTTTATCTCTGTCCGTTACTTTGGTTTTTGCGTTGTTAAAAATGTTTGAGTAGCTGTCGAAATTATCGTCAGAATAAATCAGCGAAACATCATCACTTTTCATTGAAAATCCGCCGCCGAATTTATCTTTTTTGGGGTCGGTTTTCTGTGTTAAATTTCCCTGCTTTTCTGTGCTGTTTTCTGCATCTTTTTCAGAAGTATTTTCACTGGATTTTTCTTGCGTTTTTTCTTCAGTTTTTTCTTCTGAATTTTCGTTAGTTTCGCTGTCAGGCATTTGAGGAGTTTCGCCCTCGGGCATTTCACCGTCAGGCTTTTGCGGTGGTTCACCATCGGGCATTTGTGGTGGCTGACCGCCAAATCCGTCTGGTGGAGTTCCCCCTGCGCCGCCCTGCGGTGGAACTCCATTCTGTGTGCCTGCCTGCGGTGGTGCGCTGGCCTGTTTCACAGAAATTTTTGTTTCGTTTTCTGCTGAATTTTTCGTTGTATTTTCTACAGATTTCTCGGTAGTTTTCTCTGTAGTTTTTTCTTCGGTCTGCTGTGAATTTTTATCGTTAAATTCATCCATATCAAAGCCTTCGCCGTTACCTCTGCCGCCGCCCATTGACTGGCTGTCCGGTTTATAAAGGTCGCCGTCTTCGTTGCCGTAGTTACGCTGTAAGAATGAATCCTCAACGCCCTCAACTGCAAGGAACAAACCCCAGTCCTCACCATTGACCGTTACATAAACAAAGCTGCAAAGGGGCGAAGCAACACCGAAAGAATTCATCATTGTGTAGGTGATGTAGTCTTTCATATAGGTATTATCCTGTATGATATTATTAAGGCAAAGCTTGTCAAGTCCGTAGTATGTTTTGTTTTTATCGTAAGCGTCAAATTCAATTTTTAGGCTATAGCGGTTATTGCCGTAATTTTTAACATTAGTCAGCGAAGTGTTGCCCTTTGCACGGAGCGCAACATTTTTGTAGGCTTCGCCGTCTATCACAACAGAGCAGGATGTATATTCTTCGTTGGTGCAGGTTTCAAGAAAAGAATCCCAGTCATCCATAACAATATCAATGGTATGTACTGTATTTTTATCAAAAATTCTGCTCTCATAACCCATAGCCTTTGAGGCAAGCTTTAAGCCGAATTTTTCACCGTTAACAAAGAAAACTGTGAGCAGAATCACCAACGCCATAACAACACAGCAGATTTTATCAAAATGTTTGTGTGTTGACATTTCCTCACCTTATCCCATGTATTCGCCGTTGTAGCTGACAAGAACTGCGCTGTTGATGCCGTTCATTTCTGAAAGATTGTTGATGAAATCTGTGTTGTCATTTTTAAGGCGGATTTCCATATTCAATTCAATTGCACCTTTCTGTGCGCTCTTGCTTTTTATAACGCATTTATCTGTGCATTTTTTGAGGTATTTTCTGGCATTTTCTTCGCTCTCACGGTCGGTGCATGAAACAACAACAATATAAGGATTTTTGTAAGATTTTTTATTAACAAAAATGAGAAGAACAATGCCGATAATTGCACTGCCTGCAACTGCAAGAGGAATCATACCTGCGGCAAGGACAATACCAACGGCAATTGACCAGAAAAGGAACGCAATATCAAGCGGGTCTTTAATTGCTGTTCTGAAGCGGACAATTGAAAGTGCGCCGACCATACCGAGGGACAAAACAACATTAGATGTAACTGCAAGAATTACAACTGTTGTTACCATGGTGAGTGCAACAAGTGTTACACCAAAACTTGATGAATACATAACGCCCTGATATGTTTTTTTATAAACGAGGAAAATGAAAAGTCCAAGACCAAATGCAAGGGCAAGGGCGATTGCCATATCCACAAGGCTGACTGCCTTTACATTTTCTAAAAAGCTTGATTTAAAAATATCGTTAAATGTTGTCATAAAAATTTACTCCTTAACCAAAAATTCTGCATGCTGCATATTTTGAAAACGCTGAGGAATTTCTTCCCTCAAGCTGAACTGCGTCTCTTATTATATCGGGCAGGAACTCATCCCATTTGACCTCGAGGATTATTGTTGAATCCCCCGCAGGAACAGTAACGCACTGCGGATTTAAAAAATCGGTGCAGTGAAGTCCTGTTCTGATGTTGTAATCCATTGTTACACGCACATTGCCTGCCGAAAAAACAAACGGCTCACGGGTGTAATCCACAATGGTCTTGGGTCTTAACCCTTTAGAGTGCATTTTTGAATAAAGCTCTTCAACAAGCGGTCGCTCGCTGTCTTTCATCCACTGAATATCGCCGTCAACAATTTTTTGCGCTTCTTCGGCAGTGATACGCACTTCTCTTTTTTGGCACAGACCGTTCACCTTGCTCTTTTTTTCAAGAACAATAAAAGATGTATCGCCGTTATAATATCTGATTCTGAATTTTTCACGGCGGTTCACACCGTCAATTTTTTCACGCAGGGCGGTGTCATAAAGATTATCAAAATAAAGGCTTCTGATTTCATATTTGCCGTCTATGCAATGAATGTCGGGCTTCATCACAGCCTTTAGTCTTTGCCTTAAAATTTGCATATCCTCAAAGTTGATTTCGTGCTTCCATTCGTGGCGGAATTCCATACGCTCACTCCTTTCGTTTTATTGGTAACTCACATAAGCCTTGTATAATATACACCATAAAAGTTAGATAACAATAACAGAATCATAAATAAAATGTAAACATTTTCCCAAATTGCTGTGCTCAAATATACACTTTTGATTTATCTGTTTATTTTTATGATACAAAAAAGACGATTATGTTGGTAAAACCTTGACACAATCGTCTTTCTGATGTTTATTTTGAAATTTTATAGCCGAGCTTTACAATCAGCTTGAGCGTTTCCATAGAGGTGTTTCGGTCAAATTCTTTTTCTTCTTCGGTCAGCTCATCATAAGGCACAAGGCATGGCGTGGTGCGTTTTTCATCATCACGGGTTTCGCCATAGCTCCAGCCGTCTTTAATTCTGCCAGCCGCCCACACCTCGTGGGTGTTTTTTGAAAGCTTTTCTGAAAGCTCCAGCAGGTCATCGCTTAACTGAACATCGCTTGTGTCAACAGGATTTGGTGTGTAATTCATAACTGTTTTCCTTTCTTTTGATTGAGGATTGTCAATTTTTTTAAGATTTATGCCTTTGAACTCTAACGGCATTCTGTTTACAACATAATCAACTATTTTTTTATCATTTTTTGTAAACTTATCTTTTTCTCCGTATAAGGCTTCACTGACACTTTCAAGGTCTTTATATGGAACAATTGTTCCATGCAACATACCCTCGGAAACCTTATGCTTCTCAATTATACCTTCTCCATAGATCGCATTAAGAGCGTCTAATGATATCAATTTCCATCCATCAAGTAATTGGAAAATTGACCAGCGATTATGCTCATATTTTACAAGTGTTTCTACTTCTTTTTCATTCTTATTGTAACTTTGATTTTCATTTTTCTTAATATTTTTTAACCTGTCGTCGGTAAATTTAACTTTGTATCCAGCGTCTCTTAGCTTATACAAAGCATGAACAGCACCTGCTCGACTGGAACGTTTTCTTGTCTGATCAAGATTCTTATAGTCTATTTTATCTTCTTCAGGCTGTAAAAGGTCATATTCAAAATGAATTCTTTTTGCAAGATTCTCAACAATCCACTCATCAATTAAATTCTGCTTATAAATATCTGAATTGCTACCGATTGGGTAGATATAATCATCAACTTTGCTATTTTCTGTTTTTCTTTTGAATATCTTGCACTTTTTCTCACCTTTGTCTGATTCCTTTTTATTATTACTAAGTACTTTTGCCAAAACATCATAATCTGAATTTCTGATAATCGGTATAATCGTGGGAACTTTTTCATGGTCAAAAGTTCCATCTTCCACCGCTTTTCTTACAAACCATTTTCTAATGGCAACTGTTGTATTCATTGTGGTTTCATCATCGCCGATTGCAACGATTATGTAGTTGGCATCACTGCACTTCTCAAGCACTTTTGTGAAATCAGATGTGGTAACATCTGCCTTATGGAACTTGTAATCAACTGGAATGCCTGCTTTAACTGCGTTCTTTTTGAAATCGGGGAACTGGGCATCAAATTCCTTTTTTCTATCCTCTTTATCAACAATATTGATTTTGAATTTGAAGCTATCCATAACTCCGCACCACATGGCGGCTTTTGCGCACTCCATACCGATATACCCTGCACCAACAACCATAACGCTCATAGTGTCGCTTCCACATCTTTCAGCGGCTTCAAACATTGGGTGCTTCCACAATGTATCATATGCAATAATCTGAGCGGGATTGACGAGATTTATTGTTGCCTTTGCTTTATCTTTGTCTATGCTGTCAATGATTGTTTCAGCACTGTGCAGAGTTGAGAAAATATTGATTATTACATCTGATTTTTTATTATTTTCAAAAACAGTTTTGCCATTTTTTACATTGTTTTTTTCTTCTTCATCTATTAAATAAACATTAGTTTTGCAGTGTTTGGTTAAATGAAAATTTGTAATCGGTCTGCTTGTTGTTCTGACTTTTCCGCCCGAAATGCTATTTAAAAAATCAAGCTCTTCTTTTTTTGATTCTGATTTATTTACCCCTGTAAAAATGATTTGTGCGTGCTTATTTTTTACTCTTATATCATTTGCAAGGCAAGCAGAATTTTCATTGATTTCAGAAAAAAGATATGATTCTCCAATTTTAAAATAATATTTTAATTGAACAATACTATCATTCATAAATTTTGAAATCAATGCAAATATCGCAAAGGCTGTGCATAACAAAACCATAATTGAGATGAATGAAGAATAGAATATTGCACTGCCAGTAATTGGTATTTTTGCATCTTTAAACTTTTCTAATATTTCTTTTGCACTGAGGTTAAATGTAAACAGCTTGGCAAATGAAAAAACTGAATCAACAAGTCTAACAAACAAACCTTTATCTGATGGGTTTATCTTAAAAAAGAAAGTGCATGAGGTAAAAAAAGCCATTATAGAATACTTGCGAACAGGGGAAAGTTTAGGTAATATTCTTTTTTCTTTTTTTCTATTCTTAAAAACATTTATGACAGACCTGATAATAAATAGAATTAAAAATATAAAAAGGATAGCAAACATTACCTGAATAGATGGAATCAGCTTTTGAAAAGTTTTATCATTCATAAGAGGGGCAGGATTTTTTGCAACTTTGACAACAATATCTTTTAAGTGAGAATATTGCTTTAAAGCTTTTTTACCATTCACAATAATGCTTTCTTTATCATTTTCAAATAAAACTTTAAGGCAGTTTAATATAGTTTTCAGATTCATTCTTTCACTTCCTGTACTTTCTAAACATCAACTTTAGTATATAATCTTTTTCTGAAAATATCAAGGGGATATACAACAAATGGCAAAATAAAAGCATTAGTGAAAAAGTGGACGGCACACTGTAGGGGATGGCGTCCTCGACATCCCGTTCTGAATGTCAGCACAAATATAAATTTGAACGGAAAATTATCGGTAATCTACTCATAAATTCTGCACAAATTTGCTTGATTTGTACTATAAACACCGTAGGGGAAGGGCTTGCTCTTCCCGAATCAAATCAAAAAATATCGTACAAATCCACCTAAAACGCACAATAAAAAGGCTCCCTTGTGTAAAGGGAGCTGGATTTTTGCTACAGCAAAAAGACTGAGGGATTGTTCTCTAACTATTAGCAGAAAACTCCCGAATTTGCACTATGCTTC
>JAZLLI010000011.1:0-4358 GCA_045598085.1 Acutalibacteraceae bacterium
TGCGCTTAACCCTATCTCCAACATGGCTGCGCACATGATGTAGCTTGTTCTCTTTGCAATGTCTGCTTCTTCCTCTTCCACCGTCCTGCGAACCAAACCGTTCATGGCATCCAGCTCGTTCTTAGAGTAAAAAATCTTTTGGTATTTATGCTTGTCAATGTGGCACTTCATTATTTTCTCCGTTCATAATGGATTTTGTTTTTTGCGCATTCCTCTGCGCTGCATCCACGCTTGTGTCCCGTATCGAGTATGTACAGGCATCCCTTTTGGTCACAGGTTACATACCGTCTGTGAATGCATCCGTAGCACTTGTCATCAACACCGTCACGCCGCTTTTTTCTTGATATTTTTCCGTTCTCAAGTTTTTGCTCGTAATTATTGAGTTCATGCAGTGTCTTGCAAGCTAAACAGCGTTTGCTCCTGCCGTAAATCTCTTTGCCGCAATCAACGCACTTGTTCACCGTTCAACCACTTCCATTTCCATGATTTTCCCTAAAAAGTTTTCGCTTATGTAGGTGTCGCATTCCTCTCTGTACCCGTGGCTCAACAGGTCTTTGACAAGTGCGGCTTCACTTTTGTATGCCTTGTTCCACACTGTCAATGCTCCCGAACCTCGGTTGTAAAGCTTCAACACATACACTGTCATATATCCGTTCTTTCTGCGTAGATAACGCCTTTTCTGATGAATACATGAACAGGCCAGTTGTTACGCCTTACCAATGTTCTGTAGCTTGCAATCTCGTTAGTCATATGTTTGGTGAACGCTTCCAAAACGGCGAATCTTGCTCTTGCATCCAAAAAAGAGCGCAGCTCATAACTTCTCTTTTCCGCGTTTCCGTTGTGCCACAGGGAGTCGGGAATCTCGTTTACAATCGTCATAGTCAATCTCCACTTCTACGCCATCGCCATTACCGTACACAAACTCATCGGTAAACCCTGCGATGTATTTGTTGTTGTCGTTCTTAATCGTTCCTGCCGCTTGCATACCGTCCAAAATAAACTTCTTGCCGAAAGCCACATTGTCCTTATCCCTGCGCATATTCCTTTCAAACCATCTAAAGGTTATCCATATCGGCTTTGGGTCAAGCACAATGCCTTTAAACGCTTCGGCAACGATTTCGTTGTATTTCTTCTTCATGCCGGCGGCGATAAATCTGTTTGCCCGTTCCTTGCTGATGTATTCATTCAAGGACGGGAAACGCACATCAATCTTCACTTTCATTGGGGAGTTCCATCGTTGTAATCTGCTTATACAGATTGTTCTTTTTTCTTGCCTTGCGAATATCGTTCACCAAACCGAAAAATTCTTCCATGTCTCCCTTTGTGCATCTGCCGTTCATATCTACACAGGCTTGATAAAAGATGTTCCCAAGCATCCAACAGAGCGCAAACAGGTCATCGTATTTCAGCTTTAAGGCCATGCCGAAATACTTGTCTATCTTCGCTTCAATCTCTGCTACTGTCTTCATTTCACAAACTCCAAAAACTGGTGGTAAGGCTTATCCCAACACATATCGATTTTGCCGATTGCCCCGTGACGGTTCTTTAGCACTTGTATCGTTGTCGGTATGTGCAGATTCTCCTTGTAATCCTTGTCGGGTGTAATGCCTATCAGCATATCGGCATCGTGTTCAATGGTTGCCGAACCGAACATATCTGCCATCGTCAGCGGCTTTCCGTCAGCGTTTCTGCTTGCCTGTATCAACTCAACGATTGCTATGTTGTGCTTCATGGCAAGCTGCTTGAGTCCACGGGTTATCTCGGCAAGCTCCTCATTGCGTTTCTGCTTGCTTTTATCGGGGGTTAGCAAGCCGATATGGTCTACTACCACCACTTCGGGTTTAAGCCGAATAATGTTGCCCTCAAGGTCGCTCAGAGAAGCACAATCGCTATCGTCAATACTCAAGTGCCATTTCTCACTTAGGAAGTCGCTGATTTCTGCCATCTTTTGGATTTGTTCGTTCGTCATCTTCCTGTCACGAAATACCGCAGAGTCCACTTGCATAACATGAGCGAATATTGCGCTCATGATTTGCTCAACAGGCATTTCCAAGCTTTGGTATAAAACCTGATGGTTCGCCGCCGCCTGACAGGCAAGCTGAATGGCGAATGTACTTTTGCCGCAGCCCGGCCTTGCGCTTATACCTGTTACGCCCTTACGGGATAAACCGCCCGTCATGCGGTCGATGTCCTGCCATCCCGTTTGGATGTTGGTGTTTTCCTTGTTCAGCCACTGCAAAAAACCTACCGTGCTCTCCGTAAAGCTCTTGCTTGTATGGCCTGTCTGATTGCGTATCACCCGTTGCTGTTCATCCAACAACTCCCGTAGGGTTGCCGTTAATCCGTCAGCATCATCACAGCTATATTGCATTTCCGTGATTTTCGACCGGATTCTGCGCTCACGCCAGTTGTCCTGCACCATCGTGATATAACTGTCCAATCCCGAACAGGACGGGGCGGTTTCAGCGCATTCAAGCACTATCTGCTTGTAATTCTCTCCAAGCTTGCTGATACAGGTTGTCGCATCAGGTCTTAGCCCTGCCTTGTGAAGCTTCTTGCAGCAGTTGAACAGATATTTCAGGTCTTCGCTCTCAAACATCGTTGCGGCTAAACAAGCGTAAACCTTTTCGGTTTCGCCAGGCATCATCATCATGCAGCCCAACACGCTCATTTCGGCCTGTCTGCTATTCTGCATATTTTGCTTTCACGCTCCGTCCTGACAGAATCTCACTTAGCATATCGTCCTCAACCGTTACGGTAACGGGTTTGTATTCCTTTGGCGGTTCAACGTCTTCCCAACGGCGTTGGTTCAGCCATGTTGCCGCCATAGGGATAAACTTGCCGTTATCACGAACCCATTGTTCGCTTTCTTTGAATCGGTTGATAGCATGGATGATATGCCGATAGGTTGCTTCGTCTGCTTTCAGCTTCTCAAAAGCCTTTTTCGCATTTGCTTTCGCATCGTGCCGTGGATAAGCTGTCCAAAAATCATCAAACATCCTGTCGTACATCCCTTGGGGGACTATAGGGGGTATATTAACTGGTATATTAACTGGTATATTAACTGGTATTGGTCTGCCGTTTTCGGCAGTTGTATCTGCCGTTTTCGGCAAATGTGTTTGCCCTTTTCGGCAAATGGACAATATCGAATCTGATAATGAGTACCATTTTGTTCTGTCGAAACATCCCGTGTTGTAATTGCCTGTTAGAAGAACGCCGTTCTTCTCAAGATGTTCTATCGTTGTCCTTATGGTTTTCTCGCTCCAATAGGGGAATACCGCTCGCATAGCCTTGTTGCTGTTATAAGTCCAGTAATGGCCATCGTGATAATGCTTTTCGTTTGCAATGTTCTTGTCTATCCAAAACGCAAACATATTAATCATTATCGCTTCGTTGACACCGTACTTGGCTGCAATATCCGTATCGAAACTATGGTTCATTCTTTACCCCTTAAAACGGCAAATCGCCACTGTCATCAATCACGCTAAATTCTGCCTTACTCTCCGTAACGCTCTCTGCTTTACTTTCTCCCTTTTCACCGCAGAAGTTTACCTGTGCGGCATGGATACGGGTCACGGTTCTCTTGTTTCCGTTCTTGTCGGTAAAGCTGTTGTTCTCAAGGTTTCCGTTTACGGCAATCATCTGCCCCTTTCGGAAGTATTGGCATATAAACTCTGCGGTTTTATCCCATGCACTACACTCAAAAAAGTCGGTAATATCCTTGGTTCTGTTGCAAGCCACAGTAAAACCGCAAACCTTTTTGCCGGTCTGTGTGCTTCTCAATTCGGGGTCAGCGGTCAATCTGCCCATAATCGCTACAATGTTAAGCATTCTTATCTCCTTTAATCATCGTATATTTGGCAAACCATTTCTTTTCGCCAAAGCGGTTTACCGTCACAATCCGTTCCGTGTTGAACTCGTACCCCATCTTTTTAAGCTCAAATATTATTGCGCTTAAACGGGTCATAAACATTTCCTGAAAGGCTTGGTAGCTGGTTATGCTATCGTGGTCAGCAAACCACGCCAAAAGCTTGTCTGTCTGCTTCATAGATAGTTTCTCCCAAACTCTTTAACAAAATCCTCTTTCGTCCATCCGTACACATCCATCGAAACCTGTTGCGCTTCGGCCTTTAGGTTGTCTGCCGCTTCACGGTCGAAATGAACTCCGTAATTCGGGTCTTGATGGCAATCTCTGCACAACGTAACCCAAAGTCCTAACCGTTTGCTTTTCTGCCTGTTCGCTGCTCCAAATACCTCGTGCCTATCAAGTTTTCCATTCGTTCTTCCACACAAGAAGCAGCATTCATCTGTATCAGTTTGTAATATGCTTTTTGCATATTTGTTACGGTCTAATTCTG
>JAZLLI010000012.1:0-39444 GCA_045598085.1 Acutalibacteraceae bacterium
ATTTGCACCGAGCTAAAACAATGTCATTGCGAGGCTTCGCAGAAGCCGTGGCAATCCACAATTCAAATGAATAACGAATATTGAATAATGAATAATTTTGGGCGGGACACCCGCACCCGAATGAAGTAATAAGTTGTAGTGAATAGTGAAAAAGTTGACGGAACACCGTAGGGGAAGGGCTTGTGTCCTTCCGATTTTATTTGCACCGAGCTAAAACAATGTCATTGCGAGGCTTCGCAGAAGCCGTGGCAATCCATAATTCAAATGAATAACGAATACTGAATAATGAATAATTTCGGGCGGGACACCCGCACCCGATTGAAGTAATAAGTTGTAGTGAAAAGGTGGCACACCGTAGGGGCGAACTGTGTTCGCCAGCATTGTGTTACAACAATTAAATAAATAATCGTTGGCGGAACCCCCGTACTCAAATTGCTTCGCACCAATTCGTCATATCCCAAAATGAATCACAAACTTCTCCTCATCCCGTGCTTTTTTAAGCAACGTCTGAAGCTCGTCTGTGCCTTCGCTACCCTCCAAAGCTGAAAGAAATGCGTTTATAGATGTTGGCGGAATGAGTGAAATCCCCGTGTAGGCGAGGTTTTTCTCAACCCTGTCAACACAGTGCCAGCAACAATCTATATTGTCAAATCTTTCAAGCAATGGCTCAATAAAATCATCATACACCGAAATCAAATTGTATTTCTTCGGCTCATATTCATTGAATTGCTCACCCGAAAGGGGAGTTTTTTCCATTATTCCAAATTTATGCGTTGCCATTTTTTATCCTTTGCAAAGCGGGGCTGTCGAATTTAGATGCAGAAAGCGTTTTCTTCGCTCCGAAGGTGTATGCGATACTCCGAGAGGGCGAAAAATGCTTAGAAAAACTTCTGTTATTTATTAGTTTATATTAAAACAAGGGATTTAAGGGCATAAACTTGAGTTTTAGCTAATCTTAAATTCCTTTATTTTTATTTCGTTTTTCGGTCTGCGCTAAAGTCGGCAGTTCCGTTTCTTATACCTTTAAAATATAATCATCTTTTCTTGGGCGAGCTTCGGGCATTTCACAATCTGCATAGCCAAGAATGCAGTTGCCAACACCAACATAGTTTTCGCCGATGCCCCATTTTTTCATAAGCTCTTTGCCTGCTTCTGTTTCAAATGTTTCCTTTGCTCTGTGAATCCAGCATGAGCCAAGACCAACAGCGTGAGCCGCCAGCATCATTGTGCCAAGCACCAGTGAGCCGTCCTCAAGGTGAGTGCTTACATTTTTATCTGTGAAAACAACCACAACGGTGGGTGCGCCATAGAACGGGTCAATGTCAGGGCTTCCCATAACCTCTGCGTTGATTTTTCTCATCATTTCGATTGTTTCTTTGTCCTGCACAACAACCATTTTAGGAGCCTGCAGGTTTCTGCCTGTGGGGGCATAGGTTGCCGCCTCAAGCACTGCGTCAAGCTCACAATCCTTAATTTGCTCAGCCTTGTATTTTCTGATGCTTCGTCTTTCTTTGATACCGTTTAAAATTTCATTGTTCATTAGTTGTTACCTCCGCTTACAGGGAAAAATGGTCTTAATGTGTTTGCAATTGCGCTGATTGGCATTGTCTGAAGAATTACTCGACCAGGACCTGTGATAACTGTGTTGAAAAGCCCCTCACCGCCAAAGAGCTTGTTTTTAAGACCTGGTACAGTCTGAACATCCATTTTGCAGGTTGCGTCCATAACAGCAAGGTAGCCTGTGTCAACAATAATCTGCTGACCCGGTGCTAACTGATATTCGCAGGCATAGCCGTCAATTTCAATGAATGCGGTGCCGTTGCCAGAGATTTTCTGCATAATGAAGCCTTCACCGCCAAAAATGCCCGATGCAAATCTCTTTTGGAAGAATGTTGAAAGGCTTACGCCACTTTCTGCCGCAAGAAACCCGCTTTTCTGAACGATAATGGGTCTGTCGGGCGTAATCTCAAATGCTCTGATAGAACCGGGAAAGCTGGAAGCGAATGTAATCTGACCAACTCCGCCAGTGGCAGTGTAGCGATTCTGAAACAGTGCTTCGCCGGAGAACATTCTGCCAAAAGCCTTGCCAAGACCACCGTTTGTTGATGTTTCCATCTTCATGTTTGGGGACATCCAGCTCATTGAGCCTTTTTCAGTAATAAGTGTTTCGCCAGGCTGAACCTCGCAGATAACTGCACTTAAAGGTTCGCCAACAATTTTATAGTTCATAAAAATCCTCCTGTTTGAATTTTTGTTATTAAATTATTTTATGCTGTTTTTGATGTCTATTATTTCAAGCACATTCTAATGATAAAATACAAAGCTAATGGAATACATATAAAATTTGTCAAAAAATATTCAAAAAACATAAACAGGGATACACGAAAATCTTTTTTCCTTAATTCTGATGCGTCTTGCACTTTTTCTTGATCTTCTTTAGAAAAACAATATATTGTATATTTCAAAGCATAAATTCCAATTAGCTTTGTTTGTAAGCACACTCTGTTTTCAACATATGAGTCTTTGAATTGTTCTGCCAAAGCATTGACGCCGACCTTATATTCCGCCGTACCCATATTTGAAAATCGAGTTATATAATAATACTTTTCTTCCGCTTTACATTTCTTGAAATAGAGTAAACAGCCGAATTTTATATCTATAAGTTCCCAACCGTTTTTTCGCATGGTGTTTAGATAGCTTTCCGATTTAGATAATCTGAATAAAAAATCGGGTCTGAATTTTATTTTGATGACTTCACTCATGATTACCACCTCTCAAGCATTTTTATCATCACATTATTTTTTACTGAACAGATGGATAAATTTTATTTTCATTTTGTTAATCAAAGTTTTTAATTCAATGAAAATACCTATATACCATAACCAGCGGTAATAATATCGCAATCCAAAAACATACTATAAACCTGCACAAATTGGCTCTTTTAATATGTTCTTTTCGGTAATCACACAGGGATTGATATTCACTGAGTGATATATTCTTACTTAAATAAATATAATAGTGCACCCCTACAAAACTATCAAGCTTTTTTAACTGTTCACCGTTTGTATTAAGAAAATTAGAGTTTCTTTTTTCGAGAAATTTTATATCGTTCCATTTCTCTTTTCTGCCTCTTGTAAAATGCTCTGTTAAAATATAATAGCTATAATCGCTTTTTACTGTTGCTTTTTCAAAAACTAATATACAACCCAAATTTATATCAACAATTTTATATCCTTGATCATACATTTCGTTTAAGTATTTACAAAGGGTATCAAGTCTTGAAAAAGCAAAAGGAAGAAATTTGTATATTTTTTGCTTTTTATCAATCATACTTTTCTCTCACAATTATAAATCTAATTTCAAATCGTTTTCTTTTATCCAGTTTATTTTACGCAGAATCTCTGCAAAAATAACGCTCAAAACAGCAGGGAGAACGAAGCAGATAAGTACCATGCCCACAACATCAAAGGCGGTGATAGCTTCCTTTGTGCCGTTTGCAATATCGTTGAGCCAGCCTGTGTAAACGCCAATCTGACCAACAAATCCGCAAGTACCCATACCAGATGAAATTGCCGCACCATTCATTTCCATTTTAAATACGCAGGTTGCAAGTGGGCCAGTGATAGCAGATGCCAGCGTTGGAGGAATCCAAATTCTCGGGTTTCTCACAATGTTGCCCATCTGAAGCATACTTGTGCCAACGCCCTGTGCAATAAGTCCCCCCCACTTGTTCTCTTTGAAGCTCATAACAGCAAAGCCGACCATCTGCGCACAGCATCCTGCCACAGCCGCACCGCCTGCAAGACCTGTTAAGCTGAGGGCGGCGCAAATTGCCGCACTGCTTATGGGAAGTGTCAGCGCAATGCCCACAACAACAGAAACAACAATGCCCATTACAAGTGGCTGCTGAACAGTTGCCCACATAATTGCTTTGCCAACTGCACTTGCCGCTTTGCCGATATACGGTGCGCACAAAATCGAAAGTCCGCAGCCCGATAAAATAACCACAAGGGGAGTAACAAGAATGTCAATTTTTGTTTCCTTGCTCACTGCCTTGCCAAGCTCTGCTGCAATAATCGCAATAAGAAGCACAGCTAAAGGGCCGCCTGCGCCGCCTGCATCGTTTGCAGAGTAGCCGACAGTTACAAGCGAAAACAGCACAAGGGGCGGTGCTTTCAGCGCATAGCCAATCGCCACTGCCATTGCCGCACCCGAGCATTGCTTTGCAAATCCGCCAATGGTCGAGAGAAACTCAATCCCTGCCTTGTCGCCGATAGTCGCAATAATCGTGCCGATAAGAAGCGACGCAAACAATCCCTGCGCCATTGCACCAAGAGCGTCAATAAAATAACGCTTCGCTGAAAATTCTATGTCTTTTCTTTTTAAAAATTCCTTGAAACTGTTTTTGCTCATTTCATTCTCCTTATTATGTTAAAGTGTCTTAAATTCAACAGTCAGGCTGTTTGTTGAACGATTTTTAAAGAATCCCTCTGCTGTGATTTTTGCGGTGTATTCTGTTCCGCTTTCAAGATTTTTAAATTCAACGCTCCTTGTGGCAGGCATATTATAAATGTAATAGTCAGACCAAATGCTCTTTTGGCTCACAATAACGCCGTCAGCCTTGCGCCTTAAAATAATATCATAGTTGTTTACATAGGGCATATCGTCAGCCACAGCCTGTGTAAATTCAATAGCCGCACTGCTGTCTGTAGCCTTTGCCTCTGCCTTTGCATCATCCTTGAAATACGGCTTTTTAGCTTCTGAATATCTCTTATAGTCTGTGTAAAGGAATGTTTCGGGGTCAGACGGAACATCAACCTTCCACACAAAGGGGAAGAAGTTGCCTGTGAGAATATCGTAGGGATAAACTCTTACTCTGTTGTCCTTGTCTGCCTCAACAATCAGCATCTGTGCCGCTTCTGTCTTGTTTTCGGGGATTGTGCCGCCCTCTTTGTCAAACTCGTCAAGCTCAAAATAGCTTAATGTGCCTGTGCCGAAGCAGGTGAAATGCTCCTGATAAACAGAGCGTGGGTCGTTAATGGGTGCGTGTGAATGACCCGAGAAATCCACAATCTGCGGAAAATCCATATAGCTTTCATATAAATCATCCTCGCCCCAAAGGATACTGCCGTAAACACTGCCCGACATATGAGGATGCTGGAAAGTGAATATGGGCTTTTTCGGGTCGTCCTTGCTTGCTTCTTTAAGGTTGTTGTATGCAATTGCTTTCTTTTCATCGTTAAAATTGCATCCTTTTGAGGGCGAAGTCGAAACAAAGTGGAAACCCTTGATAACTTTGTGAACATCGGGCTCCATGCCAAAAATTCTGCGGAGCTTTTCCCACGCAGGCTCCATTGCAAAAGCTCTTGTGTTGTATTCGTGACTTGCAACAGAAGCGATCAGCTCCGTGCCCTCTTTAAGATTTTCGTCGCAGATTTTCTTAACTGTTTGGAACTGAATTTCAGTGCCGTTGTCGGCAAAGTCGCCGTTAAGAATCAGTGCATCAAGGCACTTGTATGTTTCGTGGCTCTCCGCAATTTTGTATGCGTCAAGAATGCCTTTTTTGAATCTGTCGTGCTCATAACGATGCTCGTCTTTAATATGTAAGTCGCTCATTACCGCAAAGCGGATAATTGGCTCAAATTTTTCATTCTGCATAAAAATACACCCTTTCTTTTATTAAAAATAATTATACTATCAGTGCAAAATGTTGTCAACATATTTTGAATTTCCACGGCATAGAATTTAAAAGTGCAGGGGGTGATGGTGTGAATCTCAAAGACAAAAAAGAGCTGATAATCGCATTCACAGCGGTGATGCTTTGCTTTATAATCGCAGTTAAAGCGTTGAGCAGTGTAACAACAGTGATATTCACCCATCAGTATGTTGTGTGCATTGACCCTGGGCACGGCGGTGAAGAGCAGGGGGCGTGGTCAAAGGATAAAAAACGCCGTGAGCAGGACGATAACCTTGCCCTTTCATTAAAGGTCAAATCCGAGCTTGAAAAGCGTGATGTTCAGGTGATAATGACGAGGGAGGATGATACCACCGTATCGCTTAAAGAGCGGTGCGTCATTGCTAATAATAAAAAGGCGGATTTGTTTGTGTCAATCCACCGCAACAGTTCAGATGATGGCACGGGTATGGAGGTGTGGATAAAAGATAAGCCGTCAAAGGCAGAAATTCAGCTTGCAGATGATATTCTCACTGCCTTGGTGGAATCCTCAGATTTAACTGAAAGGGGAGTAAAGCGTGGATATAGAAATAAGTCGGGCAAAAATTATTATGTGAATGGCAACACAAAAATGCCGTCATGCCTTGCCGAGGTGGGATTTATCACAAATGAAAAGGATAATGCGAATTTTGATAAGAATATAGATAGGTATGCGGCGGCTTTAGCAGGGGCAATTTGTGAAAATCTTAAAAAAAGTTAAAATAACTATTGATTTTTTTGAAGAATCATTCTATAATAATAAAGCTATGTGCCGGTGTGATGGAATTGGCAGACGTACGGGACTCAAAATCCCGCGGTGGCGACACCGTGCGGGTTCGACCCCCGCCACCGGCACCAAAAAAGCTCCTGTTTCGACAGGAGCTTTTTTATTTTCATCCGTAGGGGAGTGGCTTGCCACTCCCAAAATTGCACTATGATTTGAATTATAATTGTAGGGGATGGCATCCTCGACATCCCGTGATTACCCTCTGAATGTCAGCACAAATTCATCTGATATGTAGCATTGAACGGCATAATCACACCGTAGGGGAAGTGCTCTTCCCGAAAAAATAAACAATGTAAGAAATAAAACTGCAATATATCCCTCACCCTTGACATTCTCCCCAAAAAAGAGTAAAATTCCCTTGAAGTCAATCAGTGGGAAGTTCGGTGAAATTCCGTCGCAACAGCCATTACCGTGAGTGATTTTTCACAAAGCCGGAAGACCTGATAGCTCATTTTAACGAAAACTTTGGGCAAGAAGGTCAATCGTCTGTTTCCGCTGTGGAATAGTCTGCATCTTTGCGCCCTCGTTATCGGGGGCGTTTTTGTTTTGCCCAAAAAGAAAGGATGTTTTTATGAAAATCAAAAAAATTCTCAGCATTTTGCTGGCTGTGCTTCTGCTGAATACTCTCGCACCCCTTGTGGCTTGCGGTGCGGAGCCAGTGGCACAGGTTTGCCAGTACCTCAATGCACCAAGTCAGTACACCAACAACGCAAATTTCGGCATCAATATTGATGCCACGCTCAACGGCACAATCGCTTCCCTCGGCAATTTTGGCGGCTTTGTTACCTATGAATTTTTAGAGCCTGTTGAGAATTCGCAGAATCACCCCTACGGCATAGATTTCACCATTGCAGGCAACAGCTTCAACGGTGCCGCCACCACGCAGGAACCTGGGCAGGTGTGGGTGTCGCAGGATGGCGAAAACTGGTTCGCTCTTGCAGGCAGTGAGCATTTTGAGGACGAAACCCAGTGGGATTACTCCCTAACATACACAAAAGGCGAGGGGAATAAGTGCAATTTCTCTGATTCTCTTGGCGAAAACGGCACTGTCAACGGTCAGTATCCGCTGAAAGAAAACTACCCGAAAGTCGATTTTTCCGATGATTCACTGACCCTCTCAGGCATACTTTTAAGAAAAATTACAACCCCCTCAACCGATAACGGTATCACCACATCTTTCGGCTATGTTGACACTATCCCGAAATCTTCAAGCCTTGTGAATCCCTATTGCGAAAATCCGCAGAAAAAAGGTGCAGACGGTCAGTTCGACATTTCGTGGGCGGTGGACGAAAACGGAGCACCCGTTTCACTTGAATGGATAAAATTTGTAAAGGTTCAGACCGCCACATTTATTAACGGCGCAATTTTTGGCGAAAAATCAACAGAAATTTCAGCTCTTTCCGTTACTCCCAATGGCGAAAAAACTGCCACAACAGAAGCACCTGAGTGCATCACTGTTGACGGCGAAAAAATCCCTCTTGAAAGCGATAAATTTACATATGAAATCACCGTAAACAGCTCCTTTGATTTGTCGGTTGAAACCGAGAGCAATGTTTATATCAACAATGTCCGTGGTGTGTCCCGCCATTTTGATTCTGTGCCCGAAAAAGGCATCGTGCGTGTGATTATTCAAAGCGACGAATGTGAACCGCTGATTTATTATTTCACCGTGAAAAGTTCAGTGGACGAAGCAAGCATCACCATTTCAGATAGCGAAAAATCCCTTGAAGTGGGCGAAACAGCCGAAATCACTGCCACCGCATCAAATGGCGAAAAGGTAAACTTCACTTCTTCTGATAATTCTGTTGCCTCAGTTGATGAAAACGGCAAAATCACCGCCAACGCTGTGGGTACGGCATACATCACCGCCACCACTCAATCGGGCGCAAAAAAGAGCTGTAAGGTAACTGTTACCGCTCCTCAAAAGGAAGTTTTCGCAGCTGTTTCTTTTGCTCTTAGCAGCGGTGAACTCAGCGTTCCTAAAAAAGAAATCACTGTCAGCTCCCTTGATGCTGAAAAGTTAGGCTATGAAACAGCCGCTACCGACCACAACGGAAAGCCTGTGGAAAGCGTAACAGTTTTTGATGTTATCACCGCCATTCACCGTGAAATTTATGGCGAGGATTTTGTTAAAAATCCCGAAAAATATCTTGTGATGAGTAGCAGCTTCATTACCCGTGCCTTTAATCAAAGCTCCGCTTTGTGGGGATTCACCGTCAACGATATTATGCCAAATGACGGCATTTTTAACCCCGATTTTGGCGGTGCAACTGGCTATGCCTGCGACACTGCAAGGGTCAATGACGGCGATTTCATTTCATTTTTTATGTATAAAGATTCACGCTATTTTGAGGATTTATACCCCTTGTTTGATGCACAAAATTACACCGCAAATGTTGGCGAAAAATTCACGATAAACCTCACAGGTTACGGCATAATGATGCATGGTATCAACACCATTGATGAAATAAAAACAAAGTACGCAACTGCTCTGAATGGTGTTGAAATTTTTGCGGTTATCAATGACGAAAATGTTTCGCTCGGTAAGACAGATAAAAAAGGCAATGCAAAAATTAAATTCACCGAGGAGGGTGAGTACACAATTTTTGCTTCGGGTCAGACCGCAGATGGCATACCTGTTATCACAAATTTTGCCACTGTAAAAGTTCAGAAAAACGATAACAAAAAGCCTACAACTTTTTGCGGATGGCTTCAATTTATCTGGCAAAAAATTGTCAGATTTTTCAAAAAAATCGGTGAGTTTTTTGTATCAATTTTTAAGGGATGATTTGTATGAAATTTTCAAAAAAATTTACAGCTTTTTTCGTTACAATTATTATGATTTTTGCCTGCACTTTTCAGTGCTTTGCGGTGAGTGTTACATCATCTAACACACCCGTTAACGCAGACGAAGCTGAACTTCTCTGGTGCAAGCAATTCGGAACATCATATAAAAATGCGCCAAGCACCATGACGGTGGTTGACGATTCTTTGCTTGTTATGAGCGGCAAAACTCTTTATAAACTGAATGTAAAAAACGGTAAAATTTTGAAGCAGGCAGAGATGGAGGAGGTGCCCAGTTACAACTACACTGCTCCGCTTTATGCTGACGGTGTTGTTTATTGTCCACTTGATAACGGCACCATTCAGGCGTTCAATTTTAAGAGCCTTAAATCAATGTGGATTTATAAGGATAAGCTGGGCGGTCAGTCCCTCAGTCCCATAAACTATTCTGACGGTTGTATCTTCACGGGCTTCTGGAATAACGAGGATGCATACGCAAATTTTGTTTGCATTGATGTAAAAGATGAAAACAAAAAGGACCAGAAAGAAGTCAAAACCGCAAAATGGACATATAAAAGTCTTGGCGGATTTTATTGGACAGGCTGTGTTTTCAGCGGTGAAAATGTGATTGTCGGCACAGATGACGGCACGCTTTATGCCAATAAACCGTCAAAAATCCTCAGTTTGAACAAAAACACAGGCAAAATCACCGATTCTCTTTCAATCACAGGCGACCAACGCTCTTGCATAACAATCAATGGCAACACCGCATTTTTTGTAACAAAGGCAGGCTACCTTTACAGCGTGAAAGTGAATAACGGAAAGTTTGATTCCGCTTCTCTCAAGAAGCTCAACCTTGGAGGAGCTTCAACATCCACACCCGTTATCTGCAACGGCAGGCTCTATGTCGGCGTGCAGGGCAAGTCAATGAAAGAAGGAAGTATCAAGATTGTTGATGCCGCAAAAATGACCGTGATTTATTCCGCTCCAGCCAACGGTTATCCTCAAAACAGTGTTCTCGTCAGCGATAAAAATTTAAAGGACACAGGTAAGGTTTATGTTTACACAACATACAATGCGCTCCCTGGTGGCATCAGCGTTTATACTGATTCTGTCGGTCAAACAAAGGCACAAAAAGCGGAGCTGTTTACTCCCGAGGGGGACAAAGCGAATTACTCCGTCAGCACAATTGTCTGCGATAATAACGGCACACTTTTTTATAAAAATGACTCTGGATATATCTTCGCAATCGGCAACAAAAACAATGTGAGCGAGAGCGGAATTAAGAAATTTTTCAGTGCAATTATTAACTTTTTTAAGAATCTTTTTAAATGAATTTTTGGGGTGAAATTATGAAAAAATTTTTCTCAATATTTTTGATTTTTTCTTTCGTTTTTCTTCTCAGTTCCTGCGGATTAACTGTAACAGAAACGGACAATAATCCAACACAAAATTCTGCCACAACCACAACAAAATCCACAACAGCTTTGACTACAGAAAAACAAAAAGAAACAACCTCTACCACAACTAAAACTTCAACAACTTCAAAATCAGAAGCAACAAAAAAGTCAGAAATAGCAACATCAAAATCTACAGATAAAAAGACAACTGCTAAAAAAACTATAACCTGCACCCTTGAAATTTCCTGTGAAAATATTCTTAAAAATATAGAAAATCTCAACGAAAATAAAGTACCATTTGTTCCAAAAAACGGATACATTTTAAAGGCAAAAAAGGTGTCTGTTTCCGAGGGCAGTACAGCTTTTGACGTTATAAAAAAAGGGTGCAGTGAAAGCACCTGCACCGATAACTGTAACTTCTGCAAAAAAGACGGAATCCACCTGGATTTTGTCTATACCCCTGGCTATGACAGCAACTATATCCGTGGCATCCACCAGCTTTATGAAAAGGATTGCGGTACGCAGTCAGGCTGGATGTACTGTGTGAATGACGAATTTCCAAACTACGGAAGCAGTCAGTATAAAGTGAAAGACGGCGACACAATCAGCCTCCGTTATACCTGTGATATGGGCGAGGATCTGGGAGCTATAGCATAAAGAGAGTTGACAAAATGATTGTGTTTCTTTATAATCAACCGCAGGGAGGAATTATATGACACTTGAAACTGATAGACTTATTCTTCGCCCGTGGGAGAAATCTGACGCAGAGAGCCTTTATTTTTATGCAAAGGATGAGCGTGTGGGCATCCCCGCAGGGTGGCAGCCACACACAAGCGTTGAAAACAGCTGTCAGATTATAAAAGATGTTCTCTCCGCACCCGAAACTTATGCCGTTTGCCTTAAAGAAAACAACACCCCCATTGGCTCCGTTGGCATTATGGTGGGCAATGTCAGTGCTTTGAATCTGCCAGAAAATGAGGGCGAGATCGGCTACTGGATTGGCGTTCCGTTCTGGGGCAGGGGACTTATCCCCGAAGCGGTGAGGGAGCTTATCCGCCACGGCTTCAATGATTTGAAACTTAAAAAAATGTGGTCTGATTATTTTGACGGCAATGAAAAATCAAAGAGAGTTATGGAAAAATGCGGCTTTACTTATGACCGCACAATCGAAAATTTTTATTGGAGCATCACTGACGAATATTTTACGCTTCATGTGATGGGTCTTGAAAATCCTTTTACAAAAAAATAAACAACAAAAAAGCAATCTTATTGAGCCTTTGCCCTTTAAGATTGCTTTTAATATTATATTGCTTATTTAAAAATCGATTTAAAGAAATTGCCGATTCCACCAAAGAAATTTGCAATAGCCTTAAAAAATCTTGTGAAGAAATTGCCGCTGTCAGTTACCTTAACACCAAGATAATTCGCCTGAATAACGGTGCATTTATCGCCTTTGGGGTCAACACTTTTGGTGATGCTCACATTATTACTGTCAATTTTTTTGCCGTTGATGTAAACCTCAACATTTTTGTCAATGTCAGCATATGACCTCATATTGATTTTGAAGTTGTAGCTTTTGCCGTTTTCAAGTGTGGCATAGCCAATGTATTTGCTGCCCTCATAAATGTAAATGCCGTTGTCGCCCTCAAAATAATCAAGATAGCCAACATTTTTGGTGTTTATGGTGTAGATTTTTTGATAATCGTATGCTGTCATTCCTGCAATTTCGGCGTTGAAATCCACATCAATTCGCTTAATTGCAGATGCCGCACTGGCGTTCATAGAGAACATACAAAAAATCATAATAGCCGCAAGGGTAAGGGATAATACTTTTTTAATCATATCTATTTCTCCCGTGGTTATTTGTGATTATAACATGATTTTGAAAACCATTTTTCTCACATTCATCTCTTTATCGGCGCACTGGCAGGGAGCATGAGCATCCTCGGGTGCAAGATAAAGAAAACTGCCTTTTGTCAGCACAAAATCAAACTTGCTCTTGCCGTCATAAAAAGCAATGTCGCCACCCTTTGAGTATTCCTCACTGATGAGGTTCTCTTCAATATCAGGGAGGGGAGACCAGCCGATTTTTTCAATACCAGAAACAATGTACTGCAAATCAGCATACTTTTTGTGAGCCTCAAACTTAACCTCTTTGTCAAGCTCAGTTCTGTATGTAGCAATGTTGCAGAAAAGCTTTCTGCCGTCAAGCTCATAGCTGCCGTCGGCTTTCTGCTCAGCGGCATCCTCTTTTATAAAGTCATAAATGGCTTTAAATTCAGGGTGTTCTGCAAGATATTCCTCATAATTGTCAATTTTGTCAATAATCATTGTTATCACCTCAAGGTTATTATATACTATTCTGAAAATATTTACAAGAGATAATTGACCTTATTATTAAAAAGATGTATAATATTCACAAAAAAATTAGGAGATTTGCAATGATAAAAGTACTTTTATGGGATCTTGACGGCACAATAATGAATTTTTTGAAGGCGGAGAACTATGCAATCAAAAAATGCTTTGCCGCTTTTGGCATAAATAACTGCGATGACGCAATGGTTGAGCGTTATTCAAAAATCAACACAAAATACTGGCAGATGCTGGAGCGTGGCGAAATCACCAAACCGCAGGTTCAGCGTGGCAGATTTGAGGAGCTTTTTCAGCTTGAGGGCATCGAGTTCACACAGTATGACGAGCTGAACAAAATGTATCAGATAGCACTTGGCGACAAAATCTTTTTTAACGATGATTCTTTCACACTGCTCAAATCCCTGCAGGGCAAATATAAGCAGTATGCCATCACTAACGGCACAATCACCGCACAGGAAAATAAGCTTCGCCGTTCCGGGCTTAACGAAATTTTTGACGGCGTGTTTATTTCAGATAAGGTTGGCTTTGAAAAGCCGTCAATTAAATTTTTTGACGCTGTTTTCAGCAAAATAGGGGACTATGCAAAGGACGAAATGCTCGTTATCGGCGATTCACTCACAAGCGACATCAAGGGCGCAAATAACGCAGACTTGCCCTGTTGCTGGTATAACCCCAACGGTGCAGTGAACGATAAAAACCTCCGTATCGACTACGAAATCCGCAACCTCAACGAAATTCTCAATATACTTGAATAACAAAAAGCTGGAGCGTAATGTTCCAGCTTTTAATATACTATAAAAAACATCCCCACAGCCAAAACTGCGGGGATTATTATTACTTATTTCTCTGAATCGTCGTTGATGCGATAGATGCCTGAACCAAGGAGCACATATTCTTTTGCGCCAACTCTGAAATATTTATATACAGGCTCGTTGAATACTGCATAATCCTTAACTGCGTAATCCTCAAGGCGGATTGTGCGGATTTTATTATTGCCCTCGTTGCATATGTAAAGCTTGTCGTCATATTTTGAAATGGCAACAGGTCTGTTGAAAGCTGTGGAAGAGCCGCCGCCGATACGAAGCAAAACTCTCTTTTCAACAGGGGAGTAGCGGATAATTGCATTGATACCGGGCACAGCACTCCAGAAGCAGGAACCGTCAAGAGCAATATCTCTTGTTGTCTTTTCCTGATAAAGAAGCTTGTTTTCCCATGCAACAGAGCCGTCAACATCAAAAAGGCTCAATTCACCTGTGGGGTAAAGGGTAACAACACCGCCACTTTTAAGGATAGCCGCAGAGCAGGTGAGATAATCGCCAAGAGTTGAAGCGATAGTTCTGTATTCTGCGCCGTATTTTGCTTCAAGATATGTACCAATCTTTATTGGGAGAATTCTGTCGCCCTCCTGGTCATAAACAGAGGTAGCAACAGTTGCCTCGCCTGTGGGTGCAGTTTCTCTTGCTGCAATAATAAAACCTATTTCAAGTGGGATTATATCTAAAATGTCCGCAGACAGTATCTTGATCATATTCAATCGTCCTTTCAGCTTAACAAACCCCGCCGTGCCGGGAGCTGCCGATAGTAACCTGCGGTTAAAAGCAGGTGGGTTGCCTCCTGTTGTTTTTGTGCTCCCAACGTCCGAAAATCGGGAGGTCTGCATGCCCAACAACAGAGAATAGGCTCCCTTTTTAAAATGTGTTGGGTTAATATAGACAGCAGTTATCGAGCAGAGCAGGGATTTTGTTTATTCTTCGTCTTCAAAGAAAAGATTCTGTAATCTCTCTTCAAAGATTTTGCCCACTTCATCAAAGATTTTTTCATCCTCAATGGGGCAAAGGAAGGTTTCGCCGTCTTCTTCCTCGTCAACCTGTAAGATTATTATTTCACCGTCATCATCAATTATGTCCTCTGCGTCATCATAAACGGGGAGCAGAGCAACATATCTGCCGTTATCAGTTTCAATTCTGTCAAGTTCTTCAAAAGTATGTTCAACGCCGTTTTCGTCAATAACACTAACGATATCGGGATTATATTCTTCAGCCATAATGGTCCTCCGTGCTTTAATATTACTATAATATTTTAACTTTATTTTAACAAATAGTCAAGAAAAAAAACATTAAAATAAAAATAAAAATGTGCAAAAAAACTATTGACATTTAACAAAATTAGTGATATTATATGGATGAAAAGAAAGAGAGATACAAAAAAGGGGATGGTTCCAGTGAACCGTAAACATTATTTAAAATAAACTTTGAAAGCGTGGTTCCAATGAAATAACTTTTAAACCTGCATATTACAATTAAAGGTTATGGTTACGATGAAATAGATACATTCCAAAATCCCAAAATTAAGCCGTCGATTCAAAATCGGCGGCTTATTCCTTTTTAAAGTCTTGTCATTGCAAGGCTTCAAAGAAGCCGTGGCAATCCACAATTCAAATGAATAACGAATATTGAATAATGAATAATGAATAATGAATAATTTCGGGCGGGACACCCATTTTGAAGTAATAAGTTGTAGTGAATAGTGAAGAAGTGGACGGCACACTGTAGGGGATGGCGTCCTCGACATCCCGTTCTGAATGTTAACACAAAGATAAATTTGAACGAATTATTGTCGGTATCGTCATTGCGAGGCTTCGAGAAGCCGTGGCAATCTACGCTCAAAATAAGCACAATAATAACAATCACCCTATGGACTTCCGCAGAAGAAAATTGGAGCGTTGTAAAAAGTCTGATTTTGCTTTACAGAAAATTCACTTGCCAAAATTCTTTTTTAGTGTTAAAATTACCCTGAAAGGAGGAAGTTTTATGAAACTTTCACGAAAAATATTATCAATCGTTCTGGCACTTTTAATGATGCTTGGCATTGCAACCACAGCATTCGCAGGGGAGAAACCACTGAAATACCTTGTTCTCGGCGATTCAATCGGCTATGGCGCAGGCGTGCTTAATAGCGACGAGGCCTGCTTCGGCAGAATTGTTGCAGACACAACTGGCTTTGACTTCACCAATGATGCCATCAACGGCTACCGCACATCAGACCTTATTAAGCACCTTGAAAAAGAAAAGGTTAGCGCAGATGTTAAAGCAGCCGATATTATCAGCATTTCAATCGGTGGCAACGATTTCCTTCGTGGTGATATGGCAAGCCTTATCAGCGATGCAAAGAATGGCAATTATACCCGTTTCGATGAAATCACCGCAGAATTTTATGAGAATTTCTGCAAAATTATTGCAAAAATCAAAGAGCTTAACCCCAACGCAACAATAATTGTTCAGACTCTCTACAACCCGGGCAATGATTATGTTAAAGAAGTATATCAGCAGGGCGCAGACAGACTTAACGCACGCTACAGACAGTATATCGCTGAAAACGCAGGTGCATATGAGCTGATTGATGTTGCAAAAGAGTTTGCAGGTCATAGCGAATATATCGCACCCGATTACATCCACCCCAACGCAGAGGGCAATGTGGTTATTGCAAAGCTTGTTCTTGCAAAGCTCAACGAGCTGAAGCTTACCGACAAAACAGAGCTTGTTATCAAGCACGCTGGCATTAACCAGAGAGATTTCTTCACCTTTGAATTTATCAAGTATATGCTCAGAAAAGCTGTTAGCATGGTGCTTTCATATGTGAAGTCATTCATCGGTAAATAAATTAAGGGCAAAACAGCATAAGTTTTTGACACAAGAAAACCCGCCGAGAAGGAAATTATTCCTTTTCAGCGGGTGATTTTTTATTCGACAAGTTGGGATTTATTTCAGCAAAGCATCGGTTACAAACGATTTCCACTGCCTTGTTTCCAAATCATAGGCTCCGAAGCCTGCGCAGTATTCCCAGTAAGCATACGGCAGATTATATTCTTTCAGACAGTTTACCGCATCGTTAAGAAAAGCATTTACTTCATTTTCGTCAACCTGTTTCAGATAAACACCGATTTCGCCGACAATTACCTTCGTACCGTGCTTTTTCTGATAGTCGGCAGCCAGCTTAACAGCTGCGGCAAATTCATCCGCAACCTCTTTGCTGTAGGGAACATCTTTTTGATAGCTGTCGTCCATCCATTCCGCACCCTGGTGAGTAAAATGCATGGGTGAATAATTATGAACATCAATAATCAGATACGGGTCACGGTGCTTGATACGCAGATCCTTCAGTGTGGATGAAACATTCAGATTTCTCGAAGCGAGAACGATTATTCTGTCTTCGTCAATCTCACGGATTGCGGCGGTTACCTTATTCTGAATATAGTTCCATCTTGTTTTACTCATTTTTCCGCTGCGATTGTCTGGCTCATTAAGAATTTCAAGCATAAGTTTGTCGGGATAATCCTTGTATCTTTCGGCAACCTGTTTCCAGACCGAAACAAGCCTTTCAATGTTTTGAGCCGAAGGATCATTGTTAAGATCCTGCCAGTTGTGAAGTTCAAGAATTACGGACAAATCAGAGTCAAGCGCATATTTCAGCGTTTTGTCAAGGTTATATGCGGCACTTTCATTTAACAGACCATTATCATCAAGCATACAGCACAGATTGACCGTAAGTCTAATAAAATCAAAGCCCTTTCCGCTGATGTTTTCAAATGTTTCCTTTTCAAGGAACATTTCACGGGACCATCCGGCATCCATGCCCGTTACATTGATACCTCTTTTCAGAGAATCCTTTACGGAAATAACATCCTCGTTTATCTCGCCCGGGCGTGACAGGAAATATCTGCTTATGCTGAATATACCACCGAAGAATGCTTTGACCTTTTCAAAGAATTTCATATCTACTTTTTTGTAAGCTGTAAATTCCGCAGCTTTTTTCTCTGTCTTGACAACTGTACTGTCATTCATATCAACAAGCTTTATTGCAGGTCTGATTCCCGTTCCCGTAAAAGATGTGAAATACGGATAGACATTGTAATAATAGTTGTTGCCGTAAAGAGTACCGTCTGTGCAAACCGTGCAGGCGGCGTGGCTCCAGTCAGATACAGAACGAAGCCGCCAGTATGATTTGCCTTCTGTAACAAAAAGACCTTGACTCTTTGCGTAGTCCGTTCCTGCGGCGATTTTTGAAGCATCATCTTTCCAATGTTCCGTGTTCTTCATTTCATTTGCAGACGGCAGAAAAACCCTGTCATATATATCTTTCCTGAAATCGTCCATATAGTTTGTGATGATGTTTTCTTTTTCTTCCGCTGTGAAAGCCGTATCAGCAAAGTCGTTATTGAGCCAACTTCTGATACTGCTGTTCACATAATAATTTGAGAAATCATAGCTGAGGATGTCCATATAGTAAGCTGAACCGTTGAAATAAAGGAAATTGCTGAACGGCTGTGAATCAATAATAGAATCACAGATAACATAACCGTTTTCTGGATTAACTACACGCCACTGGAGCGGCTCAAATTTAAACCAGTAGATTTTGCCACATTCGTATCCGTTATTATCCTGATAAGTATCGGTGTCGGTTGTCAGCGAATAACCCGTGAAGGTTGGTCTGTATTTTTCAATAAGTAGTCCTCGGTATCTGTTTCCGTTATACTCTACATCTGCGTATTTCATGTAATCAGATTGAGTCATTTTTCCGTCATCATAGATTCCAGTACCGCTGTAATAATCATAGCTTTTCCAATCGTCTGCCAGACCGTTAAGCGATGAAATCAAAGTCTTATCTATAACTTCACTCTGAGGATATGAACCGAAAAGGATTATGTCCCCAGTGTTATGTAACTCTGCGGCAAATGATGTCAGCGGCAATGCGGACATTATCATTACGGCGACAAGAATAAGTGAAATCAATCTGTTTTTCAGTTTCATAAATATCTTCTCCTTAAGCTATAATATTTCCGATTTATCCATATCTTTAATATCAGCTTTGTTGCACTGCTGTAATGCTTTATGCCTTATTGCTCATGGTGAATACCATTTCTCCACCGTTCATAATTTCTTTTGCAGAAATCATCTTACTTCCAATTTCTTTGCCGTTAAAAGTAACACTCTTAACATAAATGTTTTCGTCAGAGTTGTCAATCACCTTAATGCTCAGCTTGTTGTCGCTTGAAAGTGTAACCTCTGCACTGTCAACCACAGGCGAGCCAATGAGAAATAAATCCTGACCTGCAACAGGGAAAAGACCGATTGCCGTCATCACATAATATGACGAAAGTGCGCCTGAATCGTTGTTGCCGGGAAGTCCTCCCTTGCCCGTTGAAAACATATATTTAAGACCGCCACGGATGATTTCACAAACTCTGTCGTGCCTGCCTGCGTAAATATATGAAAAAGGTGCTTCGGTGTCGGATTCGTTGTTGAATCCCTCAAATCTGCCCAGCTTGATGCCCTCTCTTATATGCTCATAATTATCGGGGTCAGTGGCAAGAACCGTGTCAGGCTGACCGTAGCCAAAAAATTTATCAAGAAGCTTCACAAAATTCTCTTTGCCGCCTGCAAGCTCAATTCTTTCGTCCATTTTCACCATCTGACGGAAAGAATAGTTGTATAAAGTGCCCTCATAATATGAAGAATCCTCGTTGAGAAGTCCTGTTTTGGGGTCATAAACGCCTTTCCATTGAAGCGAAAGGGGATAGAGCCTGTTGTAAATTTCAGTGTTTCCTCTTTCAAGTGCAATCTCTGCCGCCAAGGCACAGCCGTCTGCCATGTCAAGCATCCAAGTGTTGGATTCACACTTGCCGTCAACAGTGAAATCCGTTTTGTTATCGGCAAAAACATCTGCGTCAATCACTTTCAGCATCCTGTCGGGGTCAACATTGATACCGTAGCGGTAAGCGGTTATGAGCGCATAAACACCGAGCATTCTTGCCTGTGAATTGTGAAGCAGATACTTATCTGTCAGACCGAATGAATTTGGAATATGCCCTAACTTTTCGCCAACTTTAAGAAGTGTTTCAATAATCTTTTCGCTCATTTCCTTATCCGTCATAAAGATAAGCGGAAGCTGTGTTTTATACATATCCCAAAGGGTGCTGAAATCTGCAATGAACGCACCCTCACCATCATAAATGAAGCTTTCACCAGACCAATCCGCAGGCTTAACAAGTGAATGATAAAAATTTGAATAGAAAATCTCTTTTATTTCATCGCTTGCATCGATTTTTATCGTTGAAAAAGATTTGTTCCAAAGTGCGCTTGCGTCAGCCTTTGTTTCATCGAAATTTTTCGATGAAGCTATATTTTTCAACGCTTTTTCGCAGCTTCTAAGAGAAATTGAAACAGAAATTTCAGCCACTTTCTGCTCTTCTAAGCTAAAAATTGCACAACCGTCTTTAATTTCAAATCTGCTGTTGCCCTTAACTGCAAAGAAAATGTCAATTCCCTCAATCTTTGCTTTTGCAATGGCGGTGTTATTATCAAATTTTTCGATAGAAAGGTCATAGACCTTGCGGATTTCATAATCGGGAATGTTTATGCCGTTGTTTTTGAAATCAACCTTAACAAATCCGCCAGCTTTTTTGAATGTGTATCTGTGCAGTGCAACCCTGTTGCTTGCTGTCATTTCACATTTTATATCGTCAAGAACGCAAGAGTAATATCCTGGCTCTGCCTCTTCATTTATGGGCAGGCGAAGCTCGTCAGAATCCTCATACATAGGGGTGGTGAGAGCGTAGTTATAATAATAACCCATTGTGCCTGTTCCGCTTTGCTGAATGTGAGCAAAACCACGGAGCTTTTCGCCGTCCTTGAATTTTTTCGGGTGAGAGTGGGTGTTGATAATGTGGTTGCCGTATCCTGTTGGGTATCCGCCAGAGTAAGGTGCAACACTCATTGCACCGTATGGCACCATAGCCGCAGGGCTGGTGTTGCCGCAGCCAGCCTTAATAAAAAACCACTTTGCGGCAATACCCTCACGCTTTTTTATGTCAACCTCTCCACAACCCTGAAAAACATTAACATATTTGCATAAATTCATAAAAATCAATCCTTATTCTTCGATAATCGCAGGCGCAGCAAGAATGCCTGTTCGTCTGAGCACATATTCATATGTCCAGCATCTGCCAGTGCTTCTCCATGCTCCAGGGCCGTGCCAGCTTTCTTTTTCGTCAACAAGGTGAACAGGACCGAATGAATTGTATCTGTGAATGTAAAGTGTCATTTCAATCTCATGTTCGCCATCTGCAAGTCCGTCAACTGTAAGGATGTACGGAGGATAAATAATGTGTCCCTTTTCTTCGCCGTCAACCTTAACAGAAATTGCCGCACCTCTGTACCATGTGGCACGGATATTCATTTTGCCGTTTGTTGCTTTGCCCTTGAATTTATATGTGATGTTTCCGCTGTAGAACGGGAATCCCTGCGGAACAAGGTCGCCAAAACCAACCTTTTCGGGCAGAGCGGTAACAGTTTTCTTGTTGCCGTTGAGCTTCACGCCAAAATCACCAAGGATGAACATATTTTCAATGTCAACCTTTTCACCGTAAAGATATGTGATTTCAAGTGTGTTTTTGCCCTTAACAATCTGCGGAAGTGCAATTTTAAAAATTGAAATATCAACATAGTTGCCGAGGATGTCTTTCTCAACTTCCTTGCCGTTGAAGATTATGCTCTCAACCTTGTCAGCTTCTTCAAATGCAAATTCAGCACCGCTGTAGTCAATCTCACTGTCAAATGTGAAGCGAAGTGTCAGCTTGTCAACTGTCGGAACTTCGCCAGTTACCCAAGGCTGAACAATTGAACCGCCACGCTTAACAATGCCAAGACGCTCACGGCAAACATTATCGAGCCTCAGAATCTCTTCTTCGGGTGAAAATTCCTTGTCAGCAGAAAGCTTGTATTCAGCAATGTCAAGCAAAAGAATGTTCTTTTCAGAAAGAGCGTAGGGGACAGTGCTTTCAACCTGTTTGCCCTCGGGAACTTCGCACCATTCCTTAGCCTTGCCGTTCTCTGCCTTGCCCTCTGTTAGCTTAATAAGCAGTGAATCATAGGCATAAACCTGTCTGTCAATCATAGTTTTGCCGTTTCTGTATGTTGTGGGCATAGGCTTGATTGTGCCGTCAAATGTATCATAAAGCTCTGCAATGTATTCGCCCTCAACAGTGATTCTCACATAGTCGCCACGGTGAACATCCTTGTTGTCAGGCTCCTCAGTGTGGCAAACAAAGAGCCACTTGCAATCGTTATCCTGTCTAAGCTGATAAAGTAAATCATCAGAAAGTCTGCCGTTTGCAAAGCGAAGTGTAACAGTTCTGTTATCCTCAAGTGCGTTAAGAATAGCCGCTCTTGAGAAGTCTGTTTTGATGCTTTCGTCATAGAGCTTTTTGCCTTTGTCAGAGGGCATAGCATCACAAAGATAAGGCGCATCGCCCATAAATATCAGCTTACCGCCGTCAGCCTTGAAGTCAGAAAGTCTTTCAATTGTGGTGGAGCGAAGTGTTTCACAACCTGGAACAACAACAGCGTCATATTCCATCTTGCCCACTTTAAGGGGAGCAGAGCCTTTTTCGCAAAGATCAGGCAAGAGGGACTCTGAAATAAAGTTAAAGTCGATACTGCCAGTAAGAAGCCATTCAGTAAGATTCTGGAATCTCTCGTCAAGGCTTTCACGCAGAAGCGCAGATTTATCGTTGGGACCCCAGTGAAGCCAAAAGCTTTCAATAGGATGAACAACTGCAACCTTAATAACAGGCTTACCTCTTGTAAGTGCAGTATTAACTCTGCCGAAATGATTTTCAACAAGATTATATTTTTTATACCAAGGGGACTGATAGTGAATTGAAGCAGGGTAGTCCCTCTTTGCTTCACCGCCCATAGCATACCATGAAAGGTGAGGTACACGCACTGTAACGCCAAGTGCCGCCTGCCAGTCGCCCTGATATTTATATGTTCTGAAATCGCAATCCCAGCCTGTTACACCGTAAAGCTCAGAGAGCATTCCCTCATAGCCAAACTGATGAACAGCAGACTGTGCCTGCTTTGCAGTTGTGAACTCTGCACGGTTGCACAGCATATCAATACCGGGGATGTCAAATCCTCTGTATGAGCGCATTGCTTCACCAAGGGCGGCGCACTGACTGCGGAGTGTCGGCTCTTCCATCATATGACCTGTGAGCGCAATTTTGTTTTCACGGCACCATGAGCCAACATTATCTGCAAAAGATTTTGCAAAAAGCTCTGCGATAAAATCGTGATAGCGATAGCGGTGAATTGATGCTTCTGATGCAGGCAAATCCCAGAAAAGCTCTGGTAGTGTGTCATAAATATCTGCGCCGTATGCCTCTTTATAAAGCTCAGGCACTTTGTCTGTCCAAGGCAGTGAAATATCCATTTCGTCAAATGAATTGTTAAGCACCTGCTTGCGTGTGAACTGTGGCTCATCTGTGAAAATTGCAGGCACAGTGCCGTCAAATTCATAGCCAACCTTTTCTTTATATTTTTCGTGAGTAACCTCAATGAAGCGGTCAATTGCTTCTTTAGAGAGTGTGTCTGCATAAGCCTGACCGTTATACCAGTTGTTGTTGGTGCTGATTTCAAGAAGCGCATACCACTTCTTGCCCTCTGCCTTGTCATCCTCGTTTATACGGCGGTAGCTTTTAAGGAAGCCGTCATCATCAAGCACAATGTCATAGCAGGCGAGGAGAGTGCCTTTTCCGCTTCTTGTTGCCTGTGCGCTTGCGTCCTCTGAATCATAGCCCTCACCAAATCTGAATAGAGTGAAAAGCAGGCTTCTTGCTCTGTATTTCTCCTCGCAGGTAACAAGTCCGCCAGCCGCACCAGATGGCCACCTGTCCTCATCATAAAGCCAAGCAAGCATATTTTCGCCCTTAGCTTTTTTAACGCAATCATCAATAAGCTCCATATAGCTGTCGCTGAGGTACTGATTTTTAAGACCTGTTCTAACGTGCATATGGAATCCGCCAAGACCCATTTCTTTAAATATATCTATCTGTCGCTCAAGCTCCTCTTTTGTAAGGTAGCTGTTCCATGCCCAGAAAGGAGTTCCTCTGTACTCACTTGTGGGGTTCTGAAAAAGCTCTTTAGATAGGGACTTTTCGCTATTCTTTTTGTATAACATAATTCCTCCGAAAATTAAAGAATAAACTTGCTTATGTAGTCAACTGTGTATTTAACGCCAGCCTTGCCAAGGTCAGTGTCAAAACGCCATGCTCTTGAATGTGGCTCAATTGAAAGGCATCCGTCATAACCCTTTGAATAAAGAGCCGCAAAGATTGAACCCCATTTTAGGTCGTCCATGCCTGCGGGCGGGTCATCAACGTGCTCACCGCCAGTGCGAACTGTGCCCTTGATGTGAACATGAGCAAAGCGGTCGCCCCAGTCAGAGATTTCACGCATATAGTTTCTGTCTGCATTGTAGCTGTGAGAAGCGTCAAATTTAATCTTGAGGTCGGGCAGCTCACCAAGGACAACCTCCCATGCGTTCATGTTGTTAATAAAGTTGTTCCAGTCGCAGTTATAAACGGCAATGTTAGTGCCAGTGCCCTTTGCCTTTTCGAGCATTCTGCCAAAAATTTCAATAGCGGCAGTGTAGTTTTTATAAAGCGAAACGCTGTCATCGTAGTTGCATCCGCAAACAAATGTGGGGCAGCCGCAGCTGATAGCATCGTCAAGATTTTTTGCAACGATAGCAAATTCATCCTCGTTTACCTTGCCGCCTTTGTTCATTTCAGCGTTCCATCTGCCAAGTGAACCGATATAAAGACCAGCGTCTTTAACATCAGCAATGTACTGTGCCATATTTTCTGTGCAAATAATAGATTCTTCATTGTTGTTGTTGCACATTTCAATAAAAGAAAGCCCAAGGCTCTTAACATAGTTGAGAGATTCCTTTGTGGGGCGATTGTTTATAATACCAAGTTTCATCATAATGGTACCTCCAAAATAAAGATTAACTATACTCTACCAAATTGAGAAGCATTTTACAATACAAAACACATCTTTTTTAAAGGATATAATAAAACTTTTTTATGTTGTTTGTTTATTGACATAGTAAAGTAAAAAAGATATAATGTTTTTAGTAATAAGGTGGTCTTTTTGATTGATATAAATTTTGGGAAGAGAGGGATAAGTAATGAGAAAACATATAAAAACAATTATTTCGTTTATAATATTTATTATAGAGACTTTTGTTACAGTTTTGAGTTTGAAAAATGATTGGGATTCAATTATACCAAATATATCTTCTGCGTTGCTTTTCTCAACAATTCTGATTCTTTACAAAAGTTTACAATCAATACTAGATAAATTTGATAGCGAGCATATTGATATGATGACTCATATAACACAAGAGCATAATGAAATAAAAGGTTTAATAGATCTCAATAAAGATGTTGTTGAATTATCTACCCTCGCTTTATATGAAGCAAACTATGTCTATACACAGTCTGGTAAGGATGAGGATGTTGAGATATGGATTATAAGTAATGATGTAGCTGAATGCGATCAGATTATAGATAAAATGTACCATAATATTGAATTGGGTGTAGATTATTATTATGTTATACCCAAAGACGCACTGTGCGTTAATGATCTAAAAAAAACTGTCAAAAAATTAAGAAAAAAAAGCAAAAAAGATAAAGATAAAACTATGTTAAGATATATTCAAGATGACATTTTTGATATGTTACCTTCAAATTATATTGATTTTGTTTTTTACTGTAATCCGTCAAGTACTGATTATGATTCAAATATGAAAGCTTTTTACTGTTTGCAGAAAACTTCTTCTGGGGTATTCTATAAACCTGCTGAACTCAGCGATCATGATATACATGGATACCTTGAAACCATGAAACAGTGGAAGAAAAAACAGTGGAATGAACTTTATTAATTAAGAGGTTTTTGTATGCCGCATTGTAATAAAAAAATGATTTCTTTTTTTCTGACAACAAAGTGTAATCTTTGCTGTCGCTATTGCTACAATGCAAAAGAAAGAAATGCAATAAAAGAAAAAACTATTTCTCTTGAGTTTGCCAAGGCGGGAATTGACTGGTATTTTGCAACAAATGGCAGTAGGCATATCCGATTTTATGGACCTGGCGAACCAACACAAGAGTTTGAAAAAATGAGAGCCATAACAGAGTATGCAAAGAAACACCCTGATGGTGGCGAAAGAGTTACAACTGAAATACAGACAAACGGTGTTTTTACAGAGAATATTCGTGAATGGATACTTGATAATTTAAATATCGTATGGATGTCTTTTGACGGTATGAAAGATATTCAGGATTATAACAGACCGTTAAATCCTAAATATAACAAAGTGTTCTCCAATCGTTCATCAGCAGAAATATTGGAGGATAATGTTAAGTGGCTCATAAATAATAAAGGCGAACGCAATTTGATGGTTGGTGCAAGAGTTACTATTACTGAAAAAAGCATCTCAAAACAAATGGAAATGGTAGATTATTTTTATAATCTTGGAATTCGTTATGTATGGACAAATCCCTTGTTTTACGAAGTTGGAAAGATACCAGTGTGTAATGATAAGAAAAAACAATTTTCTTATTTGTTTGATTTGGATAAATATGTTGATAATTATTTAGAAGCTTATCAATATGCAAAATCGAAAGGAATGTTTTGGGGAAGCTTTCTTACTGTCAATTTTGACGGTGAATCAGCGTATCATTGTCGTTGCTGTACTCCTCTCAATGCCCCTCATTTAACACCCGATGGGTATATTTCTGCTTGCGATATGGTTTTGTTTGGTGCAAAACCATATCATATGGAACCTTTTATTGTTGGCGAATGGGATGAAAAATCCAAAACATTTAATTTTGATATGAACAAAATTAAAGCTCTTAATGAGAGAAAGTCAACAAATATGGAACATTGCAAAAATTGTCCCGCTATGCTTCATTGCGGAGGAACTTGCTTAGGTGAATCAGTAAATGAAACTGGACGATTGGATGGATACAATCCTCAAAAATGTGATGCTATCAGACGATTGTACAGTGAACTTGGATCTTGTGAACCATATCCCTATCTTCATCCATAATTTAACGGAATAAAGGAGATTCTAAAATGGCAAAAGGACTTGAAATTAAAGAATTTAACGGCAGAGGTTATGACCGCACTCATGTATTCAAAACATGGTGTGTTGCTTTCCTTACACAGGATGATGAGTACACCCACAACACATACATTGAGCGTCATATGGAAACAGACGAGGTTTTCGTTTTGCTCAAGGGCGAAGCTACACTTTATATTGGCGAAAACAGAGAGCCTGTTAAAATGGAGCCTTGCAAAATCTATAATGTAACCGCTGGCACATGGCACAATATTGAGTGCAGTGCAGATGCTTCTGTTCTGATTGCAGAAAACAGCGATACTGTAAGAGAAAACTCAGAATACATGGATTTATAATGTGATTGATATTCTTACATCAATTAAATAAAAAGAAAAGATGATTTAAAAAGCAAACAGCTGATTAAATCATCTTTTTTATATTTATGTTATATTTTATCATATTTGTGTTGAAACAAAAATTTCTTTATGATAGAATAAACTTGTATATTTTTACAGAGGTAGTTTTATGAAAGTTTTACAAAAGGGATTCAATTATTCGCAGGACGGACCTGGCAACAGACTTGTCTATCATTTGCAGGGGTGCAATTTCCGTTGCAAGTGGTGCTCCAATCCCGAGAGCATGAAAGCAGATTACACAGGTGCAAAAGAGTATTCCACCGACTATTTAGTGGATGAAATTATGCGCAGCCGAATGATGTTTTTTGACGGCGGCGGTGTAACATTCACAGGTGGCGAGCCAACCTTGCAGGCAGATGAATTGATTGAAATTCTTAAAAAAGTGAAAGAGCAGGGGGTTCACACCGCAATTGAAACAAATGGTTCAAGCCCTCGACTTCTCGAAATTTCCGAGCTTGTTGATTATCTTATTATGGATGTGAAAGAGCCTGACGATGAAATTCACAGAAAGTTTGTGGCACATTCAAGCCGTCAGACCGTTGAAAATTTCAAGGCTCTCACTAAAGAGAGAAATCAGCTCCATGTGAGGATTCCGCTTATAAACGGAGTCAACACAGACCCGAAGCCGTTTATTGAGCTTTTCGGTTCAGTGGATATGACAAACATCGTTGTTGAAATTCTTCCTTACCACGAATACGGCAAGTGTAAGTGGACAGAGGAATACGAAATTACAGACGGCTTTGTAAGCGAAGAAACCCTCAAAAACTTCATAACAGCCCTTAAAAATGCAGGCGTAACGCTTGTAACAACTTAAATAACGCAGAGGAGTGTTTAATATGATATTTGATATTTATTCACCAGATGTCGTAACCGAAAAGGCAAAGGCTCTTTTTAAGCACGAAAGAGCAAAAATGCGCCTTGACGGCTGGTTCCTTGCCAAAGAAAAAGAAATGGAAAAAGAACCTGAATACGCAGGCATCAACGAAGAAATCAAAAAGGCAATGCTCTTAAAGGATGTTATTGCCACAATCCCCCTTGATATTGACGATAATCAGATTTTTGCAGGCACACAGGATGATGCTTTTGCAAGAAGCTACGCTCTTATCAACCCCTCTTTTAAGGTTGAGGAGTTTGCAGGCTATTGCGACCCTGCTGCTGTTTTCGGCGATATTGACCCCAACGAGGAGTTCACAGAGGAAAGAATCCTTGCCACTAAAGAGAAGTTTATGAAAACTGAATACGCTGAAAAGCTTGGCAAGGTTTATGAGGGTTGCGTTGACCACACAAAAGAGGTTATCTATTTTGTTGAGCAGGTAACTGGTCATCTTATTCCCGATTTCCGTTATGCACTTCGCCACGGTGTTGCACAGATGATTGAGAATATGAAAGGCAAAGAGGGCGATGGCTACAAGGCATTTATAATCGCTCTTGAGGGTGTTTGCCTCCTTGCTGAAAGATACGAAAAAATCGCAAGAGAAAAAGCAGAAAACGCAGAGGGTGAAAAGAAAGCACAGTTCACTCTTATGGCAGATACACTTAAAAAAGTTCCCTATCTTCCCTGTGAAAATATGTATGAGGCAATGCAGAGCTTCATCCTTTTGTGGCAGGTAATGTGCCTTGAGCAGACCCCCAACCCATTTGCATTCTCTGTTGGTAACGCAGACAGAATTTTTGAACCATACAGAAATGACCTTGACCGTGATGAGGTTGCATCTCTCTTCAAGCATTTCCTTGTATTCTTCAATGTTGCAGACAGAAGCTGGGCAATTTCACAAAATATCATCATCAGCGGTCGTGATAAAGACGGCAACGACCTTACAAACTTCACAACATACGCTATGCTTGATGCATACTTCGATATGAACCTGCCACAGCCTATCCTTTCAGTTAAGCTTCATAAAAACACACCTCAGCGCCTTTATGAAGAGCTTGGCAGATTCTTCTTCTCACCAGGTGTTCTTACTCCATCAATGTTTAATGACGATGCTCTTTTTGAAACACTCGGCGCAAAGGGCATAGATATTGACGACCTTCAGGATATTTCAATTGCAGGCTGTCAGGAACCCCTTATTATGGGTAAAGACACAGGCAACACCACAAACAGTTGGCTTAACCTCCCCAAGGTTCTTGAAATGACCCTTACTGGCGGTATCTCAACAGTTACAGGCGAAAAGTTAGCAGATGTTAAAAAGGCTGACCTTAAAAATATCCGTGAAGAGTTCTATAAGAATGTTGAATATTTCGCAGAGCAGATGGCTTGTGCCGCCAACGGTGCTTCAACAGCACTTTCAGCTTTGAGAGTACCTTTCCTTTCATGCTTTATGGGCGGTATGGAAAACGGCATAGATGCAAGAGATACATCCCGTCAGTGTTCAAAATATAACGGAAGCGGCTGCCTTATCCACGGCTCAAGCGTTATTGCAGATAGCTTTGCCGCTATTGACAAGCTCCTTGCAGAGCGTCCCGAAGATGCCGACAAGCTTGTTGACGCACTTATGAAAAACTTTGAGGGCTACGAAGACCTCCGTGATTTCTTAAAGAGTGCAGATAAATTCGGCAACAACATCCCCGCAGTTGATGATGAAGCAGGGGAAGTGGCTTCAAAGGTTGCAGACATTGTAGCAAATCAGAAAAACTACCTCGGCAATCCTTTCCGCCCTGATTTCAGCAGTCCCTCAACACATCTTCTTTATGGCTACTGGGTTGGCGCAACACCAGACGGCAGGAGTGCAAGAGATATGATTAACTACGGTGTTGACCCCCTTTACGGCAGTGCAGAGAACGGACTCGGCTTCCGTATGCTTTCAAATATGAAGATGCCATTTGAAAAGTTCAACGGCGGTTACGCTTCACACCTCGGTGTTGACCCCAAATATTTCAAGAGCGAATCTCTTGAGGGCAAGGGCGTTGAATTCAGAGATAAGATTGTTAATCCTCTTTTCTTCAATCCTCTTAAAGAGGGTGTATCACCTTTCTATCTTTATGTTAATGTAACAACAGCCGAAATTCTTCGCAAGGTTCTTGCAAATCCGCAGAAATACGCTCCAAGCGGAGTTTACATTATGCGAATCCACGGCACATTCGTTAACTTCCTTGACCTTTCACCTGCAATCCAGCAGGATATTATAAAGCGACTTGACCCCAACTCAACAAAATTAGCGTAAGGAGAATTTTATGCAGACTATAAATCCCAAAGTTTTAAAATATCAGATAAGCCGCATGGAGCCTTACATCACCACAGATACTTTTGTGATTGATGAGTGGGATTCATACACTGGTATTCACGAAACCCCCAACAATATCGTCCTTGATAATAACCCCCACACCACCATGAAATTAGGCGATTGGTGGAAAGTCGGCTATGACGAAACCCGTTATTTTGAAGCGGATATTGTTGTTCCCGATTACCTCGCAGGCAAAAAAGTTTATCTTACAATCGACTTCGGCGGTGAAGCACTTGTAAGAATTAACGGCGAAATTGCAGGTGCCGTTTCTTCAAGAGCAAATTCAGGCTGGGTTCACAGAACAGAAATTCTTTTCCATAAGCCGTTCAAGGGTGGAGAGAAGCTTAACATACAGGTTGAGGGCACAGTTGACACTGCTGCTTTCTGCAACACTGCTATGGCAGGCGGCAAATTTATGGAATACAAAATGGTTAAATCCGAGCTTGTAGCAGTTGACCCTGTTGCAGAGAAATACTGGTTTGACATTAACGCTGCTTTCGGCGTATATGAAACAACAGATGACGAATATGTAAAATCCCGCCTTTTCATTGCGGCAGATGATTCTTTCCACGAGCTTGATTTTGATATGGGCAAGGAAAAATTCCTTGCAAGCGTACCAAAAGCCGCTGAAGTTCTTGAAGAAAGACTCTCAAAAATTGAATACGCCACCCCGGGTGAAATTGTTATGGCAGGTCATAGCCACATTGATGTTGCATGGCTCTGGACTGTTAAAGAGGTTATCAGAAAAACCGCAAGAACATTCTCAAACAACCTTTCACTTATGGATGCTTACCCCGATTTCAAATTCTCACAGAGTCAGGCAGCTCTTTATGATTTCATGAAGAAGTATTATCCCGACATTTTTGAGAAAATCAAAGAAAAGGTTAAAGCAGGTCAGTGGGAAATTATCGGCAACGCATGGGTTGAGGCTGACACAAATATCGCAAGCGGTGAGTCGCTTATCCGTCAGCTCCTTTACGGCAGAGAGTTCTTCTTAAAAGAATTTGGCGTTGAGTCAGAGGTATATTCACTTCCCGATTGCTTCGGCTTCACATGGGCACTTCCACAGATTATCAAGCGTTCAGGCATGAAGTATTTCTACACTTCAAAGCTTTTCTATAACGATACAAACGAATTTCCTGTAAGCACATTCCGTTGGAAATCACACAGTGGCGACGAGATACTGGCATATCTTCTTAAAGAGGCTTATCAGAGCGACTGTAACCCCGAATATATCCGTACAGTCCGTCATGACAACAGTCAGAACAATATTGTTGACGCATCACTTGGTATGTTCGGTTACGGCGATGGCGGCGGCGGATGCACATTCAATATGATTGAGCGTCAGAAGAGCCTTTCAAAGACCCCCGGTATTCCCAAAATCACAAACGATACAATTACCAGCTTCTTTAAGAGAATTGAAGGCAAGTTTGACGAGCTTCCTGTATGGGATGGCGAAATGTATTACGAAAATCACCGTGGTACTTTCACAAGTCAGGCATTCATCAAAAAGAATAATCGCCGTGGCGAGTTCAGACTTCGTAACGCAGAGCTTCTCAGCATAATCACAGGTCAGGATAATAAAGACAAGCTTGAAGAAATCTGGAAGCTGTTCTTACAGAATCAGTTCCACGATATTCTCCCCGGCACTTCAATCCATGAAGCTATGGAAAATACCCGTGAAGAGTATAAATTCATTATGTCCGAGCTTGATGGCGTTGATGCAAAGCTTAACGCTCAGCTTGACTCTTGCGTTAATCCCAAGGATGACAGCGTTGTTGTCAGAAACCTCCTTAACTGGAGCGTGTCAAGCCTTGTTAAGGTTAAGGCAGATGGCTTCACAGGTATCAGCGACCTTAACGGCAAAGCTCTTCCCTGCACTGTTAAAGACGGCTATATTTCATTCGTTGCAGAGGATGTTCCTCCCGTTGGCTATAAAGTATTTGCCCTCACTAAAGAAAGCAAAGAATTTGACTGCGTAACAGCAGAGAAAAATCTTCTTGAAAACGAATTCCTCAAAATCGTTATTGACGATAACGGACTTCTCACAGAGGTTATTGATAAAAAAGCAAACAGACAGATTCTCACCGACAAGGGCAACCTTCTTACAATCTCATTTGATAAGCCCATCCACGAAAGCGCATGGAACCTTGAATTTGACTATCAGAAAAAATTCTGGGAGCTTATTGATGCAGAGTCAATCGAGGTTGTTGAATCTTCACCCGTTCGTGGCGTAATCCGTGTTGTTCGCAAGTTCAATGAATCCACAATCACACAGGATTATATCCTTGAAAAGGGTAAGCCTGCACTTGATTTTGAAACAACGGTTGACTGGCACGAAAGAGAAAAGGTTCTCAAAGCCGCTTTCCCTGTTAATATCAGAAACAGAAATGTCAGCTGCGAAATCGCACATGGCTCTGCTGAATATCCTACACATTACAACACCTCATACGATCAGGCAAAGTTTGAATTTTGTGCTCATAAGTGGGCAGACCTTTCAGAGGGCGGCTACGGTGTAAGTATTCTTAACGATTGCAAGTATGGCTATAATGTTCACGATAACATTATGAAAATCACTCTTATGAGAGGACCTATCGTTCCCGACCCCCTTGGAGATATTGGCATCAACACATTCCGTTATTCTCTTTATCCTCATGAGGGCAACTGGAGAGATGCAGACACAGTTAAGCTTGGCTTCGTTGAAAACAATCCTCTTACAGCAACATTCATTAAGGGCAACGGCGGTTCAGACAGTGAAAAATCACTTTGCTCAATCGACCTTAAAAATGTTGTTCTTGATGCTGTTAAGCCTGCACAGGATGGCAACGGCATAATCGTAAGAATGTACGAAGCAGAAACACGCCACTGCACAGCAAAGGCTTGCTTCGACTTTGACTATAATAAAGTTATTGAGTGTAACCTTATGGAAGTTGACGAGCAGGAAGTTCCCTGTAACGGTAAGGAGTTCAGCTTCTCAATGAAACCTCACGAGGTAAAGACATTCAGACTTATCAAGGAGTGATAATTTGGATTATTCACTTATCTGGAAAGTTGCAGAGGAAAACGATAAAGAGCGTCTTTCCCGTCAGCACGAACCCAATGGAATAACAAAAATTCTTGATATTCCCTATGTTGACGATAACAATAAATATCATCTCTTTGATGTTTATTACCCTGAAAATACAACCTCACCACTGCCCGTGCTCATTGATGTGCACGGCGGTGGCTGGGTATATGGCACAAAAGAGGTCAACAAAATCTATTGCATGAAGCTGGCGGCGAAAGGCTACACAGTTTTTAATATAAACTACCGCCTTATGCCCGATTGCACATTCGCTCAGCAGATGAATGATGTTGCAACGGCTCTCGGCTTCATCTATGACCACCTTGAGGATTACCCCTGCGATAAAAGCAGGGTGTATCTCACTGGTGATTCCGCAGGCGGTCAGCTGGCGGCTTTCACCTGCGCCATAAATCAGAGCGATGAGCTTTTAGAACTGTTTGATATTAAAAAAACATCATTCAAAGCCAACGCTCTCGGTCTTGTATCGCCAAATCTTTACTTAACACCATTTGATTTTAAAAATGTTTATTTCAGACGGCTTTTAGGTAAGGATTACAAAAATCTGCCCTATGTGAACTACCTCACAATGGAACAGCTTTTTGAAAAAACCACATTTCCCCCAATGTTCCTTGTAACAAGCAAAGGGGACTATATGGCAGTAAGGCAGACGGTGGGTGCATATGATGTGCTGAAAGCCAAGGGTATTGACGCAGAGCTTCTTAACTGGGAGGATGAAACACTTCCCCACGCATTCAGCGTTCTTGAACCCGATAAGGCAGAGAGCATTGAAACCACCGAAAAAATGCTCGCATTTCTTAATAAATATTAAAATGCCAAATAAGAAACCCTTGATTTTTCTTATTTCAAAAAACTATTGAATTTTTGGAGAAAATACATTAAAATTAAATTACAGACAATTCTGTTAATTTAAAGGAGAATTTTTATGAAAGCATTCAAAAAAATACTTGCAGTTGTGCTTTGCTTCACATTGCTTTTAGCACCTGTAACAATCGGTGCATCTGCAAAAGACTACTCAAACAAAACAGTTGAGCAGATTGAAGCAGAGGGCAGAGTAAAGACTAAATTTTTAAGCTGGCTCGTTGGCGATTTCCTCCTTGGCACAATCGCAAAAATCATCCCCAACCTTGATTTTGTTGGTGAAGACAGCGACAAGTTCCACACCGATAATTTCTATGAGGGCAACACCTACATGGATCCCAACACAGATGATTACACTTGGAAGCTTGGCTACAGTGAGCAGTCAATCGTCCCCGAAGATTTCGGTGTTCCTTTCAAATATGCCCGTGGCAGCTACGCTCCTTGGGGTTATTCAACAGGCTATTATACAGATGAAGACGGCAACGATGAAAAAATGATGGTTCGTACCATCCTCCTTGACGATTGCACAGGCAGAGGACTTATCGCAATCTGCTCTGTTGACTGCATCGGCATTTCAAATGTTGACTGCAAAAAAATCAGAGCTGGCATTGCAGATTTTGCAAAGGCAAACAACATTGTAGCTGTTGAAATTTCTGCTATCCATTCTCATATGGCAATTGACTCACAGGGCGTTTGGAATGCACCTCTTACAACAGTTGCAAATAACCTCCTTTCAAAGCTCGGCTTAACAGAAACAAAGAGCGGTGTAAACAAAGATTATCTTAACAAGATTATCGACAGCACAGCAGTTTCTATTAAAGACGCTTTCAAAGACCTCAAAGCAGGTAAGCTTGAATACACCAACATTGATGTTGACGGCTACATGGGCGCAAGAACTGTTTCAAGAGAATGTGATGACGATATACATAAGCTGATGTTCACACCTGATGACGGCAGCAGAGGAACACTCGTTGCTTCATTTGGTGCACATCCCGAGCTTACAAGCTACGGTCATGAGTTTGACGGCAGACTTTCATCTGACTTCGTTTATTTCATGGAAAAGCTCGTTAATAAATCTGGCAATAACTTTATGTATATTCAGGGCAATGTTGGCACAAACAGCGTTGGCACAAGCAAATCTGATGACGGCTTATCACTTGAAAAGCACGAAAAAGCAATGCGTTACGGCTACGAAATGGCTTATATCTGCCTTGGTGCAAGCATGAATAAAGAGGAGCGTATGGCTCTTAATGACCAGCTTGGCGATAAACTCGGCATTAAAGAATACGGCTCAACAGAGAGATACACTAACTGGTATGATAACCTTGATACATTCGTGGCACAGCCTGTTAATGCAGTTATGAATATCAGACACAAGCAGGTTAAGCTTGAAATTGAAAACACAACATCTATTGTTCTTCTGAAGCTCGGTCTTGCTTCAAATATGATTAACTACAACAAGTCAAACGGCAAGTATTACACCGAAACAGAGATTGGCTACCTTGAGCTTGGCAATGTTGTTAAGGCATTCCTTTCACCAGGTGAGCTTTACAGTGAGCTTTATGTTGGCGGTTACGGTCTTGAGCAGTCAGCTATTAAATCACTTCGTGAAAGCTATGGCGAGGATGTTATCCTCTTTGACCTTATGAACGATGCCGCAGGTTATGTTTGCCCCGATGAAACATATGCAGTTCTCAGCTACAGATACGACCCCATCAATCACGACCTTTATGATGATACATGGTGTCTTACAGTTTCAATCGGCAAAAACACAGCTTCAACACTTATGAATGGATATGCCGACATTATGAACAGTATCAAAAAATAAAACTTAAATCAGAGGGCTGTCGCATTTAGCGCAGACCGAAAAGTAAAAATAAATAAAATAGAAAAAGATGGTTTTAAAAGTAAAAATTACTGCTTAAGACCATCTTTGTTTTATTGTGAAGTATAATTCGATAATTGGTTTTACTTTTCTAAGCGTTTTTTCGCCCATTCGGAGTATCGCATACACCTTCGGAGCGAAGAAAACGCTTTCTGCATCTAAATTCGACAACCCCTTATAGGAGAAAAATATGTTAAAAAAAGAAATTTTCGGCAATGCAATATTTGTGAAGCCCAGTGAAGATTGTGTTGCACCTGTTTTTAAAGGCGAATTTTTTATAGAAAACACCGATAACTGCAAAATCACAATCTGCGGTCTTGGCACTTTCAGATTTTTTATAAACGGCAAAAAGGTAAGTGATGATGTTTTCGCCCCTGCTACCAGCTTTTATCATAAATACGATGATTGCGAATGTACCGTGAAATTCGGCGAAGAAATGAAAAGTCGCATTTATGCCATGGAATATGACATCACAGATTATATTTCAGCGGGCAAAAACACAATAACCGCCACTGTTGGATCATCTTGGTACAAGGTTTATGCTCCTTACTGCACTCTCTGCTACAAAATTCAGTGTGGCGAAAGCGTTTTTTACAGCGATACCAGCGTCAAATGGTGTCATAGTCCCGTTACATATTTTAATTTCACCTGTGGCGAAAAGCAGGATTATACTAAGTCGAATTTTGATATTAACGGCATCCCCACAGATGAAACTTTGTGGAAAAGCGCCATAGAAGCCGAAATCCCCGAAACGGAATATTACATTCAGAATTGCCCCAACGATAAAATTATCCGCTCTCTAAACGGCAAAAAACTCTATGAAAATGATGAATACACCGTCTTTGATATTGGCGAAAACATCACAGGCTGGTTTGTTTTCAAATGCCCCGAAAAGAATAAAAAAATCACCGTTGCCGTCAGCGAAGAAAAGGACGAAAAAGGCGACCTCCACGAAAAATGGATTCATTATCAGACAGCGGAATTTATCTGCGACGGCACAGACAGAGAATATCATCTGCTTTTCACATGGCAGGGCTTCCGCTATGTGAGAATCTCAAAGGGTGCAGAGCTTCTGCGAGTTGATGTTATCCACACGGATATAAAAAATACTTCGTCTTTTAAGTGCAAAAACAGAGTGCTTAACGAGATTTACAATATGTATATCAGAACTCAGCTTTGCAATATGCATATGGGCATTCCCTCCGATTGCCCCCATATTGAAAGGCGAGGCTACACGGGCGACGGTCAGCTTGTTTGTCAGGATGCTATGCTGACCCTTGACGCTAAAAATTTCTATCTTAAATGGATGGAAGATATTTCCGATTGTCAGGATGTTCATTCGGGTCATGTTCAATACACCGCACCTTATATCCCCAGCGGTGGCGGACCTGGCGGATGGGGTTGCGCAATTGCCGAAGTGCCATATACTTTTTATAAGATGTATTCAGACCCCGAACCGTTTAAAAAGTATTATCCGCAGATGCTTCGCTATTTTGATTATCTTGAAGCTCACAGCGAAAACGGACTTATTACCTCTGACCAACCTAATGTGTGGTGCCTTGGCGATTGGTGTTCTCCTCACGAGAAGCACGGCATGAAGCCTGAAATCCCCGAACCCTTTGTAAACGGCTATTTCTATGTCCGCACTATCGACAGAATGATTGAAATGTGCGAACTCATCGGAAAAGGCGAGGACAAAGAAAAGCTCACCGTTTTGAGAAAAGAAAAAGCAGATGTGCTTGTAAAGGATTATTACAACGAAAAAACGGGCGATTTTGCCGAAAATCTCAACAGTGCAAACGCTTTTGCCCTTGACCTCGGCTTGGGTGATGAAAGAACAATGCAGAATTTTGTTGAAGCAATCCGCACAAAACCCCTTGATACAGGCATTTTCGGCACAGAGGTTGTTGTGAAAACTCTTTTCCAGAATGGATATTTTGACGAAGCAACAGAGTTTCTTTCAAGAGAGGAGTATCCCTCATTCGGCTATATGCTCAATAACGGGGCAACCACCTTGTGGGAAGAGTGGGATAATCCACGCTCAATGTCCCATCCTATGTTTGGCAGTCCCGTGAGATATATGTTCTATTATATCCTCGGCATCAGAAGGGCAGGAGAGTGCGGCTTTGATGATGTTGTTATCGAGCCAAAGTGCAACAAAATCACAGGTGCGGTTTCGGGTTATATCACCACCGATAAAGGTGTGATTTCCGTTTCAGCCGACCCGAAAGAGAATATCTGTAAAGTGAAAATCCCCAACGGAGTAACCGCAAAAATAATCTTTGACGGAAAAATAATAAAAGAATAATAAAAGCTGTCGCAGGTGTCGAACCTGTGGCAGCTTTTCGCTTGATTTCGTAAAAATTCATAGTTCCGTCATTGCGAGACTCAAAGAGCCGTGGCAATCCACAATTTGAATGAATATTGAATAACGAATAATGAATAATTGTGGGCGGGACACCCAATTTGAAGTAATAAGTTGTAGTGAATAGTGAAGAGGTGAAACAATACCGTGCTAAAATTGTGTCATTGCGAGGTTGCGTAGCAACCGTGGCAATCTATTCTTAAATTCTGTACAAATTCGCTTGAATTGTAGCATTAAAGGTCGGCGCACACCGTAGGGGAAGGGCTTGCCCTTCCCGAAAATAATTGAAGAATTTAAGAGAATATCGTACAAATCCACTTGAAATGCACAATAAAACGGCTCCCTTGTGTAAATGGAGCTGGATTTTTGCTACTGCAAAAAGACTGAGGGATTGTCTGTTGAAATTTAAATATCTGCTTAATCCAAACAAACAATTCTCCCAACTCACAGGTTCACTACCTCCTTAACCCAAGGAGGGCAGATGTTGCCTACAAATCAATCAAGGCAACATCTCCGCCCACGCCGACCGCCCACGCCGACCGCCCACGCCGACCGCCCACGCCGACCGCCCACGCCGACCGCCCACGCC
>JAZLLI010000013.1:0-50118 GCA_045598085.1 Acutalibacteraceae bacterium
ACCTTTACGCAAAGAACAAGGACTTCCTTGTTTCCGATAATATTATCACCTTTACCGATGCCGGCGGCCGTCTTATGGCTCTCCAGCCCGGCGTTACCCTTTCAATAGTGCGCCCAAGCCGCGTTGAAGAGGGCTGCGTGCAAAAGGTATACTACAACGAAAATGTCTACCGCACGGTGGGCAGCACCCACTCCTTCCGCGAAATCATGCAGGCAGGTCTTGAGTGCATAGGCGCGGTTGACGACTGCTGCATAGCCGAAGCGCTTATTCTGGCGGTTGAAAGCCTGCGCATCATCTCTCCGGACTGCTCTCTGGTGGTGTCGCATCTGGGCATTATCTCCGCCCTGCTCGACAGACTGGGCATAAGCGGCGAGGTTAGGGGCACCACGCTGCGCTATCTGGGCGAAAAAAACAGTCACGAGCTTGCCGCTCTCGCCTCCGGCAGGGGCGATGAAAACGCAGCGGCGGCACTTGTAAAGCTAATCGGCATCCACGGCAGCTTTGAAAGCGTAATTCCCCAGCTGCGCGCCCTTGAAATCCCCGAAGAGCCCCTCCTGCAGCTTGGTCGCATAGCCGAAGCGCTTTCCGCAGCGGGCGTAAGCGAAAATATCCGCCTCGACTTCTCCGTTGTAAACGATATGCGCTATTATAACGGCATTGTTTTTAAGGGCTATGTAAGCGGTGTTCCCGCAAGCGTGCTCTCCGGCGGTCAGTACGACAAGCTGCTGCGCCGCATGGACAGGTCGCAGAACGCAATCGGTTTTGCGGTATATCTCGATGCAATCTCCCGTCTTGCCGCCACCGCTGTTGATTACGATGTTGATGCGGTGCTGCTTTACGGCGATGATGCCGCTCCGGGTGCGGTTTATGCCGCCTCCCGCGCACTTTCAAAGGAATACGGCAGTGTGATGACAGCCAAAAAGCTGCCCGAAAAGCTCAGCTGCCGCGTAATTGCAAAGCTTGAAGGAAGTGAGGTGACAATTCTTGAAGCAAATGCTTAATGTGGCTCTGCCAAAGGGCAGACTTGGCGAAAAAGTTTATGCCATGTTTGAAAAAGCTGGCTATCCCTGCCCCTCAATTAAAGAGGTAAACAGAAAGCTCATTTTTGAAAATGAAGAGTGCGGTGTCCGCTACTTCTGGGTTAAGCCCTCGGACGTTGCAATTTATGTTGAAAGGGGAGCAGCTGACATCGGCGTTGCAGGCAAAGACATTCTCCTTGAATATGAACCCGATATTTATGAGCTTCTTGATATGAAATTCGGCAAATGCAGAATGGCTGTTGCCGCAAAAAAAGATTTCAGAGATGACACAAGCAGAACGCTCCGTGTTGCCACAAAATTCTCTAACATAGCAAGGCAGTATTACCTTTCAAAGGGCAGAGATATTGATATTATTCACCTTAACGGTTCAATCGAAATTGCCCCGATTTTAGGTCTTTCAGATGTTATTGTTGATATTGTTGAAACAGGCACAACCCTTAAAGAGAATGACCTTGAGGTTTTTGACACAATCGTGCCTATCAGTGCAAGATTCATTGCAAATAAATCAAGCTATAAATTCAAAAGCGAGGCAATTGATGCCCTCGTTTCTGACCTTGAAAAATTAGTGGAGGACTGAAAATGATTAAGATTTTAAAATATGGCGAAGTTTCAAATGACGAGATTTTTGCAAGAGCTGTGCCGAGCGTAAATGTTGAAGATATTGTTGCAGAAATCATTGAGAATGTTAAGAAAAACGGCGATAAGGCACTGCTTGAATATTGCAAAAAGTTTGATAAGGCAGACCTTGAAACACTCCTTGTTTCAGAGGAAGAGATTGAAGAGGCGGTTAATTCCGTTGAGCCTGTTTTCATTGAAATCCTCCAAAAGGCTGCAAAAAATATCGTTAAATTCCACGAAAAACAGCGTCGCAACAGCTTCATTATAAATGACGAGGACGGCATTGTAATCGGTCAGAAGGTTATCCCCGTTGACCGTGCAGGTCTTTATGTTCCGGGTGGCACAGCGGCTTACCCCTCAACCGTTCTTATGGATTCAATCCCTGCAAAAATCGCAGGCTGTAAAGAGGTTGTTATGGTAACACCGCCCAATGCAGAGGGCAAGGTAAATCCCGTTATCCTCGCCGCCGCAAAGGTTGCAGGCGTTGACAAAATCTTTAAGGTTGGCGGTGCGCAGGCAATTGCCGCTTTGGCATACGGCACAGAGAGCGTGCCCGCAGTTGATAAAATCGTAGGCCCCGGCAACGCATTTGTTGCAGAGGCAAAGAAGCAGGTTTTCGGCAAGGTTTCTATTGATATGATAGCAGGCCCCAGCGAAATCCTTATTGTTGCAGACGGCGAAACAAACCCCAAATATGCGGCGGCAGATTTGCTTTCACAGGCGGAGCATGACAAAATGGCATCAGCCGTTCTTGTTACAGATTCTTACGAGCTTGCACAGGGCGTAAGTGCGGAGCTTGAAAAGCAGATTCCCATGCTTGAAAGAGCAGAGATTGCACGCACATCAATTGATAATAACGGCAAAATCATCGTTGCAGATACACTTGATAAAGCAATTGATATTGCCAACGAAATTGCACCCGAACATCTTGAGCTTTGCGTTTCACAGCCCTTTGATTATCTTGATAAAATCCGCCACGCTGGCTCAATCTTTATGGGCAGAAATTGCCCCGAGGCTCTTGGCGATTATTTTGCAGGTCCCAACCACACACTTCCCACAAGCGGAACAGCAAAATTCTCAAGCCCCCTTTCTGTTGACGATTTTGTTAAGAAAACACAGTACACCTATTACACAAAAGAAGCTCTTTCAAAGGTTGCAAGAGATGTTGAATATTTTGCAAAGGCAGAGGGACTTACAGCTCACGCAAAGAGTGCTGTTATCCGCATAGAGGAGGAATAATAATGAGCAGATTTTTTTCACAGAAATACGAAAAGCTTGTGCCATATACCCCTGGCGAACAGCCAAAGGATATGAAATATGTTAAGCTCAACACAAATGAATCTCCGTTTCCGCCCTCACCAGTTGCGCAGAAATACGCAAAGGAAGCCGCAGAGAATCTTCAGCTTTATTCAGACCCCGAGTGCCGTGATTTAGTTAAAAAGGCGGCTGAATATTTTGGCGTTGAAAAGGATGAAATCATCTTTGTAAACGGTTCAGATGACATCCTTAACTTTGCATTTATGGCTTTTTGTGATGACAAAACTCCCGTTGCATTCCCCAATATTTCTTATGGCTTCTATCCTGTTTTTGCAGAGTTCAACGGCATCCCTTATGAAGAAATTCCACTTAATGAGGATTTCACCATCAACCCCGAGGATTATATGGGCATCAATAAAACAATCTTTATCGCAAACCCCAATGCCCCCACAGGCATTGCATTGCCCCTTGAAACTATTGAAAAAATCGTAAAGAGCAACCCCGATAATGTTGTTGTTATTGACGAGGCTTATGTTGATTTTGGCGCAGAGAGTGCCGTTTCACTTGTTCATAAATACGAAAATCTTCTTGTTACACAGACTTTTTCAAAGTCCCGCTCCATGGCAGGCGCAAGGCTTGGCTTCGGTATCGGCTCAAAGGCTTTGATTCAGGATTTAAACACTGTCAGATATTCCACAAACCCATATAACATCAACCGCATGACCATGGCGGCAGGTATCGGCGCACTTGAAGATAACGAATATTTCAAAAAGAATTGCGAAGCTATCAAGGCAAACCGTGCGTGGACTGTTGCTGAGCTTGAAAAGTTAGGCTTCACAGTTTTGCCATCATGTGCAAACTTTGTTTTTGCAAAGCACGCAACAATTGACGGCGGCAAGATTTACACAACACTTAAAAAAATGGGCATCCTTGTTCGTCATTTTGATAAAGAAAGACTTTCTGATTTTAACCGCATCACAATCGGCAGTATGGAGCAGATGGAAACACTTATTTCTGCTCTTAAAAAGATTACGGAGGGTGCAGAATGAGAACAGCAGAATTTAAAAGAACAACCGCTGAAACGGATATTGCACTTTCATTAAATCTTGACGGCACAGGCAAAAGCACAATCAGCACAGGCTGCGGATTTCTTGACCATATGCTGACCCTTTTTGCAAAGCACGGCAGATTTGACCTTGATGTTGCCTGCAAGGGCGACACATATGTTGATTATCACCACACAGCAGAGGATATCGGCATCACCCTCGGCAAGGCTTTTAAAGAGGCACTTGGCGATAAAAAAGGCATCATCCGCTACGGAAGCACAATCCTCCCAATGGACGAGGCTCTTATTCTCTCCGCTGTTGATATTTCCGGCAGAGATTATTTAGGCTATGAGCTTTCTATCCCAACAGAAAAGGTTGGCGATTTTGACACAGAGCTTTGCGAAGAGTTCTGGCTGGGCTTTGTAAGAAATGCAGATGTTACACTTCACATCCGCTCCCTCGCAGGCACAAATTCACACCATATCATCGAGGGCGCATTTAAATCTGTTGCAAGAAGCCTTAAAACAGCAGTTAAAATTGACGCTGATTTTGCAGATGAAATCCCGTCAACAAAAGGAGTTTTATAATGATAGCCATAATTGATTACGGCGTAGGCAACCTGTTTTCACTTAAAAGCTCTTTTGCTTGTATCGGTGTTCAGGTTAAGGTTACAAATAAAAAAGAAGATATTGAAGAAGCAGACGGAATAATCCTCCCTGGTGTTGGTGCATTTGAGGATGCGGCAAAAAAGCTTCGTGAGTCAGGTCTTGTGGATGTTATCAAGGCTCAGGCGGCAAAGGGCAAGCCTCTTATGGGTATCTGCCTTGGTATGCAGATGCTTTTTGATAAAAGCTATGAATACGGCGAGCATGAGGGACTTGGTCTGATTAAGGGCAATGTTAAGCCTATAGCAGATGTTATTCCGTCAGATTATAAAGTGCCCCACATCGGCTGGAACGCACTTCAGTTTAAAAAAGAAAGTCCGCTTTTCAAATATATTAAGAATGGCGATTATGTTTATTTTGTTCATTCATTTTATGCCACAGATTGCGAAAATGCTGTCAGTGCAACCAGTGAATACGGCGCAGAGCTGACCGCCTGCGTTGAGGATAAAAATGTATTTGGCTGTCAGTTCCACCCCGAAAAGAGCGGAACAATCGGACTTAACATATTAAAGGCATTTGCCGAGATGAAGGAGGGCGAAATATGCTGATTTACCCTGCAATAGATTTATTTGACGGCAAGGCTGTCAGACTTTTTAAGGGCGACTACGCTCAGATGACCGTGTATAGTGAAAATCCGCCCGAAATTGCACTTGATTTTAAAAATAGCGGTGCAACCCATATGCACATTGTTGACCTTGAGGGTGCAAAAAACGGCACAACCCCCAATTTTGAAACTGTATGTGCTATCAAAAAAGCAGGCGGACTTTTTTGCGAGGTTGGCGGTGGAATACGCAGCATGGAAACAATTGAAAAATATGTTTCCGCTGGCATTGACCGTGTTATTTTAGGCACAGCCGCTGTTACAGAAGAGGGCTTTGTTGAAAAAGCTGTTAAAAAATACGGCGACAAAATCGCTGTTGGTATCGATATTAAAGACGGATTTGTTGCCATAAAAGGCTGGACAGAAAAATCAGAAATGACCGCCATGGATTTCTGTGCAAAAATGCAGGCTATCGGCGTTAAAACTCTCATTTGCACCGATATTTCAAAGGATGGCGCAATGCAGGGCACAAACCACAGCCTTTATAACGAGCTTATGGAAAAATTTAATATGCAGATTATTGCATCAGGCGGTGTTTCATCAATAGAAGATGTTGAAAAGCTTGCAAAGAGAAATATGTACGGCGCAATAATCGGCAAGGCATATTACACAGGCGCAATTGACCTTAAAAAAGCAATCGAGGTGGCAGAATGATTACAAAAAGAATTATTCCCTGCCTTGATGTGAGAAACGGCAGAGTTGTTAAGGGCGTTAATTTTGAGGGCTTGCAGGATGTTTCTTCGCCTGTTGCTCTTGCGCAGTATTACAGCGATAACGGTGCGGACGAGCTTGTTTTTTATGACATCACTGCTTCGTCAGACGGCAGAAAGCTTTTTACCGACATCCTTTGCGAAACTGCAAGCAAGGTTTTCATTCCCCTTACAGTTGGCGGCGGCATCAACACCGTTGCAGATTTTGACCGTGTTTTAAAGTGCGGTGCAGATAAAGTCAGCGTTAATTCTGGCGCAATCAGAAATCCACAGCTTGTCTATGATGCCGCAAAGCTTTATGGCGATCAGTGCGTTGTGCTTTCTGTTGATGTTAAGCGTGTTGACGGTGTTTTCAGAGTTTTTGCAAAAGGCGGCAGAGAAAACACAGGTCTTGAAGCTATCAGCTGGATAAAACGCTGTGTTGATAACGGAGCAGGGGAGATAGTTGTTAACTCCATTGACACAGACGGTGTTAAGGGCGGTTTTGACCTCGAAATGCTCGATGCTGTGTGCAATGTTGTTTCAGTGCCTGTTATCGCTTCGGGCGGAGCAGGCAAAGCAGATGATTTTATTACACTTTTCAAAACCCTTCCCAAGGTTGACGCAGGTCTTGCAGCGTCAATATTCCATTTTGGTGAAGTTAAAATATCCGACCTGAAAAATCTTATGGCAGAGTCGGGCATACCTGCAAGAAGATAAGGAGCGAAAAATATGATTAACATTGATGAATTAAAATTTGATGAAAAGGGTCTTATCCCTGCAATTGTTGTTGACGCAGTGTCAAAGCAGGTACTTACCCTTGCTTATATGAACAAAGAAAGCCTTGCAATTTCACTTGAAAAGGAGCTTACCTGCTTTTGGAGCCGTTCCCGTCAGGAGCTTTGGCTCAAGGGCGAAACAAGCGGAAATTATCAGCATATTGTTTCAATCACAGCAGATTGCGATAAAGATGCACTTGTTGTTATGGTAGAGCCAGACGGTCCTGCCTGCCACCTTGGCACAAAGTCATGCTTTGAAAACCCCGTTTTCCAGAGCGAGGAACGCCACGAGTTCTCTTATGAGGGACTTATGAAGCTCATTGAGGGCAGAAAGACAGAGAAAAAAGAGGGTTCATACACAACATACCTTTTTGAAAAGGGTCTTGATAAAATCCTTAAAAAGGTTGGCGAGGAATGCACAGAGGTTATTATCGCCGCCAAAGCAGAGGATAAAAAAGAAACAATCTATGAAATTGCAGACCTTGCATACCACACAATGGTGCTTATGATTCAGCAGGGCATCAGCCTTGAGGATATTCACAAGGAGCTTGCATCCCGCCATGTAATCGACCATAAAGTTAAGCAGGAAAAAATGACATCATAAAAAATGCCTCCCACCTCGGGAGGCATTTTTAAGTAATAAGTTGTAGTGAAGAAGTGCACCGTAGGGGAGTAGCTTGCTCTTCACGAAAAAATTGAAGCATAAAGCAAAAATATTGTCATTGCGAGGCTTCTCAGAAGTCGTGGCAATCCACATTTTGAATGAATATTGAATAACGAATAATGAATAATTTCGGGCGGGACACCCGCACCCGATTGAAGTAATAAGTTGTAGTGAATAGTGAAAAAAGTGGGTGGCACACCGTAGGGGCGAAGTGCGTTCGCCAGCATAAATAAGGTGAAATGCTTTTAAATATCATACAAATATACTTAAATCGCACAATAAAACGGCTCCCTTGTGTAAAGGGAGCTGGATTTTTGCTGTGCAAAAAGACTGAGGGATTGTCCTCTAACTGTTTGCAGAAAACCCAAAAAATTGCACTGTGTTTTGAATTATAATTGTAGGGGATGGCGTCCTCGACATCCCGTTCTGAATGTAATCACAAGTATAAATTTGAACGAAGTCTTATCGGCATCGTCATTGCGAATCTCACACTTGTAGCAATATACTCTTGCCGCAAACTGCTACCACAGAAAAATCAATAAAAATACGCTGTAATTTCTAAATTAGCAACAAAACTTCGTGAAAATATAGTAAATTTTACTTGAAGCAAACGCTTCAGACAATAAAATTGGGGGTTTTAATATGTCAGATTTAAACGACAAGATCAATGAATTTACCAACACACCCGACACAACAGCTGAGTATGACCCTGAGGACATCGAAAAGAGCCGAGTAATTTCAGTTTTCGCCTATCTTTCATGGCTCGTTATCATTCCACTTATTGCTGGCAAAGATTCAAGATTCGCAAGGTTCCATGTAAATCAGGGACTTGTGCTTGCAATTGTTGAAATCGCCTGCTCCGTTATTACTGGCATTCTTAAAGATGTTCCAATTATCGGCTTCATTTTCAGCATCGCCAGCAGCCTCATCGGTCTTGCCTGCCTTATTCTTGCAATCCTCGGCATTATCAATGCTGTCAGTGGCAAAGCAAAAGAGCTTCCCATTATCGGAAAAATTAAATTACTTAAATAATTCATTGCGCAAAAATGCCCTCCTTTTTCGGGAGGGCACTTTGTTTTTATATTTGCTTTTTTAAAGTTCTTCCACTGAAACGATGCCATCTGTGGCATTGATTGCGGTCATCATTTTATCGTGAGATACCTTTTTAGGCAGCTGCAACTGCAAAATCGCACAGGAATTATTGCCAGAGCGGGTAATCTCAAGGTCAAGGAGAATAACTCTGTTTGATTTCAGATAGCGGATAACATTATCAAGGCTGTCATTGTCTTCATACTCAACATAAATGTTAAGATTTCTGCTGTTGACAATTACCCAATATTCAAAACGGGAGAAGAAAATCTCTGCAAAAAGAATCAGTGCAGTGGCAAGCACGCCAGCCTCAAAATAGCCTGCGCCAATTGCAAGACCGATAATTGCGCAAGTCCAAAGTCCTGCCGCCGTTGTAAGTCCCTTGACCTGACGGCGTTTTGTAACAATGATTGTGCCTGCACCAATGAAGCCGATACCTGCAATTACCTGCGCACCAAGTCTGCCAATATCGGTGTAAAGACCAAGGTGAAGATAAAGGAACTGACTTGTCATGGTTGTCATTGCCGCACCAAGGCAAATAAGTATGTGGGTTCTGAACCCCGCAGGGCGGCGTTTATGTTCTCTTTCAACACCGATTGCACCGCCGCAAAGAACAGCCAAAACCATTCTTATTAAAACCGAAAGAGTGGTAATATCTCTTAAAAAATCAAGTGAACTGAGCATAATTCCGCCTCCTTAAATCTCGTCAACAACTGTAACGAAGTCGAATTTTGAAATGGTGGACATAACCTTTGAGTGGCTTTCGCCCTTTGGCAGCCTTGTTGAAAGCACTGCGCCGATAACCACTCCGTTAGATTGCTTTTCACGCTGAATATCAACATCAAAAATCTGAATATCCATCTTTTTGATGGTGTTGATTATTTCACCCAGATTTTCCATCTGAGCAAATTCAACATATAAATCCATATTTCTTGCATTTGCAACAATCCACGCACCGATTTTGTTGAAAACGGTGATGGTGATGAGAATAAGAATAAACCCGATAATTGCGCACTCAAAAAAGCCTGCGCCAATGGCAAGGCCCATGCAAGCGGATGCCCACAAGCCTGCCGCCGTTGTCAGACCCTTAACCTCCTGCCTGCCTGTTACAATAATTGTGCCTGCACCGAGGAAGCCGATACCGTTTATAACCTGCGCACCAAAACGGGAAACATCGGTCTTGATGCCGATAGTAGCCGAAATCTCAGCCCAGTTGTTGGTGAGCAAAAATGATTCATACTGGCTGAGCATCATGGTCAGCACTGCGCCAATGCCAACAAGCATATATGTTCTTCCGCCTGCGGCACGGTGCTTTCGACCTCTATCAAGTCCGATAAGTCCGCCGAATACAACCGTTAAAGCGAGCTTAAAAATAAGCGCCCATATGTTCATTTCTCTGAAATAATCGAAGCAGCTTAGCAATCCGCTGTTCATAACCGATCCCCCCTAAAAGATACTATGTTCCTTTTGAATAATTATGTATTATAGCATTTTATTTGCACATTGTCAATGCTTTTTGTGCAAAATGTAAATTGGTGTCTAAAAAATTCCGAAACGGAACAGTGCGTTATCGTTTCGGAATTTTGGCTTTTATTTAAAATATACTCTGTAAAAACTGCTTTGTTCTTTCGTTCTTCGGGTGGTCAAAGACCTCCTCTGGTGTGCCGTCCTCAGTGAGAACGCCATCGCTCATAAACACAACCCTGTCTGCAACCTCTCTTGCAAAGCGCATTTCATGGGTAACAACAACCATTGTTTTGCCACTCTCTGCAAGGGATTTTAATACCTTGAGCACTTCGCCAACAAGCTCGGGGTCAAGGGCAGATGTAGGCTCGTCAAAGCAAAGAATATCCGGCTCCATTGCCAATGCCCTTGCAATAGCAACACGCTGCTGCTGACCGCCTGAAAGCTCGCAGGGGTAAGATTCCGCTTTTTCAGAAAGACCAACCTGCATAAGAAGCTCGTCAGCTTTTTTGTCAATTTCCTCAAGACGGTTTGCCTTGTATTCCCTTGCGGCAGATGAACCGTTTGCCTTTTTGATTTCAGCGGCTTCACTCTTTAAAGCAAGCTTGGGGGCAAGGGTGATGTTGTCTTTAACTGTATATTGGGGAAAAAGATTGAACTGCTGAAAAACAAGACCAAAATGAAGTCGGTTTTTTCTAATCTGCTTATCTGTGAGGGTAGATGAATCGTTTGTGTCAATAAGAGTTTCACCGTTGACAGCAATTGAACCGCCATCGGGAATCTCAAGAAAATTAAGGCATCTTAAAAGAGTGGTTTTACCACTGCCTGATGAGCCGATAATAACAAGCACATTACCTTTTTCAAGTGAAAGATCAATGCCTTTGAGAACTTCGTTTTTACCAAAGCTTTTTCTGATATTTTTAATTTCAAGAATCGACATATGGCTTAACCTCTGTAATAATTTAATTTCTTTTCAAGTTTGCCAAAGGCAATGGTAAGAATTCCGTTAAAGGCAAGGTAATAAACTGCTGTGAAGAAAAGCGGCCAAACCTGACCTGCAATACCGTGAGAGCCTTTAAGGAATGCTTCGCCAGCCCAGATAATCTCTTGCATGGCGATGATTCTTGCCAGTGAAGTGTCTTTAACAAGGGTGATAATCTCGTTGCTCATTGGGGGAACAACATGCTTGATAACCTGAAGAAGCTTGATTCTGAAAAATATCTGTGATTTTGTAAGACCGAGCACCTCGCCAGCCTCCTGCTGACCGTGGGGGATGCTCTTTATTCCGCCTCTGAAAATTTCAGAGAAATAGCAGGAATAATTGATAACGAATGCAACGCAAGCCGCCGCAAATCTGCCCTCTTCACCGCCACCAAAAACAGGGTTGTGAAAAACAATACCGGGCATATAAAATATAATGAGAAGCTGAATCATAAGAGGTGAGCCTCTGACAATCCACACAAATGTTTTAACAAAAGCACTCAGAGGCTTGAATTTTGACATTGAGCCAAAAGAGATAATAAGACCAAGAGGGAGCGCACCAAGAAGTGTAACAATAAAGAGCTTCAGTGTCTGCACAAAACCCTCGTTGAGCGCACTTAAAACAATGGGGAGCTGTTCAACAAACTGGGACATGAAATTCTCCTTAATATCAAAGCAGAGAGCATCTTTCGATGTCCCTGCCCCGATTACTTATGTAATTTTTATAGTTTGATTATTTAATAAGAGCTGCCTGAACGCCGTATGTTTCAGCGATTTCTCTTATAACGCCTGTTACTGTAACACTGTCAAGGAACTTGTTAAGCTCTGCTGCCATGTTGCTGCCCTTACGGAAGCCAACGCCATATTCCTCAGCGTTGAGGTCAAGTGTTGTAACAAGGTCTGCATAGTCTGTGCCTTCGCCAATCATTGCGCCAGCCATGAGCTTGTCAATGATTGCTGCATCACAGTTACCGCTCTTAACTTCAAGAAGAGCCTTAGCCTGTGTATCAACCTCTGTGAATTTGAAGCCGCTTGCTTCTGCCTGCTCCATACCTGCTGAACCTTTTTCTACTGCGAAGTTAAGCTCTTTGCAAGCATCTTCTGTTGTGTATTTGTCAGCAACCTTTTTGTTTACAACAACTGACTGTGCATTGCGGCAATATGCCTTTGAGCATTCCATAGCCGATGTAACTTCGTCTGTAAGTGTCATACCGTTCCATACGCAGTCGATTGACTTGTTGTTAAGCTCAAGAACTTTGTTGTCCCAATCGATTTCTGTAAACTGAACCTTAACACCAAGGCTGCTTGCAAAAGCTTCTGCCATGTCTGCGTCAAAGCCGATCCATTTACCGCTCTTGTCCTGATAATCCATAGGAGCAAAGTCTGTAATGCCAACAACGAGTGTGCCTTTTTCCTTAATGTAGTCAAGGTCTGTTTTAGCGGCGGGCTTTTTGCCGCAGCCTGCAAAAGCAAACATTGAAGCAACAAGAAGAACTACTGCAAGTGCGAGTGCAATTCTTTTTTTCATAACAATACCTCTTTTTCCAAAACATCTTAAATATTTTCACTTTAGTGAACTACTACATTATACCGAAAGCACATTAAAATGTCAACTATATTTGAAAAATTCGCACATTTAGATAAATTTTTTATAAAAAGCACTGGATTTTTCTTTACTTTTATTATATTATAGGATTAACTCTAAATCTTTCAGGAGGATTTGTTATGGATGAAAATAAAAACACAGTAAAAACCACCCTTATTAAGAGCATTACAGCTCTTCTTTGCTGTGCAGCTCTTGCTTTCACAAGCACAAGCATTACAGGCAGAGTATGCGACAACAAAAAAGAGCTTGCTGAGAAATACGGCGCAGGCACAGCATCTTCATCAGCTGTTACTCCCGCTGGCTCAACAGATTTCTCAAACGGCGAGGTTCTCACAGATGAGCCTACAGCAGACGCTGGCTCAGACGATGTAATTGCAGATGACACATCAGCAGATGTTGGCTCAGACGATGTTGTTGCAGATGACAGCAGCTCATCAGGCTCTTCAAGCTCATCTTCATCATCTTCTTCATCATCAAGCTCATCTTCATCAAAAGATAAGCCCGCTGCAAAAGAAATCACTCTTACATCAGGTCTTCAGAGCTCAAACAAAGCGGATGTTCTTAAATACTATAAGCTCGTTGCTGCAAAGAATGCAAAGGGCTCATATAAAACAAAGATGGCTATGACATCACTTGACGGCGGTAAAGGCGGCGTTGGTTCACTTATTTCTGCATTCAAGCCCATCGCAGTTTCTGCCCTTGATAAAAACTCAACAACATCAGAAAATATCCCTGGTTCACCCGATAAAATTTTGGAATCTGACTGGGAAAAGGCAACAGCTGTTAACGACGGCACATACACAACAATCACTGTTCAGGTTAAGAGCCAGACAGATGGTGCTAACGGCAAATCAAACGAAGGTACAGTAGGACGCTCAATCGGTGTTCTTGACGGTGTTCAGACAGCTCTTGATAACCTTAACGGCGTTTCAGCAGACTTTGACAACGCAAAGTTCTCACTTGTATATGACAACGCATATATCAAGGTTAAGGTTAAGAATTCAACAGGCGAGCTTGTTAAGGGTGCTTGCACATGGCATTACAGAGTTAATGTTAATATGGATCTTCTTACAGTTAAGGTTACATTCATCTCTGCAACACTTAACGGCGGTAAGGGCACAATTGATTACACAATCACTAACTGATGATTATTAACTAATAAATTTACGGGTCAGCTTTTTAGTTGACCCGTTTTTGTGCATTTAAACATTACAAAATTGATATATATATCACTCTTAATATTGAAAAAATCGGGCAATACTGGAGTAGATTATTTTTGTTCCTTTCTTTCCTGTTAAAAAAAGATTACAAAGCTTATAGAGAGTATTTTAACTAAAAAAACAATTAAATAAAACAAAGGCTGTTGCAAAGTAGTAGATGCAACAGCCTTTTTAAATATAGAAAGAATTATTTGCAATAAATTTCAATGGCACTTGCCACAAACGTCGCCGTACCATCTCCGCCTGCACGGTCGATATTCGCCTTAAATCTCGGGTCGCCAACATACATCTGCCCAAGACCTGCTAAAATCTCTTTATTGCACCTATAAAAATTTTCGGTAATATATTTCTGAAGCTCCGCCACAAGTGCCTGTGCATTTTCATTTTCTGGAGCTTCATTTTTTATTTTGCCAAAGCGGGCAAAAATCTCCATAAGTCCAGCGTTGACCTGCGAATTTTCGCTGTCTGTGCGTTGTGCCGTTTTCTTTTCGCTTTCTTTAAATTCTTCGCTGTCGCCCCAACGCTTCTCCGCTTCATCCTTGTATCTTTTAACAGGCACCCACACACCGCTCTGATAATTTTCATCATCCTGATTTCCGTCGCAGGAGTACCACTCAATGTTATAATAGCCTGCCATTTCAAAATCAGGATTTCCGGGGAGCCATTCCTTGAACACTCTTTTAGTTAAGCTCTGAATTGTTTTCACCGCAGGTCCTATTCCGTTAAACTTTGCCCATTCACCTTGCGGAAATTCAAAAAGCGTCATGCTTTCTGGCACTTCACCGCCTGTGTATTTGCCTGCAATGATATAGCGGAATCTGCCATTGCCCACATCGTCAATGCACACACCGTATTCACCAATGCAGTTGTCAATAATCGCTCTTTCTTCGGGGCATGAGGGTGCAAGACCTGCATAAATTGTGTGATTGCAGTATTTTTCGCAAATTTCATCCCAAAACTTTGGGATTTCCTCCATAGCAGTTTCATAATCAAAAACTCTCTCAAAGCCGATAACCTTAAATCCCCACATAGGTGTGATAACATAATCCATTTTGCTTCCTCCGCTTATTTCGATTTTAATATTTAGTGGCAGAAAGGTGCGTATAAGTGCAGAATTTTTTCTGACTACAGCAGGGGAGGCACCGTGAAACCTTGTGAATGCCTTTGAGAAGCTTTCGGGTGTTTCGTAGCCGTAGCGAAGTGCCGCATCAATTATCTTCTCAGAGGATGAACAAAGCTCCTTTGCGGCTTCATAAAGCCTGCGGCAGCGAATGTATTCCCCAACAGAGTAGCCTGTAATCATCTGAAATCCTTTTTGCAGATAATATTGAGAAACAAAAACCTTTTTTGAAATTTCTTCAATGTCAATTTCTTCTGTAAGATGTTGCTCAATATAGTCCAGCATCTTTTTAAGGCAAGAAGTCCATTCCATAAGCCTGCTCCTTTCTTTCACTAATAAAATCATACAGGATTTTTAAAAATAAGTCCTGTCATTAGTTGCATAGTTTTGTCCAAAAAACGGGTCTGCCAAAGACAGACCCGAAAAAATATTTTGACAAGCTGGGATTTGTCGTGCTTTTTTGCACGAATGAATAATGAAGTCGCTTCGCTAATGAATACTTGTGGGCGGGACACCCACACCCATTTAAAGTAATAAGTTGTAGTGAATAGTGAAGATGTGAAAATTGCACCGAGTCAAAACAATGTCATTGCGAGGCTTCGCAGAAGCCGTGGCAATCTATTCTTAATGTAAGTGCTTTTCAAATTTGGTTGACGGGATGTCGGGGACGTTACCCCCACCGTCAAAATCAAAGATTTTGCCACCTCCCCCAAGGGAGGCTTTATATTGCCAAATCCTGTTTTATCAGCATACCAAAAACTTATTTTGTCTGATAAACTCTGATATAGTCAACAATAAAATCTGTCTTATAATCCTTATCCTTTGTGATTCCTGCATCGGGGATTTCAAGTGAAAGAATAACCTGCTCGGGAACTTCGCAAACACCGTTGCCGAATGAGCTTCTTGCGCTTTCAACACCGTTGATGTAGAAGATGTATTCATCATCTGTCCATTTAAGACCGAATGTGTTGAACTCTGAGTAAAGGTTCTTTACTTTAAATTCGCCAAGGCATCTTGAGTCGATATTTTCAATATCATCGTCCCAGCCGTTGCAGTGGATTGTGCTTGAAACAGCTTCTCTGTTCTTTTTAAGCAGAGCATCAGCAGACATAGCCTCAAAAATATCAATTTCACAGCCGTTGATACCGCCCTGTGAAAGGTAGTGGTCATAGGGGTTGCCAAGAGCCTGAATCCAGAATGCACTCCAGAAATCATCACTGTCGCTGCATTTGCATCTGATTTCAAAATATCCCTTGCAGTAATGCTCTTTAAGGGCAATCATTGCGCCGTACCAGCCTGCACCGTACTGACCGTCCTCAAGATATTCGCCCATAAGATGAAGTGCGCCGTCAAAAACCTTGGACTGGCTTGCACCGTTGAAACCGCTTCTTCTTGCGCCTGCGCATCTCTGCTCCCAAATATCTGTGTTAAGCTCAGTGCCCTCAAATTCATCCTCAAGCACAAGCTCATAACCGCTCAGGTCAAGTGCGGGGCCATCTGGTGTAACAGGCTTGTCAAAAATAACACAGCCAAAACATTCAATAATTGCAAGAATGCCTGCAAAAAATCTTTTAAAAGAGAATCCACTTGCGAAAAGACCCTTAAAAAGGTCGCCGATTTTATATAGTGCAACCTCCTGACGGTATGCAAGGTGTAAAAATTCAGCAATATTCATTTTTATTTCTCCTATCAATATTCAATATCAACAGATTTGCCTGTTTCAGCTGATTTATAAACTGCATCAATAACTTTCATAAGGATAACGCCGTCCTCTGCTGTTGCTTTGCACTCTGCTTTGCCCTCGCAGGCATCAACAAAGTTTTTGATTTCACGGCAGAAATCTCTGTTAAAATCAAAAATGTGAGAGCCTTTGATGTCAATGTCAGCAAGGCATCCTGCATACTCTGTGTGAAGCTCAAAGGGGTCAAGTGTCAGACCTGCTTTGCTGCCGAGAATTTCAACATCGCCCTGTCCGTTTTTAACATTAAGGTTAAAGCTTGTTTCAACCTGAAGCACTGCACCGTTATCAAATTTAATCATAGCAGTTGCAAGATCCTCAACATCAAAAATCGGCTTTTCAACAACTGTTTCAGATGTCCAGCCAGATGTTCTTATGTGATCTCTTGCACCAATCTTATTGCTTGTGAACCCGAATACAGAAACGGGAAGCGCACCGCCCATAATGTATCTTGTAAGGTCGATAACATGAACACCAAGGTCGATTAAAGGGCCGCCGCCTGAGCGTGATTTATCGCCAAACCAGCCACCGGGGCATCCGCAACGGCGAAGATATGTAGCCTTTGCGTAGTAAACCTCGCCTAATTCGCCCTTTTCAACAAGGTCTTTTGCGTCCCTTGCATCATCACCGTGTCGTCTTACAAAGCCAACCATAAGAAGCTTGCCGTTTTTCTCTGCGGCAGCTTTCATTTCTTCAGCTTCTTTTGCGTTCATAGCCATTGGCTTTTCGCAGATAACGTTGCACCCTGCGTTAAGTGCCTCAATGGTGCATTCTGCGTGAGCTGAGTTCCATGTGCAAACACTTACAAGGTCGATTTCCTCGTTTTTAAGCATATCTCTGCAATCGGTATAATACGCAGGAATGTTGTGCTTCTCAGCAAAAGCTTCTGCCTTTTTGCCGTCAATATCACAGCAGGCAACAATCTCCACCCTGTCTGCAAGTTCTTTGTATCCCATAGCGTGGCAGTTTGCAATGCCACCGTTTCCTATAATTCCTACTCTGAGCATAATAACTCTCCTCTCAAATTTGTGTAACGCTGTTACATTATAGAATATAACATAAATTGTGTCTTAAAACAAGCAAAAAAGGAGACTTTGCAGCCTCCCTCAACATTATTTTTTTATGTCTTTTGCCATCAGCACAGATACAATTGATTTAAAAAAGATTTTGATGTCAAATCCGATTGAGAAATTATCAACATAAAACTTGTCAAGCTTCACCTTTTCGGGGATTGAAACATCATCTCTGCCGTTAATCTGCGCCCAACCTGTGATGCCGGGGCGAACCTTGTAAATGCCGTTTTCTTGTCTCAGCTTGTGGATTTCGTCCTCTTCAAGAATCAGCGGACGGGGGCCAATAAGGCTCATATCGCCTTTAAGCACATTCAGAAGCTGAGGAAGCTCATCAACACTTGTCTTTCTAAGAATCTTGCCCCATGTTGTGATGTAAGCATCGTCAATATCGTTAGATGCCATAACGGGCGAATCTTTTTTCATTGTTCTGAATTTATAGATGTTAAAAATCTTGCCGTCTTTGCCATATCTTTTTTGTGAAATAAAAACAGGTTTGCCCTGCACAGCAATTGAAACAAGGCTGATAATTCCAAATGGAATCAGCAAAATAATCAGCACAATAAAGCTGAAAACAACATCAAAAGCTCTTTTAATAAAACTCATTTGCTACACCTCGTGCAGATACAGATTGCACAGCGCAATCCCTCAGATTTATTCTGTCCAGGCGATTATATCATATGAATAAATCTCTTGTCAATAAATGGTTTGTTTTGTTTGGCTGTTTTTTACAATAGAGTTGACAAAACCCACACATCTGTTAAAATAAAAACAAATAATGTTGAAAGGATGTTTTTATGTTAGAGAAAATGTATGATTTATTTGGCTGGCCATTTTATCAACGCCATGCCTTTGATAATCTTTTGCTTCTCTTAAAGAATTTCTTTGCAGACGGCCTTGCACCAAAAAGAATATTAGCTTCGCTACTTGCAGCAGTTGAGCTTTTTACAGCGGCAGTTTTTAAAACTCCACAGCCTGCCGTTGGCGAAAAAATCGACCTCACAGGCTACACAAGAGTTCTCTATGATGATTTTGACGGGGACAGCCTTAACGAGGATTTGTGGCAGGTGAGAGGCACATATCCCGAAAGAAGCGGTTTTGCCGCTCCAAGTCAGGTTAAGGTTGAAAACGGCAATCTAATTATCACCGCAGAGTATCTCAAAGACGGTGTTTTGGGCGAGGGCTGGTATTCAGCCGAGGTTGCTCTTAAAGAATGGCAGACCTATGGCGGATATTTTGAAATCAAATGCAAGTGCAACAGCGGTAAAGGCTTCTGGAGTGCATTCTGGTTCCAGTCCCATAATTCATATGACCACGAAAAATCAGCAGGCGGAGTTGGCGGAGCTGAAATTGATATTTTTGAAGCAATGGGCACAAACAACTACCGCTTAAAGAAAAATCAGAACTGCGTAACACAGACAGTGTGGTATAACGGCGGCGATGACGATGTTGAAAATATCGACAAAGTTGGTCTTGGCACATATTATGCCAACGATATTTATAATACATATAATACCTACGGACTTCTCTGGACAGAGGACGAATATATTTTCTATGTAAACGGCGTTGAAACTGCACGCACCTCCACAGCCGTTTCTCATGCAGAGGAACAGCTTTTGATTTCCCTGTGTGTACCCGATGAAATTCCCTTTGACCACGATTACAAAACTCAGTACTTGATTGATTCCGTGTCAATTTATAGAAAATAAGTGTTCTTAATAATCTACAGCTCTCTTGCGTAAAGGGAGCTGTTTTTGCTGTGCAAATAGCCGACTGTTGGCAGAAATTAAAAAATTTGAAAAAATTTAAAAAAAATTGCATTTTCCTATTGACTTTTTGAATTTTTGTGGTAGAATAACTCTTGCAATTGCGAAGCGGATTTGTGTAATGGTAGCACAGCAGACTCTGACTCTGTTTGTCTGGGTTCGAATCCTGGATCCGCTGCCAAGCTCAGGCGAAAGCCTGAGCTTTTTTGTTTTGTTTAGTTTTTTTCAAAAATATTCAACTTTTTCTTGATTTACCGTGCTAAAGATGTTATATTGTTAGGCGTAATATTTTTTATCATTATTTTGTAAGGAGTGTTTCAAATGAACATCACAAGATCTGAAAATTTAATGCCCGTTCACTCTGACATCAGAGGTCCTCTCTACATTGAGAGCCAGAGAATGCTCAAAGAAGGCATTAAGGTTCTTCGCCTTAACACAGGCAACCCCGCTACATTCGGCTTCGGTATGCCCGACAGCGTTAAGACTGCTCTGCTTAACAATGCAGACAGAGCCGTTGCTTACTGCGACCTTAAAGGTATGCCCGACGCTCGTGAATCTATCTGCAACTATCACAAGAGCAAGGGTGTTCAGGACATCACACCTGACGATATTTACATCGGTAACGGCGTTAGTGAGCTTGTTCTTATGGCTCTTTTAGCTCTTCTTAACAAGGGCGACGAAGTTCTTATGCCCTCACCCAGCTACTCTCTGTGGTCAAACTCAACATACATTGCAGGCGGCAAGCCCGTTTTCTACACCTGCAACGAAGAGAACAACTGGTACCCCGACATTGACGACATCAAGAGCAAGGTTTCTGACAAAACAAGAGCTATCGTTATCATCAACCCCAACAACCCCACTGGTACAATTTACCCCAAAGAGGTTCTTGAGGATATTATCGAGGTTGCAAGACAGAACGACCTTCTTATTTTCTCTGATGAAATTTATGACCGACTTGTTATGGACGGCGTTGAGCATTACTCAACAGCTGCTCTTGCTCCCGACAGAATGGTAATCACAATGAACGGTCTTTCAAAATCACACATTATCTGCGGTTTCCGCTGCGGCTGGATGTGCATTAGCGGTTACAAGGGCAAGGCTGACGATTTTGTTGAGGGTATCTTCCAGATGGCTGCTATGCGTCTTTGCCCCAACACACTTACACAGCTTGTTATCCCTGCTGCTCTTGAGGATAACGCAAGCACACAGGCTATGCTCGTTCCCGGCGGCAGACTTTATGAGCAGAGAGAAGCCACAATGAGAGAGATTGAGAAGATTGACGGTCTTACCTGCGTTAAGAATCAGGGTGCTTTCTATGTATTCCCCAAGCTTGATGTTAAGAAATTCAACATCACAAACGATAAGAAGTTTGCATTTGACCTTCTTCATGAGAAGCACATTTTCATTGTTCCCGGTTCAGGCTTTGACTGGCACACACCCGACCATTTCAGAATCGTAATGCTCCCCGAACCCGAAGAAATGGCACAGGCTATGAGAGATATTGGCGACTTCCTGAGCACATATCAGCAGAAAAACGACTGATTAGTTAAAATTTCATAAATTTAAAGCTGTTGCATAACTCAATGCAGCAGCTTTTTTATATGTTGCACTTCATTGATAATCTTTCCACCTACTGCACGCATTTTTTCCAATTATAAAGAATTTGTAAAGATTTCTGTTTTATATAGAAAAACACAATTTTTTCTGATACAATAGCTTTACAAACTAAAAGGAGGGATACTTTTGGCAAGTGTACTTGAAATAAAAAACATCAGCAAATCTTTCGGCAAAAAGAACGTTCTTGATTCCATTTCTTTCACTGTGGATGAGGGCGAAATTTTTGGCTTTCTCGGTCCAAACGGCTCGGGCAAAACCACCACAATCAAAATGATTCTCGGACTTCTCAAAATTGACGAGGGGCAGATTTCTATCTGTGGCTGTGATGTTAAAAATGATTTTGAAAACGCTATTGCAAATGTGGGCGGCATTATCGAAAACCCCGAAATGTATAAAAATCTTACTGGTCGTGAGAATCTTATGCAGTACGCCCGTATGTATAAAAATATCACCAAAGAACGCATTGATGAGGTTGTGAAAATCGTTGGTCTGGAGGGCAGAATCAACGATAAAATATCAAAATATTCCCTCGGTATGCGTCAGCGTCTTGGCATTGCGCAGGCTATTCTCCATAAGCCAAAGCTTCTTGTGCTTGACGAACCAACCAACGGTCTTGACCCTGACGGAATAAAACAGCTCCGTGAGATTTTCTTTAACATCACACGAAATGAAAAATCCGCTGTCCTTGTTTCCAGCCATATGCTGGCAGAGCTTGATTTAATGTGCGACCGCATTGGCATCCTTGACCGTGGCAGACTTGTTGACATCAAAACGATGAATGAAATCCGCACCGTTTCAGACGAAGAAATGAACGAATACGAAGCGGAACTTGATGGCGCAGAGGAGTTTTTAAAGGCAAACAATATTGCTTTTGAAATCCGTGATAACGGCAGGTTTGTGTTCACCTGCAAAAAGAGCGAAATTCCTGCCTTTGTGAAATCCGCAGTTGAAAGCGGTGTTTGCATTTATGCCCTTGTTCCAAAGCAGAAAACCCTTGAAGAGGCTTATATGGAAACAACATCTCATAATGTAAAGGGAGGTGTCGGCGTATGACAGGACTTATTAAAAACGAAATAATCAAAACAGGCAAATCGGGCTTTATCAGAGTTGCACTGTGCTTTATTCTTATTGTGTGTATTCTTTTGCCTGTTGGGGCATATGCTATCAGAAGCATTGAAACTGAGCGTGTTCCAAATGATTATGACAGCATAATTGCCGATGAGCCATCAAAGGTCGGCAAGGCGTATTACGAAACAGGAAAAGAAACTGAAAAATTCTTTGCAGATAATAAAATTGATGAATATGGCGATTGGCGATATGACGAATATTTCACAACCTTGCAAAATCTCTTAATGCACAAAACCGCCCTTGAGCTTAAAAAGCAGGGCATTGATAAAAATGAAGTTGAAAACTTCTTTATGTATGAAGAGCTGAATGCTGAAATGACCTTTGACCAAAAGACAGCCACCGCAATGTCAACCGAAGATAATTACAAAAGCATCTTTGACCTTAGCGATGACGAGGTTGAAGCAAAGCTCAAAGAAGCGGACAAAATGATTGAGCAGTGCAAAGATTTTATTCTCACAGCAGATGTAAAAGATTTTTATAAAAATAAGCTTGATAACCGACAGATTGATTACAACACCGCCAAAACGGCTGTAACAAATGCCGAGAAAGCACTTTCAACATCCCCCGAAAATGAAAAGAAAAAGTACGAGCTTGATATGGCAAAGGCACAGCTTGACGCTATGGAGCTTGCACTGTGGGGTGCAAAATTTGTTTATGATAACAATGTTGAGTACGGCTCGTGGCAGTATAAAACCGTAGCCGATATTATCAATTGCATCGCAGACTCTTATGCAAACTATGTAATTATGCCAAAGAGCGAATTTAGCAAAGGCAGTGAAAGATTATCTTTCAAATCTTATGAAGAATATGCCGAGCGTTTGGAAAAATCTAAAAAGACAGTAGATGATACCATCGCTATTACAAAATATTCTTTAGAAAATAATGTTCCGCTTCCAGAGGAAATGGAAGACTCTGCAAGGCTTAACTTTATGGATGATGTGAACGCAGTGATGTACCTTGTGTGCATTTTAATGGTTGTCATTGCAGGCACAACAATGTTTAATGAGTATTCCTCAGGCTCAATCAGACTTCTGCTTATAAGACCAAAAAGCAGGGGCAAAATTCTCCTTTCAAAGCTCTTGACAGTTATATTCTATGGCGTTGTTTCTGCTGTGGCTGTTACAGCAATTCTTATGTTGCTTGATAACGCATTGCACGGCAACAAGGATTTCTCCGTTCCGTATCTGCTTATGAAAGACGGAAAGGTGGCAGAAATCTCCACACTTCTTTTTGTAGCAGGGAAAACAGCTGTTAAGCTTTTCTCATCACTTGTGATTGTTGCAGGCGTATTTATGATTTCAACACTTTTCAATAAGGGCGGAATTTTTGCAATTGCCGCAGGTTCGGGCGCAATGTGCCTGACATATCCTGTTATGATGATGAGTGCCGAATTGAATGTTAACTTCAAAGGACTTCTCACCTATACAGTTTTGCCTTATCTTGATTTGTCCCGCTATATGGGCAATTCCGTTGTCAATTTCTCATACGATAATTTCTCGATGATAAATGAAGTTTTCGGCGGAGAGTCGGCAAGGCTACAGTTTAATCCTTATTTAGGTGCTGTGATTGTGGCTGTTCATATTGCGCTGTTCCTTGGCATCGCATTTTACGGATTCAAGAAAAAGCAGATTAAAAATTAAATTAAACAATAGCCGTGAAGATAATCTTTTCGGCTATTTTTGTTGATTTTTCTATAGTATTATCGTAAGATATGTTCATTAAATTTCAAAGAAGTGATAGAATGATAAATTACATAAAAAAAGAAGACTACGAAGAGCCTTGCTGTCCATTTAATATGCACCAAGAAAAGGTGCGTATCCCCGTTGACCGTGTAATAAAGAAGCTGGACGGCTACCTTGACCGCAACGATTACCTGTCAGCACAGCGGCATTTGCGTTATTGGGCAGAGGAAGCGAGGACGGGTTGCGATAACAGGGGACTTCTGACCGTACTTAATGAGCAGATAGGGCTTTATCGCAAAATCGGCAGTGAGCATGAGTGTATTGAGGCAATTGAAAATGCACTTTCCCTTGCAGATAAAATGGAAATTGAAGATACTATTACATTCGGCACAACCCTTGTGAATGCCGCCACAGGCTACAAAGCTTTTGAAAAAACAGAAAAGGCACTTTCACTTTATAAAAAGGCACAAGGGATTTATGAAAATCTCCTTGACCCCTTTGACAGCAGGCTGGGTGGACTTTACAATAATATGGCGTTGGCTCTTGCAGAGCTTCACATTTTTCGTCAGGCGGAGGAGCTTTATTTTAAAGCTGTTGAGATTATGAGCCGTCAGAAAAACGGCGAGCTTGAAACAGCTATAACATATCTCAATCTTGCGGACCTTGTTTCGACTGAAAAAGGCTTTGAGGATGGTGAGGAGCAGATAAACGCATATGTCAACAAAGCGGAGGAGCTTCTGAACACAGAGAGCTTGCCGAGGGATGGCTACTATGCCTTTGTCTGCGAAAAATGCGCACCTGTTTTTGGCTATTACGGCTATTTCTTTCTCCAAAACGAACTTGAACAGAGAGCGAGGGAAATTTATGAAAGGGCTTGAGCTTTCCCACGGGTATTTTGAGGAATACGGCAAGCCGATGCTTGAAAACGAATTTGCAGATATTCTGCCGTTTATTGCCGTTGGCTTCACAGGCAGCGGGTCTGAGCATTACGGCTTTGATGATGAAATTTCAAAAGACCACGATTTTGAGCCGGGATTTTGCATTTTTCTCCCAGATGAAACGGTTGTTGACCGCAGAAAAGCATTTCTCCTTGAAAGGGCATATGCGAAGCTCCCGAAAGAATATATGGGCGTCAGCCGTCAGATCGTTTCGCCTGTTGGCGGAAACAGAAACGGAGTTATCCGCACCGCTGATTATTATTTAAAGGCGGTAGGCTCTGCTGACGGCAATCTTACCATTCAGCAATGGTTAACGCTTCCCGACTATGCACTGGCAGAGGTGGTCAACGGTGAAATCTTTTTTGATAATTACGGCGAAGTTACCGCTATCAGAGAATACCTCACCGAAATGCCCGAGGATGTGCGATATAAAAGACTTGCAGGGAATTTGCTTTTAATGGGTCAGTCGGGGCAGTATAATTTTATGCGTTGCCTCAGCCACGGTGAAGCAGAAGCGGCACAGCTTGCCTGCAATGAATTTGTTAATGCTGCAATGAAAGCAACATTTCTTTTGCACGAAAGATATATGCCATATTATAAATGGAGCTTTCGTGCCCTCCGACAGCTTTGGGGAGCAGAGGAGCTGGCAGAGAAGCTGTCTTTTCTCCTTTTTGGCGATAACCGTGATGCATCGGTTACAAAAGAAAAATACAACACAATCGAAGAAATTGCATATAATTTAATTTCTGAATTAAAGGAGCGTGGACTTTCAGAAGCCACTTGCGGAGATTTGGAGAAGCACGCATATTCGCTTAATGATAAAATTTCAGACAACTACATCCGCAACCTGCATATACTTGCGGCAGTTTGAATTACAAAAAAGCTGTGAAAAAAATACGGACGAAGCTGTGCATTAACAAATCAGAATTTGGCGATATAAAGCCTCCCTTGGGGGAGGTGGCAAAATCTTTGATTTTGACGGTGGGGGTAACACGTCCCCGACATCCCGTGAATCAAATTTGAAAAGTACTTACATTAAGAATAGATTGCCACGGCTTCTGCGAAGCCTCGCAATGACATTGTTTTGACTCGGTGCAATTTTCACCTCTTCACTATTCACTACAACTTATTACTTTAAACGGGTGCGGGTGTCCCGCCCACAATTATTCATTAGCGAAGCGACTTCATTATTCATTATTCATTCGTGCAAAAAAGCACGACATTACATCCCTCGAAAGGCACAAAAACGGCTATGAGCACAAAAACTCATAGCCGTTAATCTTATGTATCAGTCCAACAGATTAGTCAATCTTGATTGTGATGTCAGACATAGGATATGTTGAGCAGGGGTGAATGTAGCCGAATTTAATATCAGCAAGTCGTCTGCCGTCTGTGTTTGAAGGGATGAAAACTTCACCGCTAACAAGCTTTGAACGGCAGAATCCACATTCGCCGCTGCGGCAGCGTGCAGGGGATTCAATGCCTGCTCTTTCAAGAGCAACAAGAATGCTCTCGTTTGCAACGCACTCAATAACCTTCTGTGAAGCAAACTGCTTAACTGTAAGGTTGAATTTCTCTCCGTCCTTTTCCATTGGGAATCCGGGAATCTCAGTTGCCTTTGTAGCAGATGAGAAAAGCTCAAAGCGAACAAATTTCTTTCTTATGCCAAGCTTTTCAATCTCTTTGCCTGCAAAGTTATACATTGCCTTAGGACCGCAAAGAAAAATACTGTAGTCCTCACCCTCGGGAGCGTATTTCTTAATGATGTCTGCGTTAATAAAGCCCTTTTCGTAGCCCTCTTCGTCAGAATCAGAAAGAACATAAACAACCTTGATTTTTTCGTTGATTGCAAAATCGTCAAGTTCTTTTTTGAATACAAGGTCATCAGCTGTTCTTGCACCATAAAGAAGCACAAGGTTTGCATCGCAAGTGCCGTCATCAATTGAGCCTGCAAGTGAAACAAAGGGAGTGATACCGCTGCCGCCTGCAATGCCGATGATTGTTTTAGCATCACGGATAGGCTCATAAACGAAAGTTCCCTCTGGTGAATATGCCTCAATGCGGTCGCCAACCTTGAAGTTGTCAAGAATGTAGCCAGAAACAAATCCGTCTGGAACACGCTTGATTGTAAGGTTGTAGAAGCCATCTCTTGCATTGTTGGGTGTTGAAGCGATTGAATAAGGTCTTGTAACAATACTTGAACCGATTTTGAGCTTCAGTGTAAGGTACTGACCTGCACGGAAAGGAGCAAGCTTTTTGCCGTCTGCTGATTTGAAGATAAAGCTCTTCATGTCAGGTGAATGTTCAATAATCTCGTCAATTACAAGATTCATCTTACCTGGGTGGTTGAGCTTGGCAAGCTCGTTGATTGGGTAAGTTTTGGGCACGGGTGAAGCCGAGCCGCTTTTAAGCATAGCTTTTCTCTGTGGAATAAGCTTTGCAAAGTTCTTTATATCTTTAAAGTTTGATTTTACAATAAATTTCTGCTTGCTCATGCTTTTGCCGCCTCCTTCTGCTGTTTCTTCATAACTCTCTTTGCTGTCTGGTAGCCGTTTGTGTATGATGAACCGAAACCAAGACCCTGTGCGCAATAACCGCCTGCAAAATAAAGATTGGGAATGAAATCATCAGATGCAGGCATAAGAAGGCGCTGAACAATGCCGTCCCACTTCTCTGCGTTGTAGCCATAGATTGTGCCCTGAGGAGCATCTGCATAGCGTGCATATGTTGCAGGTGTAGCAATTTCAATCTCTTCAATGCTATCACGGATTTTTGTGCCTGTAGCTTTTTCAAAGTTGTCAATCATCTTGTTGGCAACATACTGTTTTGTTTTAACATAATCTCTCTCGTCAACCTCGCTCCAGCAGTCTGCTGTGTAAAGGGTTGTGAAATAAAGAATTGTTGTGCCCTCTGGTGAGCAGCCCGGAACAGCGTTGTTAAGGCAGCATGTAGCCTGTGCATTGTTGCCCTCAATTGTTTCCATGCTCTTAACCTGCTGAACAGTGTTTGCAGTGTCATAAATCATGTAGCAATGCTCTGTGATGCCAAGCTCTTCGGGGGATTTATCAAGACCTAAGAACATTGTGAAGCCTCTGCCTGCAAATTTGCGGGCATTTGTCTGACGAACTGCAACTTCTGGCAGGTCTTTGGGGTCAATCATCTTTGCAACTGCGTTGTGAGGTGCAGCGTTGCAGAGGATAGTGTCAGCGTATTCAATCTCATCTCTGCCCTTAACCTGAACGCCAACAGCCTTGCCGTCTTTAATAACGATTTTATCAACGAAGCTGTTGAAATAGATTGTGCCGCCAAGCTCCTCAAATCTTTCCTGAAAAGCACAGCTGAGCTCATGGCTTCTGCCTTTTGCGCAAACTGCACCGTAGTTTATGTAACGGTCAATAAGACCAAGGTAGTGGATAGCGTTGATAGTGTCGCAGTCAACACCAAGATAGCACCAGTAAGCATTGAAAATGTCCTTTGCCTTTTTGGGCAGACCAACAGCTTTAAGAATTTCGTTTGCTGAATAAGGAGCAACACGAACAAAGTCCATATGCTCGTCAAGAACCTCGCTTACAAGGTCTTTGTTGATAGAGCTGATGTTGCCAAAGAATTCGCCTGTTTTTGTAAGACGCTCGCAAAGGTCAAAAATCTGCTCCATTTTCTTTCTTGAACCGGGAACATAATATTCCATCTTGTCAATGAAATTTGAAACGCCGAAAGGCATAATTGCATCAATCTTGTCAGGGTCAGAAAGTGTAATCATTCTGTAAGCATCGGGGATTCTGCTCCACTCGATTTTGTCATGAACACCCAGTTCCTCAAAGATTTTTCTTACATTGCCCGCACCGGGAACGCAACCGTAAGAGCTTAACTCGTGAAGAGAAGCTTCAAATTCAAATCTGCCTCTCTTGAAGCTGGTTGCATAACCACCGGGAACATTGTGCTTTTCAAGGATAAGCACTTTTTTGCCTGCTTTTGCAAAAGTTACCGCAGCGGAAAGACCGCCATTACCAGCACCGATTACAACTACATCCCATTTTGCCATAATGTACCTCCAATATATATTTTCAATAAATAAAAACCAAAGTTGTGTGTCATTGCGAGGCTTTTTAGAAGCCGTGGCAATCCACAATTCAAATGAATAATAAATGTTGAATAATGAAAAATTTCGGGCGGGAAACCCGCACCCGAATCTGATTTGCACTTCACTCTGAATTTGTCATTTCGAGGTTGCAAAGCAACCGTGGCAATCTATGCTAAAATCAGCACTATTCTTTATCGCCCCTTGACTGAGGGATTGTCTGTTGAAAAATAAATATCAGTTAAATTTTTAAACGAACAATCCTCCCGACTCACTTTGTGAGCCACCCTCCTTTACACAAGGAGGGCGATGCTTTGCCCAAAAGTCTGCTTATTTGTTATATAAAAGCTGTTGAGTAACATAATTATTTATGTATTCACAAACGCCCGAAAAATTTTCATTTACTTCGTTGTTTGGAATTCTTATAATTGAAACACCAAACTGCTTTAAATATTCGGTTCTTTCATTATCCCTTATAATCTCTTTTTGCTCAAAGTGTTGAGAACCGTCAAGCTCCACAACAAGATTTGCCTGAGCACAATAAAAATCTACAATGTACTTTCCAAGAATTTTTTGCCTTAAAAAGCGAGGACGATAATCACGGAGAAAGTCATACCATAAGTGTCGCTCTTCTTTTGTCATATTTTTTCTTAAATGCTTTGCCAGACCAACATTATTCTTGTTGTGCTTTCTGTCTATAAAAATCTCTCCTTATTAAAGGGCGGTACCTTTTCAATCGGCTCCCTTGTGTAAAGGGAGCTGGCTTTTTGCCACTGCAAAAAGACTGAGGGATTGTTTCTTACCGTTACAAAATAGTGAAATTCAAACAAAACAATCCTCCCGACTCACTATGTGAGCCACCCTCCTTTACACAAGGAGGGCAGAAATCCTTGTGAACATTTTAAGTCCACAATTTGCCAAACAAAAATTCTATTATTATAGCCAACTAAAGTATATTTTTTACTCCTGTTCACATGAATCCTACGCTTAAAAAACGCTATTAAATTGTAAATTCTTACAGCCTCTCCAATATCTCTGGATGCTGTGTAAGGTCATATCTCTTAAAATTATCCTCCTTGTCAAAGAACCATACTCTGCCGTCAGGTCTTGCAGAAGATACCATAACCGACCACTTGCCGTCAATAAAGCATATTGCTGTTTCATTTTCGCAGGCAATTGCAGAGTATTTTGCCTTGTCAACATAATTGTTAAACTCCTGCCAGTAGCCTGTTTCATAATGTGGGCAGTTGCAGTAGGGGAGAAGCCCTAAAGAATCAACAAACATAAACGCACTTTCGGGTGCACAGTCGTCAAATCCCTCATTAAACCAGCACATACTGCCAGATGATGAACCGAAAAGCACCTTGCCGTCATCAAATGCCTCTTTAAGGTATTTGACCGCATTTGTCTTTTTCCATGTATCCATGCAGAATTTCAAATCTCCGCCGGGGACTTTTATAATGTCCGCATTGCGGATTTTCTCTGCAACAATTTCCTCTGTCATGTATGCGTGGGTCAGATAAAGCACATCAATTTCGCACCCCATCTTTGCATAAACGGAAACATCTCCGCCGTCTGCAAAGTCATAGCTTGTTGTGGGGATAAGCAAAAATTTAGGATGCTCTTTGCCCGAAAGCTTCATAACTAATTTTGCAAGTTCAATGGCGTCATCTCTGTCGCCAAATCCACCGCCCATAGCGATAATATTACCCATAAACTTCTTCCTTTCAAAAAATAACACAAGTATATTTTATATGTTGTGAAAATAATGTCAAGGTTTTTCAAAGAATTTGTGTGAAATCAGCCGTATTTTTTTGAAAATCGGAGCTTTTACCTGTGCATATCAACAAAATAGCAAAATCCGCTTTATTAAAACGCTCTAACGCTTGACAACTTGCCTTTTTAGTGGTAGTATGACTACATAATTTAACGAAAGGAAGTACATATAATGTTTAAAAATTCTTATTATTTTTATTTTAATATGGCGATGGATTGTGGCATTATATGTGAAGCTGAGTAGTTTTATATAATGTTTATTTTTCCACCGCTTATTTCAGTTTAAGCGGTGGTTTTTTATTTTTTGGAGGTGCTTTTATGACAGAGCTTGAAAGAGCAAGGCAGATAATCGATGGTGCGGATAAAGAGATCGCCCGCCTTTTTGAGGAACGAATGAAGGCGGTTGAAACAGTTGCAAAGTTTAAGTCTGAGCACGGACTTCCCGTTTTTGATGCGGAGCGTGAAAAGGCTGTTATTGAAAAGAATGTTGCACGAATAAAAAACGAAAACCTTAAAGGGCATTTTTCAACTCTTCTCACTTCTCTTATGGATGTTTCAAAAAAATATCAGGAAACTCTTCTTTATGGTATGAAGGTTGCCTATTGCGGTATCGAGGGTGCATTTGCCCACATTGCCGCCCAAAAGATTTTCCCCTATGGCAGATTATGTGCTTACGGCGATTTCCAAGCCTGTTACAATGCAGTTGAAAACGGCGAATGTGATTGTTGCGTTCTTCCTATTGAAAACAGCTATGCTGGCGAAGTCGGTCAGGTAATCGACCTTGTGTTTGAGGGTTCACTTTCTGTCAGCGGAGTTTATGATATGTCAGTTAAGCAAAATCTTGTTGGCGTAAAAGGTGCAACTAAATCTGATATTAAAAAAGTTATCAGCCACCCGCAGGCACTTATGCAGTGCGCAGGCTATATCAAAGCTCACGGTTATGAAAGCGTAACCGCAGTGAATACCGCAATTGCAGCCAAAAGCGTGGCAGAGCTTAACGATAAATCCCTTGCCGCCATTGCAGGCAAAGAAACAGCAGAGCTTTACGGACTTCAGATTATCGACTTCGGTATCAACGAAAGTGCAGTGAATACCACAAGGTTTGCAGTTTTCACAAAAAATAAAAACGAAAAAAGCGAAAAAGGCGAAAAATTCATTCTTGTTTTTACAGTTAATGATGAGGTTGGCGCACTTGCAAAGGCGGTCAATGTTATCTGCGCTCACGGCTTTAATATGAGAGTGCTTCGCAGCCGTCCTGTTAAAAATATTCCGTGGCAATATTATTTCTATGTTGAGGCAGATGGCGACCACCACGGAGATGAAAGCCAAAAAATGATAAAAGAGTTGTCTGCCTGCTGTGAAACATTAAAGGTGTCAGGCAGTTATGAATACGAAAAAATAATATAAAGCAGGTGAAAAAATGAAAACTCGTGTTGAACTTGGCGAAAACAGCTATGATATTATAATCGAGCGTGGGGCAATTAAAAGTTTCAGCTCCCTTACAGGCATAAAAGGCAAGGTGCTTGTGGTAACAGATGACGGCGTTCCGCAGGAGTATTCACAAAAAATCGCATCTCAGTTTGAGAATGCTTTTATATACACTGTTCCGCAGGGCGAGGGGAGCAAAAGCCTTGATTGCTTCGGCAAAATTCTCTCATTTATGCTCCAGAATAATTTCACAAGAAAAGACAGCGTTGTTGCCTGCGGCGGCGGTGTTGTTGGCGATTTGTCAGGCTTCGTTTCAGCCTGCTATATGAGGGGCATAAGCTTTTACAACTTCCCCACAACGGTTCTTTCACAGGTGGATTCCTCGGTTGGCGGCAAAACAGCAGTGAATCTTGACGGCATAAAAAATCCCATCGGTGCATTTCATCAGCCCAAAATGGTTGTCATTGACCCCGATGTTCTCTCAACGCTTCCGCCCCGTCAGATTTCAAACGGACTTGCAGAAGCCGTTAAAATGAGCCTTACTTCTGACGCCGAGCTTTTTAAAGCTTTTGAAGAAAAAAACATCCTCGAAAATATTGACGATATTCTTTTCCGCTCTGTTGAAATCAAACGCAAAGTTGTTGAGCAGGACGAAAAAGAAGCAGGACTTCGTATGATTCTTAATTTCGGTCATACCCTCGGTCATGGCATTGAAAGTGAAGAGGAGCTGAACGGACTTTATCACGGCGAATGTATTGCAATGGGGATGCTCCCAATGTGCAGTGAAAATGTAAGGGCAAGGCTCATACCTGTGCTTCAGAAGCTTAACCTTAAAACATCAACTTCTTTTGATGTTGACACCGCAATGAACGCAGTTATGCACGATAAAAAATCTGGTGCAGGCGCAATTAACGCAATTGTTGTGGAAGAGGTTGGCACCTGTGAAATCAAAAAAATGACAGCCGAAGAGCTTAAACAAAAACTTATGATAATCAGGGAGGGATAAGGGTGAAAAATACATTTGGAAATTCACTTTCAATAACCCTTTTTGGCGAAAGCCACGGCACAGCAATCGGTGCAGTTGTTGACGGACTTGCCCCTGGCATAAAGGTTGACGAAAATTTTATTGCAAAGCAGATGGATAAGCGCAGAGCCTACGGCAAAATTTCAACAGGCAGGCAGGAGGAGGACAAGGCTGAAATCATCAGCGGAGTTTTTAACTCTTTCACCACAGGTACACCTCTTACAATTATCATAAAAAATAAAAATACAAGAAGCGGAGATTATGAGCGTTCAGCCGCCCGACCTGGTCATGCAGATTACACAGGCTTCACAAAATATAACGGCTTTGAGGATTTTCGTGGCGGCGGTCATTTCAGCGGCAGGCTCACAGCTCCCATTGTTGCCGCTGGTGCAATCGTCCTTGACGCACTGAAAAATAAAGGAATTTTAATTGGAACTCACATCAAAAAATGTGCAGGAATTGAGGACAGAAATTTTGAAAATTTAGCGGAAGATTTAGCATTTCTTGACGATAAAATTTTCGCAGTTTTTTCAGAGAAAACTGCATCAGAAATGAAAGAAAAAATCACCGCCGCCGCAGAGGATGGCGACAGCGTTGGAGGCATACTTGAAACAGCCGTCGCAGGGCTTCCCGCAGGTGTTGGCGAGCCGTGGTTTGATTCACTTGAAAGCACAATTTCTCACGGGATTTTTTCAATCCCTGCCGTTAAAGGAATCGAGTTTGGTGCAGGCTTTTCTATTGCAGATATGAAAGGCTCAAAGGCAAATGATCCCATAAAATATGACGGCAAAAAAGTTATAACAGAAACAAATAATAACGGCGGAATCAACGGCGGAATTTCAAACGGAATGCCAGTGATTTTCAGAACGGCAATTAAGCCGACACCGTCAATTTTTAAAGAGCAAAATACAATAAATTTTGTTGAAGAAAAAAATACAACCTTACAGCTTAAAGGCAGGCACGACCCCTGCATTGTTCACAGAGCCGCAGTGGTGCAGACATCAATAACAGCTCTTGCGGTGGCAGATATGTTGGCAAGTCGCTTCGGCACAGATTACCTTAAAACGGAGGGATGAATATGGAATACGGCTGTATCGGCAAGAAACTTCCCCACTCATTTTCAAAAATAATTCACGAAAAAATCGGCGAATATTCATATTCTCTTGTGGAGCTTTCGGAGCAGGAAGTCCACAAATTTATGAAAAAGCACGATTTCAAAGCCATAAATGTAACAATTCCCTATAAAGAAACGGTAATTCCCTACCTTGACGAGATAAGCGAAACGGCAAAGGCAATTGGCGCAGTGAATACAATCGTCAACAAAAACGGCAAGCTTTACGGCTATAACACAGATTTTTACGGCATGACGGCTCTCATTGAGCGCAACAATATTTCACTTAAAAATAAAAAAGTTGTTATCCTCGGCTCTGGCGGAACATCAAAAACTTCTTTTGCAGTTGCCGAATCTTTAGGCGCAAAAGAAACTGTTCGTGTCAGCCGAACAGGTAACGAAAACAGTGCAACTTATGAGGAGCTTTATAAGTGCCACACAGACGCAGATATTTTAATCAACACCACTCCCGTTGGTATGTTTCCGCATATATTTGAATCGCCTGTGGATTTAGAAAAATTCACTAACCTTTCAGGCGTAATTGATGCTGTGTATAATCCCCTTAATACGCTCCTTGTTTCCACCGCAAAAGAGAAAAAAATCCCTGCCGAATGCGGGCTTTATATGCTCGTTGCGCAGGCGGTTAAAGCATATGAATTTTTCACAGAAAAAGAAGCGGATTCATCCTTAACAGACAGAATTTTTTCTGAGGTTTTGTCAGAAAAAAAGAACATTGTTTTAACAGGAATGCCTTGCAGTGGCAAGAGCACAACAGGCAAAATTTTAGCACGAAAACTTTGCAGATATTTCATTGATACTGACGCAGAAATTGTGAAGTTTTCCGGTATGGAAATCAGCAAAATTTTTGAGCGTTTCGGTGAAGAAAAATTCAGAGAAATTGAAACAGAAATTATAAAAAAATTCAGCGAAAAAAGCGGAGTTATTATTGCAACAGGCGGCGGTGCAATTCTTAAAAAAGAAAACATAGATGCTCTTAAAATGAACGGCACAATTTATTTTCTTGACAGACCTTTGGAGGAGCTTCTCCCCACAGATGACAGACCCCTCGCCTCGTCAAAAGAAGCCATAAAAAAACGCTACGAAGAGCGATACGAAACATACATCTCAACAGCAGATAAAATTATAAAAATCACCGCCTCACCGCAAGACACTGCAAATGAAATAGAAAGGGAGCATTTCAATGAAAATTCTTGTAATTAACGGACCGAATCTTAATATGCTTGGCATAAGAGAGCCTGCAATTTACGGCTCCGCTTCCTATTCTGATTTGTGTGAAATGATAAAAAATCACTGCGATAAAAAGCAGGTAGAAGTGGAATTTTATCAGTCAAATCATGAGGGCGACCTTGTGGATAAAATCCAGTCCGCTTACGGCAATACAGACGGCATTGTTATTAACCCTGGTGCATACACCCACACAAGCGTTGCACTTCTTGATGCTGTTAAAAGCGTTGGCATCCCCACTGTTGAGGTTCACATTTCTGACCCAGACACAAGAGAGGAGTTTAGAAAAATCAGCTACATCCGCCTTGCCTGCGTTAAGACAATCAAGGGTCAGGGATTTGCAGGCTACACGCAGGCAATCGACTTTCTTATTGAGAGGTGAATTATGAATCTTGAAATTTTAAAGTCATCACCAAAAGGCACAATAAACGCCCCTGCTTCCAAAAGTGCATCGCACAGATTACTGATTTGTGCAGGTCTTTCAAAGGGCAGAAGCGTTATAAAAAATGTAGCCTTTTCGCAGGATATTCTTGCAACGCTCCGTTGCCTTGAGGCGATAGGATGCAAAGTGAAAATCCAAAATGACACTGTAACAATAGACGGCATTGAAAGCTTTGATGCTGTTGGCACAAAAATTCTTGATTGTAACGAGAGTGGAAGCACACTTCGATTTTTCATTCCAATCTGCCTTTTAAGCGGCAAAAAGGTTCAGCTTACAGGCAGTGGTCGGCTCCTTTCAAGACCGCTTACAGTGTATGAGGAAATCTGCAAAAAGCAGGGCATTTCAATCACTAATGACGGTAAAAAAATAACCCTTGACGACAATTTGAAATCAGATATTTTTGAAGTCAAAGGCAACATCAGCAGCCAGTTTATCAGCGGTCTGCTTTTTGCACTTCCACTTTTAAAAAATGACAGCATAATAAAAATCATCCCGCCCTTTGAAAGCCGACCTTATGTTGACATGACCCTTGACGCTATGAAAAATTTTGGCATCACCGCAGAATTTGAGGATGATTTCACAATCTTCGTTTCAGGCTCGCAAAGCTATAAGCCAGCTGATATAGCGGTTGAGGGCGATTGGTCAAATGCCGCTTTTATCTACGCTTTTAAAGAGAGCGGAGCGGATGTGAACATCACAGGACTTAACGAAAACAGCACGCAGGGCGATAAGATTTGTTTAGATTATTTCAAAAAAATCAAAGACGGCTTCTGCACACTTGATTTGTCAGATTGCCCCGACCTTGCACCGATACTTTTCTCATTTGCGGCAAAGCACGGGGGAGCAAGGTTCATAGGCACAGACAGGCTGAGAATCAAAGAGAGCGACAGAATCTCTGCCATGGCTCAGGAGCTTTCAAAGTTTGGCGCAGTTCTCACCGCAGGGGATAATGTGGTTACAGTTGAGGGCGGTAATCTTCACAAGCCTCAAGAGCCGTTGTGCGTTCACAATGACCACCGAATTGTAATGTCTATGGCATATCTTCTCTCGTTCACAGGCGGTGTTATTGAGGGGTACGAAGCGGTCAGAAAAAGCTGGCCCGATTTCTTTAAGGTTATACAAAATGCAGGAGTGAAAATAAATTATGAAGCTTGATAAAAATTTAAAAATACTGATTGTAGGTCTGGGTCTTATTGGCGGCAGCTACGCTATGGGACTTCACAGACAGGGCTACAAGGTCAGTGCCATTGACACAAACGAGGATTCAATCGAATTTGCCCTACAGAACAACATTATTGATAACGGCTCAACAGAGATTGACCCGAAGCTGATAGGGGAGGCAGACATTGTTGTTTTTGCCCTTTACCCTCATGTGTTTAAGGAATGGATTGAAAAAAATCAGCACCTTTTTAAAAGCGGAGCTGTTATAACCGATGTTACGGGCGTTAAATCCTGCATAGTTTATGATATTCAGTCAATGCTTCGCAAGGATGTTGAGTTTATTTCCGCTCACCCAATGGCAGGTAAAGAGGTTTACGGTGTGCGCAACAGTGATGATAAAATTTTCAAACAGGCAAACTACATTATTGTTCCCACCGATTCCAATACATTTGATGCCATTGAAATCTGCAAGGGTATTGGTGAAACCCTCGGCTTTGCAAGAATTTCATCCCTGCCCCCAAAGGCTCACGACGAAATGATAGGATTTGTTTCACAGCTGACCCATTGCATTGCCGTTTGCCTTATGACCTGCTCCAAAAGTGAGCATCTTGTGGATTACACAGGCGACTCGTTCAGAGATTTAACAAGAATCGCAAGAATTAACGAAAATATGTGGAGTGAGCTTTTCTTGTTAAATAAAGACGCACTGCTAACTCAGATGGAAAAATTTATGGGAGAATTTAACGAATTTTATGAAATTCTCAAAGAAGAAGACACTGAAAAAATGAAAGAAAAAATGATTCGCTCAACTGCAAGAAGAGCGTTGTTTGATAAATAAGGAGGAAATGAATATGATTTTTGAAAGAAAGCTTACAATCCCCAAGGAAGTTAAGGAAATGTACCCCATTACCGCAGAGATAAAAAAGAATGTTGACGAAAGAATCTGTGAGCTTAAGAAAGTTTTCAGCGGTGAAAGCGATAAGTTTGTGCTTATTATTGGACCCTGCTCTGCTGATAGAGATGACAGCGTGCTTGATTATGTCAGCCGACTTCGCACCGTGCAGGAAAAGGTTGCCGATAAAATTATCATTGTTCCAAGAATTTACACCAATAAGCCAAGAACAACAGGTGATGGCTACAAGGGTATGCTTCACCAGCCCGACCCCGACCAGAAGCCTGATATGTTCAAAGGCATTGTTGCTATCCGTGAGCTTCATATGAACGCCGTTAAAGAAACAGGCCTTGCCTGCGCTGACGAAATGCTTTACCCCGAAAATCACAGATACCTTGATGACCTGCTTGCATATGTTGCGGTTGGTGCAAGAAGCGTAGAAAATCAGCAGCACCGCCTTACAGCCAGCGGAGTCAATGTTCCTGTTGGCATGAAAAACCCCACAGGCGGCGATATTTCAATTATGATGAATTCAATCACTGCCGCTCAGCATAAGCACACATTCATTTACAGAGGCTGGGAGGTTCAGTCAGAGGGCAACGATTACGCTCACGCAATCCTCAGAGGTTATCTGAATAAGCACGGTCAGGCAATCCCCAATTATCATTACGAAGACCTTATCAACCTCAGCGAGGTTTATGCCGAGAGCGGACTTAAAAATCCCGCAGTTATCATTGACACAAACCACGCAAACTCAGGCAAGCAGTACCTTCAGCAGATAAGAATTGCAAAAGAGGTTCTTCAAAATAGAAAATACAGCAACGATATACACAACCTTGTTAAAGGCTTTATGATTGAAAGCTACATTGAGGACGGCTGCCAGAAAATAGGCGAGGGCATTTATGGCAAATCAATCACCGACCCCTGCCTTGGATGGGAAAAGACAGAACGCCTTATCCTCGATATTGCAGATACACTTTAATATTTCACAAAAAAATAACCGCAAAGCCGAAGCTCTGCGGTTTTTGCTCTTATGGTTGAATACACAGTATATCATCAAAAGAAACTTTCAAAATCTCTTTAATTAAAATTATTTCATCGGGGTATAAATGCCTTTGCCCAACTTCAATTTTGGCAATAGCACTTCTTGTAATATCGCAGCCTTTGATTTGTAGTTTTGCAGAAAGCTGTTCCTGCGTTATGTTGGCTTTTTCACGCAGAGTGCGGATGTTTGCACCAACTTTCTTTTCGATTTCGGGATTCAAGATAAGGTCTCCTCTGCACTTATTTAAGAACAAAGTTCTTGACTTTATTATATTTCCTTGATATAATTAAAATGCACCTATATAGGTGCAATAAAAGACGAAAGGAGAGAGATTTTGTGTCTTTGATTTCTGTGAAATGTCCTGCATGCGGTGTAAGGATTGAATTGAATAAAAACCGTGAGGTTGGCTTTTGCAGTTATTGCGGAGTAAAAATTCAGATAAATGAAACGGCAACTGTTAAAATATCAGCAGATGGTCTTGCAACAGCTGAAAGCTTGCTGAAAAAAGGAATTTTAGAATTTAAAAGCGGACGCACATCAGAATCTTACAAAACCTTTAATGAAGCAATGAAAATCGCTCCCGACAACCCGAGAGTCCTTCTGTGTAAATTTTATTCTGAAATAGACTATCTCTCTATTTATTGTAACTACAAAAATGTATCTGTTTATTTCAAAGAGTTTTTCAAAAGGTATTCTGGAATCTGCGATATTGACAGAGAGTTGATAAAATTCTCTAATAAAGATATTTTATTTCTTATTTTTTGCTCTTTTGGCGACAGAGAACGCCTTGATTATATCACCAATCTTTATAAAGACACTTTTTTTGAAATTCCTAAAGTAAATTATGAAGAGTTTTACAGTGATACATATTCAATATCGCCAATTGCTTTTTTCATAAGAAAAAGGAATATAAAGTCTGCGTTTCGCTACTCAGCCAACAGAGCGAATTTAACGAATGATAAGCATTTTGCACCCAAATATATGCCGATAAAATTACTGTATTATTATTTGGAAAACGGGGTCAATTTAACAGATGAAATTACTTTTTCTTTTTATGACCTTGATTTTTGTGCATATAAAAATCGCAAAACATCTGTATCAAATATGTTTGAAAATAAATTCAGTCAAATGACTAAGGGCGAAAGAAAATCATATAAAAAAGTAATGAAAGAATTTGGGTATAGGAAAAAAGGCTGTTTACGCTTGGTATGATTGCCCCGAGGTGTGGACTTTATTCAGGTAGATATTACTAAATAATAAACAGAAAGGCTGCCGCTTCACTTGCGACAGCCAATTTTTATCCATTATTGCAGTGTATAATCGCCAATCTGTGTTTTTGACCAGCCGGCTTTTTTGTAATCGCCATTGACGGGGAAAACCTTGCGCATAACTGTTGCCGTGTGTGTGCCAAAGAACGCAGGCTGCGGCATCGTTTCTTTAGTGCAGTTGCTCCATGAAAGATATGCCGCCTTGCCCACATCACGCATACCGATAGATATGCTGTTCCATGTGGTGTGCATTATGCCCATAAGCTCTGCTGACTTTGCGGTGTTTATGCAGGGAGTGATTGAATCGCACTTCACCGTGAAATCCCACGGGCAGAGGAGTGTGTCAAACCCTGCATTTTTAAATGTATATGCCGTTTCAACAGGCTCTTCCTTAACATTATATTGCCAGTCGGCTATGATAATATCATGGTCGAGGTCAGATAAAATAAGATTTTCAATTTCTTCACTTTGGCAGTTTGTGGTGTATCGGTTGCCCGTTTCATATTTCTCTCTTTTTGCAATCAGCATATCGCCCCACACAATTGCTCGTCTGCCACAGCCTTTAAGCTCCTGTGCAATTCCGTTAAGGTAAGATGTCAGTTCGGTGTAATTCTCTTCTGTGATTTCAACATTATAAGCCTCATCACATCCAAGATGAAAATATTCGCCCTCGCCGCAAAGGTCAATAAGCTCTGTGCGAATTTTTCTTAAAAGCTCAAGAGTGTCTTTGTTTTTAATGTTCCATACCCATCCGTCATCGCTGAAAAGTGGCTGAAGCTTCGGGTTCTGGTCAAGCACAACATGCTTGCCGTGAATAACTCTGCTGGCAGAGGCATGACCCCAGTGGTTAAACATAGGTATAATCTCAATGCCAAGCTGGTTTGCCATTTTGAAAAGGGGACGAATCTGCTCCTTTGTGTAGCCGTGGCTCCAGCTCAGCTCTTTAAGGCAATCATATTTAAGCATACCCCAAAATTCAACAACAATGTGAGTGTATTTCAAAGCACCGCAAAGGCGAATGAATCTGTCAAGCTCCCACAGCTCCGTTTCGGGGAAGATGCAGAAATGAACCATCTGATTTTTAAATATAGGCTTCTCTTTGAATACACCGCAGGGGAGTTCAAACTCGGCACTGTCGTCAGTGATTTTTGTCGCCTTAATCTGATGCAGAAGCGTCATAAATCCGTTGATTAAGCCCTTTTCGCTGTCGCTAACAATAGTGAATCCGCCTTTTTCAACATTCACTGCGTATTGATTGCCCTCAAGAGTGGGCATTTTAGCCTCACCAACCGAAAAAATCAACTCGTCAACGGGTGTTATCTTAACTTCGCCTGCCTGACAGCAAAATCCGCTCCAGAACTCCTTAATAATTTCATTGTCAAGGCATTGGTTTGCTTTGGCAGAAACCTCTGAACCGAACACAAATTTTTCATCACTTTTGATTGTATATTGTGGAATAAACATTGTTTCCTCCTGTTTTTTGAATGGCTTTTTGAGCACATTTCTGTTTTTGCAAATATTGTATTATAATACCAAATAAATAGCAATAGAATACGCTTCTTTTTCTGCACAAATCTTGACTTTTAGGGGATTTTGTGTTAAAAATTATATAGGTGTGGTTTGACCGCATCACAAAAAAATAAAACGATTGAAAGAATTTTAAAATGAAAGCATTAAGTATATTGCTCGGCAAGAGCGTAAAAAAAATTGCACAGCTTAAAGGCTCCAACGGCTCTGCGCTTCCGGGGCTTCTTGTTGAAAAAACAGACCGTGATTTTGTCAGAAAGGTGCTCAAAAACCTGCCCTATGGCGTTGTTGTTGTTTCGGGTACTAACGGCAAAACCACCACGACCAAAATCATCACCGAGCTTCTTGAAAAGCAGGGCTTAAAGGTATTCACCAATAAAACAGGCAGTAACTTTGTCCGTGGTGTTATCTCTGCAATTCTTGATTCTATCAGCTTCACAGGCAAGTTTGATTATGACATTGCCGTGCTGGAGCTTGACGAAGCATATTCAGTTAAATTCTGCGAGGTTGCAGATGTTGACTATGCGCTTCTTCTCAATGTTCAGCGAGATCAGCTTGATAGATTCGGCGAAATCGACTACACAGCGGAGCTTCTTCAGAAGCTTGCATCTCATGTTAAAAAGACAGTTGTTCTTAACCGTGAAGACCCGAGAGTTTCAAAGATTGAAGCAAAGAACAAATCTTTCTTCGGTTTGAGTGAAAAGATGATGAGCCTTTTCCCGTCAGATGACTGCCTTCTTTCAAAAGAGGATTTCCGCATTTCCACCACAAAAGCAAAGGTTATTTTTGAATCCCTTGAGGGCAGTGTGGCAGAGTATTCTATGGATGGTCAGAAATGCTCATGCCCCCTTACTCTCAAAGGTAATTACAATGCCTATAATGCGGCAGGTGCGCTGGCTCTCTGCCTTGAAATTTTGCCCGATGTTCCATTTGAAAAAATGGTTGGCGACCTTGCAGGCATTAAATCTGCATTTGGCAGAGGCGAAGATTTTGTAATCAACGGCAAAAATGTTGAGCTTCTTCTTGTTAAGAATCCCTCTGCATTCCAGCTGAGCCTTACATCCTTTGCAGATGACGATTATGATTATATGATTTGCATTAACGATAACGATGCTGACGGCAGAGATGTTTCATGGCTGTGGAATGTTGATTTTGATTGCCTCAGCGAGGTTAAATATGTCAGCGGAATCCGTGCGGCAGATATGGCATTGAGATTAAAATATGACGGTGTAAAAGTCGGTGTAATTGAAGAGAATCTTGAAAAAGCACTTAACGGCTTTACAAGCGAAGGGGACAAGCCCAAGCGTATTTTCTCCACCTACACATCAATGCTTGAATTAAGAAAAATAATTTTAGGGAAGAGCCTTATATGACACTTAATATACTTCACTTATATCCAAAAGAAATGAATCTTTACGGCGACCACGGCAATGTTCTTGCACTTAAAAGAAGATGCCAGTGGCGTGGAATCGACACAAAAGTTTATGCCTATGAGCCTGGCGATGAAATCCCCGATGATATTGATATAATCTTCGGTGGCGGCGGTCAGGATTCAGGTCAGTCTAAAATCGAAGAGGACTTAATGAAAATTGCTCCAAAGCTGAAAGCAATGGTAGAGGACGGTATGCCCACCCTCGTTATCTGCGGTGTATATCAGCTTTTCGGCAAGTATTTCCATACCCATGAGGATAAAATGATTGACGGTATTGATGTAATGAATCTTTATACCGAAGCAGGACCCACCCGCCTTATCGGCAATATCACAATTGAATCCCCGCAGTTTGGCGAAATCGTAGGTTACGAAAACCATTCAGGACTTACCTATATTGAAAATAAGGACGCAGCATTCGGTAAGGTAGTTGTTGGCGCAGGCAATAACGGCACCGATGGCACAGAGGGTATGATTTATAAGAATTGTATCGGCACATACCTCCACGGACCAATCCTGCCCAAAAATCCCAAGGTTGCAGATTATATTATCGAAAAGGCAATTGAGCGCAAAACAGGCGAAAAAGCCAACCTTGCCCCCCTCGATGACACAATCGAGGAGCGTGCCCATAAAGTTTCCGCCTCAAGACCGAGATAAATATAAGCAAGGTGAAAATGATGACATCTTTTCGCAGTACAATAGTATGTCTTACCGCAGCAGTAATAATTCTTGCGGTTTTCCGACTTATCGGAAAAGACAGGAAAAGATATGTGTATATTTTAACTGCACTTGCAATTCTTGTGGGCGTTACCATAGCAGAAGCCTTTTTTCCTGCGGAAAATGTTTTCTATAAATTTGAGTCAGTGGAGCAGGCGTTTGTCCATTCCGAAGACGGAGAGTTTATTAAAACGATTGAGGGCAGCAGCTCGGGACTTGTGAAATACAAAAAAGACAATGTAATGAGAGTTGCCGTGCTCCCCAAAGGCAAAAATGGAACATGGAAAGTCAAACCGTTTTTATACAGTAGAACTGTGTATAAGAAAAGCGTGCGTGCAGGTGAGGACGGCTGTATAGTTAAGGTTTATAGTGCAAAGGGAACAGACGATTTTTATGTTGAAGTTTTAGATTTTAATTCAGATAATAAAGCCGATGTCTCTGATAATAGAGGCTCGGACTTTTGGTGCTACGAAGAATCAACAGCTCCGCAGGCAAAAGTGTACTCGTTCTATGCCTTCGTCAAGAACCTGGACAATAATTATCAGTTTACAATAAACGATAAAACCGTTACCGTGCAACTCGGCGATAAAGATTTTACGGAAATTATAGAATGAAAAAACGCAATATTAAGTCCGAGGTTTTCACTGCGGTTTGATGGAAAAGTATAATTTGTGATATTTTTTGAAAATTTTTATAATACCTATTGACAAAGAGATAGAATTTTGGTAAACTAATAGAGCTGTCGGGACCATTAGCTCAGTTGGTTAGAGCAACCGGCTCATAACCGGTTGGTCCGGGGTTCGAGTCCCTGATGGTCCACCACGCACATTAAGGTGTGCGTTTTTATAGGGGTATAGCTCAGTTGGTAGAGCAGCGGTCTCCAAAACCGCGTGCCGAGGGTTCGAGTCCTTCTGCCCCTGCCAAAAAAAGCCAGGAATCACAACGATTCTTGGCTTTTTTCTTTTTGTTTCCTAACACTCAAGGCGTTAGGAAAACCAAATTTTGTTGTAGTACAACGCTTCCTGTCGGCGACAAATGGGCGACATCCCGTCGGCAGGGAACTGTTGAATTGGAAAATTATTGATAATATACATTATTACTACATTTGGTTGTTGATATAAGGAATACATAGTGATATAATATGGATACAGCACGATGTTACAATCAAAAGCTGTTAGATATAAACTAGTGATGTGGAGGATTAGAGTATGAAAAAGCTATTAAGTTTGCTTTTATGTTTTGTTATGGTATTTACAATATTGCAAAGTGCGACATTTAATGCATCTGCAAAGGTTGTCGGACCTGATAAAAAAACAGAGTTGACAATTACTTCGGATAAAACACAGTGTTCATGGGGCGATGTCATTGTTTTTGAAATTACGGTAAAAAATGTTACTGATGAAGTGCTAACAGGAATTAAAGTTTCTACTTTGGCAAGAAATTATTTAAAGATTCTTCAAGATGGTGATTCTCCTGTTATATCTCGACTGGAACCGGGAGAAACCAAAACAGTTCAGATTAAGTATTTTACAACAAAACTTGCCGGAATAATGGCTGTATTTTTCCCAATTATTTGGCTGTTTAATCCGGTTGCAAGAATTGCTTATCGTGAAGCGAATTTCAACTATGAGAAAAAGATTAAGGTCGGAATAATAAATTATAAGATTGGATTTGAGGTTCTGTATAATGAAGTATCTGAAGATGATAACATATATTTCTCTGAACCTAATGAGAAAAATATTGTTACAGATTCGGTTTCCGGAATAAGCTACGCAAATAATGAAATTCTTTTATCTGTAAAAGAAGGAACAAATGCTGATACAGTTAATAATCTGGCTTCCGAACTTGACGGAAAAATAGTTGGCTGGATAAATGGGTTTGATGAATACCAAATAAGATTGAACAAATCGTATTCAGAGGCAGATTTACAGACTCTAATAACAAATATTAAAAACAAGAATTATGTTATGGATGCGTCTTTAGACTTTGCAATGCATCTTGATAATACTGATTACTTGGTTCCTAATGATCCGTGGGGCGGAAACCAAGATTGGAATAGTGATATTCCTGATGGAAACAATTGGGGTGTTGAGGCTATAAAAGCTCCCGTTGCATGGGCACATCGTGATGAAATGAATCCCATTACGATAGGTCTAATTGATAGTGGATTTGACACGCTGCATTCTGACTTAACTATTACTTGCCCACAGCATAATGTTCAGATTGCTAATCATGGTACGCATGTTGCAGGTACAATGGCCGCTGATATGGATCGTGATGGTATAACCGGTGTTATGCCAACTACAAAATCTAATGGGGATAGATTAGTTACCTTAGTTGGGGCTTCGGAAGTACAAAACGGGAACGGATTTGAAGATTGGTTTACATTTGAGTTTAAATGCTGTTTGGCGGAATTGTTTGTTCGAAATACAAAAGTAATTAACATCTCTCAAGGGTTCAATTGGTATATCCCTAACAATTGGGACAATTCCTATTTTACAAACGGATCAATTACGAACAAAGCAAGAAGTCTTGCAAGAGCATATTCTATTCCAATTGAAAGCTTTATCAAGAAAAGTTTAGAAAGAAATTATGAATTTGTTATCGTCGCTGCTGCCGGCAACGATGGTGGTATAGATGCTACTTTTTCTTCTCCATGGAATGCAATTGAAGATGAGACTGTAAAGAATCATATTATTGTTGTTGGTTCAATAACAAACGGAGGTAGAGAAAACCATTGGTTTAAAGCAGATACACATAAGGGCTATAGCATATCCAGCTTCTCTAATTCAGGTAATCGCGTTGACGTAGTTGCACCAGGAGATATAATATACTCTACGGTTCCGGTGTCAATGGACACGGATGGTAATGCAGATGGATTTGCATATATGTCTGGTACTTCAATGGCAGCTCCTCATGTTTCCGGTGTTGCTTCAATGGTTTGGTCAATTAACCCAAACCTGACCGGCTCACAGGTTAAAGAGATTGTAGTGAAGTCGGCAGACAGACCTATTACACATACAGACGGAATCACATATAATATTTTAAATGCAGAAAACGCTGTTAATAAAGCGATTGAAAGTAAAACCTCAATTTCTCCGTGGACTCCGTTAGATTCTAATTATGGTGCAGTAGTGAGCCGAGTTGTAGAAAGTGCAAATAATAATAACATCATTTCTAATGCTATTATTTCTGCATATGACGGTAACGGAGAATATGTTGGTTCGGCAATGTCAGATGAAAATGCGGGTCAGTTTGAACTGTATCTGCCGGATGGTGAATATACGATAGTTGCGTATCAAATGGGTTATATGCCCGCTGTTAAGAGGAATATCAAATTCTCTTCTGGAGAAGTAAATTATATAGATTGGTTTAAGCTTTCAAAAGAAACAACTGGCTCTCGATATACCGTTCAGGGAAAAATCACTAATGTGATAAACAACTCTCCGATTTCAAATGTCAAAATGAGATTTATTAATCTTTATGAGCAAGAAATTGAAGCTGAAATCTATACCAATAATGATGGAACATATAGAGTGACATTGCCAACAGCCTGTTATGAGGTATCACTTTCAAAAAGTGGATTTGTTGATGGGCAGTTTAATGCAATTGCTGCAGAGGATATGCAAGGAATTAGTCAAAACTCAACAATGGCACCTTCTTTATCAAATGGTCAATATAGAGTAGTGCTAACTTGGAATGAAAATCCACGAGATTTAGACGCCCATATTGTTGGACAATTATCCAATGGTTCATCTTTCCATGTGAATTATAATCACAAAAATGCGTATGATGGAAATGAACTTATTGCTAATTTAGATGTTGATGACACTTCGGGCTATGGTCCAGAAACAATAACTTTTAATCAGGATAAAAACGGTGATTATAAGTACTATGTTCATAAATATAATGGAAATGGATCAATATCCACATCTGGAGCACAAGTAAAACTATATAAAGGAAACACTATTATTGGTACATACTATGCACCAACTAACCGAGGTGCTGGTGATTATTGGACTGTTTTTGAAATAACAAACGGAAAAGTAAATGGTATTAACAAGATTACAAATATTGTATAATAATTGAGTCTTTGCGCTATCTTTTAAAGAGTTTGTTCTAAAATATCTGTGTCGGAGGACTCAATGAGCCCTCCGTTTTTCATTGTTTGGCGACAAGAGAGATAGCTGTGCGAATATCATCCATATAGGATGTTTCGAGCTTGCAGTATTTTTGGTAAATACAGTCAAGTGGAGCAGGGGAGGAAAGTAAAATGCGAGCTTGATGCTCTGTTAGCTCCATATCTTCCAAAGCGAAAAGAATATCCTCTCTGATAATGTATTCGTAAGCGTGGGATAACGCTTCTTCGGCAGAAAGTCCATACAGATATTCTCTGAAAGTTTCCTGTTCGGCCCTAATTGCTTCTATCAGTCTTTCTTTCTCTGACATAATCCCACCTCACGAAATATTCATAATTCTGTCCATAGTGTCCGCCGCTGCTTGACTCATGCTGTCAAGCGAATGCCCGTAAACATTCAGCACCATGGATGTATCACTGTGCCCTAAACGGTTGGAAATCGTCTTGATATCCACATTGTTTTTCAACAGCATTGTGGCGCAGGTGTGTCGTAATCCGTGAAGCTTGAGTTGCCGTATGTCGTTCTGCTCAAGAAACTTGTTCCACCTCCTTGTGAAGTTGTTCGGCTCGTCCAGCTTGCCGTCCTCACGAATGATAACAAAATCAGATAACGATTGAAATTTGCCATATCTTAATAACACTTCTTTAGCCCATAACCTGTAATGAAGAAATTCTTTTTGTGCCTGAGAACTGAGATATATCTTCCTCTTGCTGCTTTCTGTTTTCGGTGTGTCTATCACTTCTTTTCCACAAGCAGAAAGCCTTGTCTGTACTATGTCAATGTATGGATGCTCTTCTTCGATGTGAACATCTTTCCATTGTAAACCAAGTAATTCACCCCTGCGCATTCCTGTATGAATAAGCAGATAAATAGGAAAATACAAGTCAGTACCCTTTGCACATATAAGTATCTTTCTGATGTCCTCTTCGTCAAATGCCTCTACCTCATGATGCACTAAAGGTGGCAAATTAACATGCGTGCATGGATTGTCAGGTATCAGCTTCATAAACACAGCATAATTCAATGCCGCTTGTAAATTCAGAAATATGTTCTTAACTGATTTTGGCGATAGGGGAGAGCCGTCATTCTTGACAGTAGGCGGATGCTTGTATATATCATTCACCCAGTCTTGGATGATACTCACATTAAGAGCAGAAATAGGATAACGCCCTAATGCTGGCTTGATGTACCATTCTACCTGTTGTCGGTATCGTGATATGGTTGTTTCTTTGAGAGTTAATTCTTTGGATTCCAGCCACTTTGCCATGAGAGATTCAACAGTCATGTTGTTGTCGTCTGTATAAGCACGCCTGCTGAAATCATGTATCATGCTGTTGAGTGCTTTCTCTGCATCTTTCTTTTTCTCAAAGGTTTTGTAGATGCGTGTCCTCTTGCCCGTAATAGGGTCAGGTGAGGCAGATTCTACAATTACCTGATAAGAAATGCCAGACTTTGTTTCTCTTTTGCGTATGTGTCCCGTAGCCATAATTATTCCTCCTTGATAGCAACAAGCTCCCATCCCTTGCGAACAGACGGAGTAAGTGGGTGTAAACCTGTTTCACCGTTGTAGTCTGTGATGTAGCAAAGCTTAGCAGAAAACGGTTCAAGATATTCAGAAATCATATCTACTTTTTCTTTGATAAACTTGTTACTGTTTGCAGATTTTCCACATGCAATAACAATAGATTCTGCTTCTTTTGCCGCTTTCTGTATGTACTTGATGTTTTCCTCTGCAATACTTTCTTCCTCGTCAAGATCATCTTTTCTCAACCTGTCAGTAATACAGCTGAAAAGATTGACAACAGTAACACCACCGTAGTTGCCTAAACGGTAAGTGTTGTTAGTAACAAGCATACTGGTGAGGTCAAGCTCAAAAACATTGTCTGAATTTGGGTTGAGAGTAATAACGCAAAGCATAGGTTTCTTGTTGTTCCATACTCGTTTCCATAAGAATCTGTGAGTCTTTTCTTCGTTGAAAATTGCCTCACAAATGATAGTAGTTTTTTCTGTCATAATATTTCCTCCTTAACTTGCTGAATCGATTTTCGATAATATACA
>JAZLLI010000014.1:0-33667 GCA_045598085.1 Acutalibacteraceae bacterium
ATTTCTTTTACGTCGGCTTTTTTCGGTGAGCATTTATTTTTAAACGCAACTGCCGCACCTGTTCCTGCGGCTTCACCCAGACAGCAGACTATCGGCATAATGCGGTATGATGCCTGCGCCTCGTGAGTGGACGAAATACATCTGCCCGCAACAAGCAGATTTGATATCTTTTTCGGAATAAGACTGCGGAACGGGATTGTATAATATTCGCCCTCGGGGAAGTAATAGTGGCTTGTGCCGCTTCCCTCGGGGTTGTGAATATCAATGTCATAGTTGCCTGCGGCAATTGCATCGTCAAATTTTGTGCATGCTACAAGCTCCTCGCCTGTGAGAATGTGTTCGCCGTCAATCATACGGCTTTCACGGGCACCAATCCATGATGCAGATGAAATAATCTGTGCATTTCTGAATGCGTGAAGCTCCTCTTTAAGCATTCTGTAAATATCATACATCTGTCGCCTTGCCTCACGCTCTGCCCATGAAACATCAAATGGGTCAACGGGGTTTTTCTTAACAACTCTTGTGGTGTTGAAGTGAATAACGCCGTCAATCATCGTGTGGAAAAGCAGAATGTTTTCTCTGGGGTTGGATGTTTTGCCCTCAGCTTTCCAACGCCTATAAATTGCTTGCCTTTGCTCTTTGCATTCGGGGGTGAAAAATTCTTTTTCATCAACATTTGCAATGCGGAAGCAAAGGGTCATTGGCTGGCAGAGGTTGTCGCTTTCTCTGCCAAGGTGATATGGGCATCCGCTCATAACTGCAAGGTCAGCGTCGCCAGTGCAATCAATAAACTGCTTTGCGTTAAATGTGATTTTGCCCGCCTTTGTGATAACTGTTACGCTTTTAAGTGAGCTGTTTTCAGCTTCACATTCGCAAAGTGTGGCGTGAAAAAGAACATCAACGCCCGCTTCTTCCATCATATCATCAAGAATCAATTTAAGATATTCTTCGTGAAAAGAAATGCCTTCTTTTGCACCCATTGATTCAAGCTTTCCGCAGATTTCTGCAAAAATGCCACGGCTTAATTCAAGTCGCTCAACTGTGCCGTCATCCTTGTGGATTTTGGTTGAGTTTGGCATGAATGGGTTAATAAGGCAGGTGTTTGCCGCACCGCCCAAAGCACCAGACTGCTCAATGAGCAAAACACTGCTGCCGTTTCTTGCGGCGGCAAGTGCTGCGGCAGAGCCTGCAAAGCCACCGCCAACAACAACTATGTCATATTGTTTCATAATGGTTACTCCCGCTTATTATAAAGTTTCAATAATATTTCTTGCAACCTGAATACCGCTGGCTGATGCGTGAGAAAGTGAATGTGTAACACCTGAGCAGTCGCCGATTACATAGAATCCAGGGAAAACAGTGTGAAGGTTTTCACCAATTTCAACTTCCATATTGTAGAATTTAACCTCAACACCATAAAGAAGTGTGTCATCATTTGCAGTGCCGGGTGCAATTTTATCAAGAGCATAAATCATCTCGATAATGCCGTCAAGGATTCTTTTTGGAATAACAAGGCTCAAATCACCGGGGGTTGCAGAGAGTGTGGGTGTCATAAAGTTTTCGTCAATTCTGCTCTGTGTGCTTCGTCTGCCTCTTACAAGGTCGCCAAAACGCTGAACAATAACACCGCCGCCAAGCATATTTGAAAGGCGTGCAATGCTTTCGCCGTAGCCGTTACTGTCTTTAAAAGGCTCTGAAAAATGCTTGCTTACAAGAAGAGCAAAGTTTGTGTTTTCTGTGTGCTTGCTCTTGTCCTCATAGCTGTGTCCGTTAACTGTAACAATGCCGTTGGTGTTTTCGTTAACAACAACGCCGTTGGGATTCATGCAGAATGTGCGCACAAGGTCCTCAAATTTCTCTGTTCTATACATAATTTTGCTCTCATAAAGCTCATCTGTAAGGTGAGAGAAAACAGCGGCAGGGAGCTCAACTCTTACACCGATGTCAACACGGTTAGACTTTGTGGGAATGTTCATTTCTTCACAGATTTTTTCCATCCACTTGCTTCCGCTTCTGCCAACTGAAATAATGCAGTTTGTGCAGGTGTATGTTCCGCTCTTTGCGTTGATTGTGTAGCCCTCGTCAGTCTTTTCAACGGCAGAAACAGGGTCGTTAAAATAAAAATCAACGCTCTTTTTCAGCTCGTTATAAAGATTTTCAAGCACAACATAGTTTATGTCTGTGCCAAGGTGGCGAACCTGAGCGTCAAGCAGATGAAGTCCGTTTTCAAGGCACTGCTTTTTGATTTTTGTGTTTGCTGTTGAATAAAGCTTTGTGCCCTCGCCGCCGTATGCAACGTTGATTTCGTCAACATATTTCATGAGGTCAAGAGCTTCCTGCTTGCCAACATACTGATAAAGTGTGCCGCCAAACTGGTTTGTGATGTTGTATTTACCGTCAGAGAATGCGCCTGCTCCGCCAAAACCGCTCATAATAGCGCAGGTGGGGCATTTAATGCAGGATTTCACCTTTTTGCCGTCGATTGGGCAACGCCTTTTTTCAAGTGAATTGCCTAATTCAAAAACGGCAATTTTGAGGTTTTTCTCAGCCTTAACAAGCTCGTATGCAGAGAAGATTCCTCCTGGACCTGCACCAACAATGATTACGTCATAGTTCATAAAATCAATCCTTTCTTTTCTTTTAACAATAAAAAAGACCCACCCTTTGGGGGTAGGTCTGAAAAAATGTATCCTCAATAATAATATCACTAATGAGCCTTAAAGTCAAGAAATTTTAATATTTTAAATAACTAAAACCGCTTGATTATATGCTCTTTTTGATATTCTTGAGTCGCTTCATAACATCATTTACGCCTGTGCCGAAATAATCGTGAAGAATGTTGTATTCCTCATAGAGCTTGTCATACATTTCAGCATTCTCTTTAATGGGAGTGTAAACGGTATCTTTAAGTTTGCCCATTGCACCTGCGGCTGTGAAGATGTCAGCGTATCCGCCATTCTCAACACCTGCGGCAACAGATGCATAAATTGCACTGCCAAGAGCACCGCACTGTGTTGTGCCTGCAATTTTGATGGGTTTGTTAAGAATGTCAGCGTAAATCTGCATTGTCATAGGATCTTTCTGACTGATTCCGCCAGAAGCGATGATTTCATCAACCTTAACCCCGTTATTCTGATATGTTTCAACAATTTTTCTTGTGCCGTAAGCGGTAGCTTCAATAAGCGCACGGTACATTTCTTCAGGCTTTGTCTGAAGTGTCATACCAAGCATCATACCTGTAAGGTCGCCGTCAACAAGAATACTTCTGTTGCCGTTCCACCAGTCAAGGGCAATAAGTCCGCTCTCGCCCGGCTTATATTTCTCTGCCTTTGAGCGGAGATATTTGTGAATGTTCATGCCCTGCTTCTCTGCCTCTTCAACATAGGAAGCAGGAACGCAGTTTTTAATAAACCATGAGAAATGGTCGCCAACACAAGCCTGACCTGCTTCATAAGCATAAAGGTTTGGATAAACACCGCCTGCAACAACACCGCTGATACCGGGAACAAGATGCTCCTCTTCAGAAACAAGGATGTGGCAGGTTGATGTGCCCATAATTGCAAGAAGAATGTTTGGCTTTGTGATTTTAACTGCGGGAACAGCTGCGTGAGCGTCAATGATAGCAGTTGTAACTGTCATACCCTCGTTAAGACCCAGCTTCTGTGCCATATCTGCGGTAAGACCGCCAACTCTGTCGCAAAGCTGAACGATAGGATAGTTGAGCTTATCCTCGAAGAAGTTTTCAAGGCGTGGGTCAAGTGCTTTAAGGAAATCCTTTGAGGGATAACCCTCTTTATTGTGCCACAAGCCCTTGTAGCCTGCACAGCAGGTGTTCTTTCCAAGAACTCCGCAAAGCTGCCAGATAACCCAGTCAGCCGCTTCAACTATATAATCAGCCTCGTCATAAATTTCGGGTGCTTCGTCAAGAATCTGCCATGCCTTTGGAAGCTCCCATTCACTTGAAACTTTTCCGCCGTAACGCTTAATCCATTCCTCGCCCATTTCGTTTGCTTTTTCGTTAATGAGGTTGGCTTTATCCTGTGCGGCATGATGCTTCCAGAGCTTAACATATGCGTTAGGCTCGCTCTTGTATTTTTCCATCATGCAAAGAGGTGTGCCGTCTTTCTTAACGGGGAGAATGGTGCAGGCTGTGAAGTCAACACCAAGACCGATAACGTCGTCAGGTGAAACTCCGCTCTCTTTCATAACAGCAGGGATAGTGTTGTAGAAAACATCAAGATAATCCTGCGGATACTGAAGTGCCCAGTCAAAGCCCAGCTTGGTGCCGTCTGGCAAAGTGTCGTCCATAACGCCATGTGGATATTCAAATGTGCTGTCTGCAAGCTCTTCGCCTGTTTTAACATCAACGATTGCGGCTCTGCCCGAAGCTGTGCCGAAATCTACACCGATAGTATATTTACTCATAGAAAATTCCTCCGTAAATCATTTGTTTACACTAAAACATTATATAGTAATATGCTTTATATGTCAAAGATTTTATTTTAAAAAATGTAGAAATAAGAAAGATAATGTGGTATAACATACAGACGAAAGTCTATTATTAAAAGGAGAATGTAAAATGGCAGATATTTTTGAAGCGATAATGATAATTCTATTTGGTATTTCATGGCCTGTGAATATCAGTAAGCTTGTAAAAAACAAAACAGCAAAGGGCACCAGCGTGCTGTTTTATTATCTTATTGAGGCAGGCTATGCCGTCGGTATTGCGGCAAAATTCATCAAGCTCAATAACGGAATTGCAACCCCGTGGTATGTCTGGTTTTTCTATATTCTCAATTTCTGCATGGTCTTTGCAGGCATTGTGATTTATTATAGAAACAAAAAGCTTGATAAAGAAAAAATCTCTTGACATCTTGTTAATATTTTGCTATAATTCTTGTCCGTGGTAAATTTTATGCCACATCCTTGGCACGAAAGTGCCCATTATGTCCAGAAGGAGGTGCTTCAGAGATGGTTAAATACGAAACAATGTTCCTTTTCTCACTTAAAAATGGTGAAGAGGCAACAACAGCTCTTGTTGAGAAGATGAAGGCTCTTGTTTCTGCTAACGGTACACTCGAAAGCGTTGATGAATGGGGTAAGCGCAAGCTTGCATACGTTATCAACCACGAGACAGAGGGTTACTATGTTCTTATGAACTATGAGTGCAACCCCGAGTTCCCTGCAGAGCTTGATCGTATCGTTAAGATTACTGACGGTGTTCTTCGTGCTCTCATTATCAAGAAGTAAGGAGGATAAACCCGATGATTAACAACGTTGTTCTCATGGGCAGATTGGTGGCAACACCTGAACTGCGCAGCACAGGAACAGGGATTTCCGTTGCTTCTTTCACAATTGCTGTTGAGCGTGCATATGCAAAAGCAGGCGAACAGAGACAGGCTGATTTTGTAGATTGCATCGCATGGAGAAACACTGCGGAATTTATCACAAGATATTTCCAGAAAGGCTCAATGATAGCCATTACAGGTTCTATTCAGACCCGCAATTATGAAGATAAAAACGGTAACAAGCGTAAGGCTGTTGAAGTAGTTGTTGATAATGCCAGCTTCTGCGGTTCAAAGGCAGAGTCAGGCACAACAGGCGGCTATTCAGCTCCTATGGCACCCGCTGCTCCTGCTCCCTCATTCACTTCAGGCAGTGAAAGTGATTTTGAGGAAATTTCAGAAGATGACGATCTTCCATTCTGATTATCGCCATCAACTATAATTTAAGGAGGTTTTTTAAATGGCTTACGATAAAAGCAACCGTCCTAACAGAAAAGGACGCAAGAAAGTTTGCTCATTCTGTGTAGATAAAGTTGATTACATTGATTACAAAGACATCAACAAGCTCAGCAAGTACACTTCAGACAGAGAGAAGATCCTTCCCCGTCGTGTAACTGGCACTTGCGCAGCTCATCAGCGTGCTCTTACAACAGCTATTAAGCGTGCACGTCAGATAGCTCTTCTCCCCTACACAAACGACTGATTTTCGTTTAATTTAAAATTTACGAGGTATTGCTTATGCAGTGCCTCGTTTTTTTATTGACAAAACCTGCCCTTTGTGTTTATAATGCAATCAAGGAGGTATGGATATGTTTTTAATTGCTATTCTTGTGGCGGCAATTTTAGCTTTTGCCTGCTATAAAATTTTTATCGAAACAAAAACCGATGACATTGGCGAAGAGATCAAAAAAATCGAAAAGAAAGATAACAAAAAAGCAAGAAAATCAGGCAACATTGTTATATGTAAGCTTTGCGGCGAAAAAATCAACACTCTTAAATATGATTTTTGCCCCAGCTGCGGCGGAAGATTTTATGTTGATGAAAAGCCAAAGCTTCCGCAAAACTATAATTATCCCCAAAGCACTTCCGCAACTACCCCAAAAACAACGTATGTGAGGACTACTCCCACAAGAAATATTGCACCTTTAAATAATACACAGCCTCAGAGCGGTAATACAGTTTCAAAGAATGGCAAAAAGGCATCGCCTGCTGTGATCGCAGTGATTGTGTTTATCGTTATCGGCACAATTATGACAGCCATTGTTTCCGCAAACTTTGATGATAAAGATTTTTATGATTATACAGACGATATAACTGAATATTTCTATGGAGTAACAGATATTCCCGATTATTACGAAGAGCAGGATTATACCCTTGAAGGCTCTGATATTCTCTTTGAAGAAGATGGCGTTTCAGTTTCTATAGAAAAATTCTATCAGGATACATCTGGCAGTGATTTTATAGGTGAGCCTCTTGTTCACTTTGCTTTTACAAACGAAAGTGAAAATGATGTTGCTGTATTCTTTGATATTGTAGCTGTAAACAACGATTGCAGTTTGTATAAGCAAACGACCATTGATGCCAAGGCGGATAGCGGCGAAACCGTAGATGTGTTAAGGTATATTGATGCTGATACATCGTTATCTATAAAAACGCTTGCTATTAGTCATATAAAAATAAGCGACCAAGACACGGGTGAGGTTTATTATGGCGAAACAGAGGAAGAGTATGACAAGCTGATTTATGTTACCACAACTACTGACGAAGAAATTACAAGCTCTTACGACTTTGATGAGAAACCGATATATGATAAAAACGGGGTTAGAATTTTTATCAGTGAAAGTTCTATATATCTCGAAAATAACTCAGATAACGATTTCACAGTTGATGCTTATGCGTTTACAAAAAATACGAAGCTTGAAGAGATTCTTGAGGGAAATATACTTCTTCTTCACGGCTGCAATGTAACCCTTGATTATAATACGGATTACGATGACAGTTATGGTTCGTTCTCTTTTAACTTTGAATGTAAGGCAGACCCTTCCGCAGACTTCAAAACAGGCAAAGTAAATTAAATATAACTCAGTCGGCATTTCAGCGATGAAGTGCCGATTTTTTTATGCAATTTTAAAATTAAATAAAAAAATATCGAAAAACGATAAATTTGTGTTGACAAATCAAAATTGTTGGTATATAATACATTCTCGAAAGGGGGCGAGAGTGTGAAAAAGAGAATCATGTGGCTTTCGTTCTTTCTGCTGCTTCTTGCAACAGAGGTTGTTATTGCACTTTATTGCCATGATGATTTTATTCGCCCTTATGTTGGCGATGTGCTGGTGGTGATTTTGCTCTATTGCTTTGCAAAGGCGGTTGTGCTTGATAAAATTAAGCTTCTGCCACTTTGGATTTTTATTTTTGCCTGCCTTGTGGAGGTCGGTCAGTATTTCAACTATGTTGAACTGCTGGGGTTTTCAGACAATCCGATTATCTCAACTGCAATGGGAACATCATTTGCGTTTGAAGATATTGTCTGCTATTTTGTCGGCTGTGCAATTTGCGCTGTCGGTCAGATTATTTATAAATTTATTAAGAAAAAAGGAGAATAATTATGTCGCAGAAAAAAATAGCTCGTTGGTTAAAACTTATGTTGGTTGTGATGGGGCTTTTAGCTTTTGGAATTTTATCAGCTCTTTCACTCATCTTCCTCGTTTCAGAGGTTGAAGAAATCCACGCAATTCAGGTGCCGTGGCTTGCATTTATCTGGACAACCGCAGTTCCGCTTATCCCCGCACTTTTGTATTCATGGTTCACTGTAAGTGATGTTGGCAAAGGCAAGGCTTTTTGCTTTAATAACGCACGCAGACTTCACGCAATTTCTCTTTGTGCCGCCGCAGATGCCGCATGGGTTTTCATTGGCAACGCAATTATGCTTTTTGGCAGACCTGGCATGAGCCATCCAATCGTTTTCATTCTGTCAATGGTTGTTGTTTGCATCGGCATTTCAATTGCAATTTGCGCAGAGGGACTTTCTCAGCTTATCAAAAATGCAGCTGCTCTTCAGGAACAGTCTGACCTTACAATATGAGGTGAAATTATGGAAGATCAGATTATTATAAACATTGATGTTATGCTTGCTAAAAGAAAGATGAGTGTTACCGAGCTTTCTGAAAAAGTTGGTATCACAATGGCAAATATTTCTATATTAAAAAACGGAAGAGCAAAGGCTGTTAAATTCTCAACTCTTGCAAAGCTTTGCGCCGCTCTTGATTGCCAGCCCGGCGATATTCTTGAATACCGAAAAGGTGAAAAAGATGAATAACTTTGTTGATATAAAGGAACTTGGTGCATTGGGAAACAGCGTTGCAGATGATTCCGCAGTGTTCAATAAAGCTTTCAGAGAAAATGAAAATATATTCATCCCCGAAGGTGTTTATGCTATTGGCAGTACCCTTATTTTGCCGTCAAAAACACATATTGTTGCAGATGAAAATGCCGAGATAAAACTACTTGACCATATGCAAAAAGGCAGATATGATTTTCTTATTACGACAGAAGAAAATGCAGAGGATATTTCCATAAACGGCGGTGTGTGGAATGGCAATTGCTTTGAAGAGGACAGAGGAAATGATTTGTTTAACGAAAAAGCAACAACAGGTGTTCTTCTGAATTTTAAAGGTGTCAGCAATCTTTCACTTTCAGATATGACACTTAAAAATCCCTTGTGCTACTATATGAGATTCTGCCTTGCAGAGGATGTAAAAATTGAAAATATCCGCTTTGATTCTGACAGAATAATTGCTAATCAGGATGGCATACATTTTGCAGGCTTTTGCAAGAATTTTGTGATTAAAAATCTGTGGGGAAACAACGGCTCTCCCAACGATGATTTTCTTGCGTTTAATGCAGATGACGCCCTTTTCAGGCAAGAGAGCTTTGATGTAATCAACGGACCTATTGAAAATATTTTTGTAGAGAATATTCATTCAGAAAAATGCCATTGCTTTATAAGGCTTTTGAGCGTGGATTCTGAAATAAAAAATGTAACTGTAAAAAATATTTCAGGTGCGTGTAAAGGCACTGCTGTTTGTATGGATGCCGCAAGATATTGCCGTGTTCCGCTTTTTAAAAATGAAGACAGACCGCAGGGCGTTGGTAAAATCAAAAATGTGCTTATTGAAAATATGGCTGTTACTCATACTGACGAAAAAGATGCACCGTTTGTGAGCCTTGAAACAAACTGCGAATCTTTCAGAATAAATAATTTTGAAAATGTTGCAGACGACGGTGGAGTGTTTGCACTTATCAGAAACACTGATAAGCACTGCTGCAAATTCACAAAAAATTCTTCTGAAAAAGCAGAAGAAAAAATAATAAATCCAAACGAAAAAGTTCCATTGATTTATGACGGAAAATGCTCGCTGGAATTTAAAAAAATATTTGATTTATGAGGTCTTTTATGAGAGAAATTGATGTAAAAATTATAACCGAAACTGTGGCAAAACTTTGCATAAATGCAAACCGCCACTTGCCGCAGGATGTGCGCTGTGCCATCAAAGCCTGCCGTGAATGTGAGGACGGCAAAATTGCACAGGGCGTGCTTGATAATATAATTGAAAATTTTGAAATTGCAGATAAAGAGTGCGTTCCCATTTGTCAGGATACTGGCATGGCTTGCGTTTTTCTTGAAATCGGTCAAGATGTTCACTTTGTAGGTGGTAATTTACAGGATGCTGTTAATGAAGGTGTCCGCAAAGGATACACCGAGGGCTATCTTCGCAAATCTGTTGTTAAAGACCCTGTTCGCAGAGGCAACACTGGCGATAATACCCCTGCCATGATTTATACAGAAATCGTTGATGGTGAAAAGGTTAAAATCACAGTAGCTCCAAAGGGATTCGGCAGCGAAAATATGAGCGCAATCCGTATGTTCAAGCCGTCAGCAGGCTTGCAGGGCATTAAAGATTTTATTATTGAAACTGTTGAGAATGCAGGTCCTAACCCTTGCCCGCCAATGGTTGTTGGTGTTGGTATCGGCGGAACATTCGATAAAGCGGCTCTTCTTGCAAAGAAAGCACTTCTCCGCCCACTTGGCTCTCATAATGAGGATGAGTTTTATGCTTCACTTGAAAGTGAAATGCTTGAAAAGGTAAATGCCCTCGGCATTGGCCCGCAGGGATTTGGCGGAAAGACAACAGCTATCGGACTTAACATTGAAACAATGGCAACTCATATTGCTGGTATGCCCTGCGCAATCAACATCAACTGCCATGTTACCCGCCACGAAACGGAGGAAATATAAATGACTAAAAAAATCACACTTCCTCTTACAGAGGAAAAGGCAAAAACTCTCCACGCAGGCGATTCCGTTTTGCTGACAGGTACAATTTACACTTCAAGAGATGCAGGACACAAAAGAATGTGCGAAGCTCTTGCAAGGGGCGAAAAGCTCCCCTTTGACCCTACAGATGCAACAATTTATTATGTTGGCCCTACCCCTGCCGCACCTGGGCAGATTATCGGCTCCGCAGGCCCCACAACAAGTGGCAGAATGGATGCTTATGCTCCCACAATGATGAGCGTTGGCGCAAGGGGAATGATTGGTAAAGGCGCAAGACTTCCCGAGGTTATTGATGCTATGAAAAAATATAGCGGAGTTTATTTTGGCGCAATCGGCGGTGCAGGTGCGCTCCTTGCAAAGTGCATTAAAAAGTGCGAGCTTATAGCTTTTGAGGATTTAGGTGCAGAAGCTCTCAGAAAGCTTTATGTTGAGGATATGCCCTTGACAGTTATCATAGATTCAGAGGGCAACAACCTTTATGAAACAGGCAGAAAAAATTACCTCGAGGGCAAGGAATAAGCTGAAAAACCATGCAAAAAATCATAGCACTTTTTAAAAAAGATATTATGCTGAGCGTTTCGATTTTGGCGGCGATTATAGCACTTTTTATAACACCGCCATCAAAGGCTCTTCTTTATGACATTGACTGGCACACCCTTGCAACGCTTTTTATGATGCTCACAGTTTTAGAGGGCTTCAAAAAAGAAAATATTTTCAGACCAGTCATAAAACTGACAGAGAAAATCGGCACAATGGTTGGACTTTCGTTCTTCTTTGTTTTTGCTGTTTTCTTTTCGTCAATGTTTGTTACAAACGATGTTTCGCTGATTATTTTTGTGCCGCTGACAATTCTTCTTTTCAGAGCGGGCGATAAAGAAAAATACATTCTCCCCGTTATTTCTATGGAAAATATTGCCGCTGTCAGAGGTTCAATGCTCACACCTTTTGGCAGTCCGCAAAATCTTTTTATCTTCGGTCAGTCGGGTGTCAGCACAGGCAGATTCCTTCTTCACACGCTTCCGCTGTGTGCTTTTTCGGGTGTTCTCCTTTGCGGATTTATTACCTTTCTTTACAGAAAAAATCTGAAAGAAAAAATTGATTTTAATAAAGATTCCGCAGGCGAAGATTGGCAAAAAAACAGACGGGCGCAGAGGATAATTTATCTTGTTCTTTTCATGCTGATTATATGGACAATTGTCAGCCGAACAAAATACTGGTACATATCCGCTTGGATTGTTTTAATTTCTGTTTTGATTTCAGATAGAAAAACACTTCTCAAAACAGACTATGTTTTACTTGTAACATTCCTCTGCTTCTTTATTTTTTCGTCATCAGTTACAGCCAACAGTGCCATCTCATCTTTTCTCAAAAATGCCGTTGCAGGCAGAGAATACTGGTGGGGCATTCTGTTAAGTCAGCTGATTTCAAATGTGCCTGCGTCAATCGTTCTTTATCCCTTTACAAAGAATCTTTCGGCACTCCTTTACGGTGTTGACACAGCAGGACTTTGCACCCTTATCGGTTCCCTTGCCTCTGTTATAAATTACAGAATTTATGTGAGGGAATACCCAAAAAACGGAATGAAATTTATAAAGGTTTTCACTCTTGTGAGCCTTGCATTTTTTGCAATAGTTGTTGTCCCTGGATATATTTTAAGCGGTTGGAGGTTATAAAAAATGATTAAAAAAATCTTAACTTTTATCGGCATTTTTTTATTGATTATCTGCGTTATGGGCGCAGGCTTTTTGTATAAAATTGATTATAAAAAAACAGAGATAAAATCAAGCGTTTCTGACGATAAAAATTACACGCTCACCGTCTATGAAATTGGCGAACCTGAGTTCGCTTTCGGCAGTGCAAATTGCAGATTTGTTTTGAAAAATAATGATAAAAAAATAAGCACGCTCGATTTTGAAATCCGCAACGATGGCGGCTGGGCTCTTCCTCAGAATGTTGACATCAAATGGCAGGATAATTGTGCAGTGGCTTATGTCAATGGTGAAGAGCAGGAAGACACAATATATTATCTTTATTTTGACGGAAAAACAAAAGAAGTTCAGAACCCTAATAACTAAACAAAAAGATGGTTGAATTTAAAACTCAACCATCTTTTTTATTTTTTCTGTTATCTCTTTTCGGGAACCATCTTCATCTTTGAGAATTTCTGACCGAATGCGTTTGCCCAAGCTTCACAATAGAGCTTGTAATATGAAATGTCATTTTTCTTTCTGTAATTGCCAAAGAAATTGCACCAAACAGCTGATGGAATTGCAATAACAATGTAGTAAAGAGGCCCTAAAATAAGTGCCTGCCATGTATGACCGTATTCGTGGATTCTTGTGTTGTAAGTCCAGCGCTTTGTGTGGTTATCTTTTACAAAGATGAAAAGACCCATTGAAAGTCCGCCGGATTTCCACGGAAGATAAACAATGTAGCTGTAGCCGAATCTCTGCCAGCGTCTGCCTCTGATTTTTGTGCAAAAGAGGAAAGCAATTCCGCCAACAATGTTAACGGGCAGTCCCCAGGTCCACTGAATTAAATAAAACAGAAATTTCTTTAAGGATGTTTTGAATCCTTTAGGTGCGGGGGTGGGTTCTTTTTGGTTGATGTCAATGAGTTCCATTTTTTATTTTCCTTTCTTCTTCTATTTGTTCTTTTTCAAGAGCTTTTTTGAGAAGCTCCTGTTCAATAAGAATGTCATATTCACCGTCTGCATTCATTTCAACGGTGTGGATTTCTTCGCTGTTGTTATCTTTGCCAAGCCATGTGTGTTCCATCTTTTGACCTGAGATTGCTTCACAGCGTTTTATCTGCTCCTCTGTAAGTGAAACAGAGCCGTATTTTTTCTTTGTGGCAACAGCGGCACGGATAAGTGCGTGGTCGTCCTTTGTCATTTCAAACTTTCTTAAAAGCCAAAGTGAAATTACCGCCGCAATAATGGGGATAATCGCAACGCAGACTCTTACGCCTGTGATTGCGTGGGCGGTCTGTGTATAAAGCATACCGCTTGCCTTTTCATAGTTTGCAACCTTGTCGCCTGTTACAAGACCGAATCCGTTAAGGGTGAAGCCAACCATTGCCGCCATAACGCCTGCAACGCTCTTTTTGATAAGAGTTGAGAATGTTGAAATAACGCCCTCTCTTCTTCTGCCTGTAATCATTTCATCAACATCTGTAATATCGGGGAAAATGTTGTTTGAAACAAATCCAAGACCCGACATACCAAATGGATAAAGAATCATACTTACCATCATAAGCACAAACCAGATAACAGACATTGAACCTCCTTTATCGGGCTGCATAAATAAACCGATTGCAAGGCCAGCCACCATAAGCGGTGTAACAATGCCGCCGCATTTCTTTTTGCCGTATTTCATTGTGAGAGCGTAGTTGAGAGGGAATGCCGAAGCCTCTGCCACACCTGCAACTGCATTGAAAAGGGCATATTTGCTATACTGATTTGCAAGGTATTTGATGTAATAAACCTTTGTGTTGTTGTAAAATCCTGTTGAAATGTAATAGGCAAAAGTCATAACGAAATATTGCCTGAAAGATTTGTTTTTGAAAACATAAGCATATTCTCTTAAAATATACTTGAGGTCAAAAGGCTCATATTGTGCGTTAAGTGAGCTTGGCTCTCTTGTTGTTTTGAATGTTGCAAAAACAGCCACACAATAAAATGCTGAAAGTGCAAGACCAATAATAAGGAACGGCTTTTTAGAAACATCAGAAGAGAGCGTGTCATTTGAATTGAAAAGGGAAAGAATCAGAACCGCAATACCGAAAGACGGCACCATACCTGCTGAGTTGAATATGTAACCAACTGAGTTATACTGTGTTCTCAGGTTGTATTCGGGTGCAAGCTCAGGGAGCATTGCAGTGTGAGGAACAGCAATAATTGTGTAAGCGGTTTTATAAAGCATATACATAATAATGAAATATGCCATTGTGCCTGCGGGGTCGTTTTTGCCGTCAAGACCAAATGAATTCCACATAAGAGTGTAAGAAATAAACAGCAGCGGAATACCCCAGAGAAGATAACGCCTGTGCTTGCCGTATTTTGACCTTGTTCTGTCTGTAAGAATACCCATAACAGGGTCAGTAACAGCGTCCCATATTGTTGCAATCATAACAACAATGCCAGCCTTTGCAAGGTCAAGGTTAACAACATCTGTCAAAAACACCATAAAATACATGCTGATAATGTAGCCTGCACCGCCCATAAAAATGTTGGCGTAGCTGTAATTCATCATCGGCAGAATGGTGGATTTGAAATCGCCCTTGACACCCAAGGCTTTTTTGATTTTTTCACCCATATAATCACTCCGAATAAAATGTAAAAAAATTATATCATTACTTAAAACTTTAGTCAATAAAAAAGTTAGACTGCCGTTGCAAACATTGACAATCTTTTTATATAATGTTAAAATTCTAATCTGTCAAAAGGAGGAGTTATATGACAAATAAAAAGATAAAAATTCCAGGCGAGATAGTGTTTTTTATTGCAAATATTCTTCTTGCCCTTTCAGTTTCAATGATAAGTGCGTCAGATTTTGGCGTTTCAATGATTGTTGCCCCTGCGTATATATTAAGTCGGAAGCTGACATTTCTCACATTCGGTCAGAGCGAATATATTATTCAGGCGATACTGATTATTGTTTTTTGTATTGCTATGAAAAAAGTGAAGCTTGTTTATTTCAGCTCGTTTGTAACCTGCCTTATTTACGGATTTATTCTTGATATGTGGCGAAGCGTTGTGCCGCTTTTTAATCCAAATGTAACCGCTCCCGGCAGTATGGCAATGCCTGTGAGAATCACGCTTTTTGTTGTGGGAATGGTAATGACATCTTTTTCGGTTGCGCTTTTCTTCCATACATATCTTTACCCGCAGGTTTATGATTTCTTTGTTAAAGGAGTCAGCAAAAGATATGATATAAAGCTTTCAAAATTCAAGACCTGTTTTGATTTTTCGTGCCTTGCAGTTGCCTGCATAATGACTCTTGTTCTTTTCAGAAAGTTTGTTGGTGTTGGCATCGGCACATTGATAATGACAGTGCTCAACGGCACAATAATCGGCTTTTTCAATAAGATAATCGAAAAGTATATCGACACCACCCCCCTCGCCCCAAAATTCGCAAAGAAGTTTGAGCTGTGAATAATTAAAGAGCTATCTGATTTAATGTCAGGTAGCTCTTTTTCGTTTATTTAGTTTGTAAAATTGGGATTTGTCGAGCTTTTTTGCACGAATGAATAATGAATAATGAAATCGCTTCGCTAATGAATAATTGATGGCGGGAGACCCGCACCTGTTTAAAGTAATAAGTTGTAGTGAATAGTGAAGAGGTGAAAATTGCACCGAGCTAAAACAATGTCATTGCGAGGCTTTGCAGAAGCCGTGGCAATCTACGCTTGATACAAGCATTTTTTAGCACCGATAATTGGGATGTCGAGGACGCCATCTCCTACTACCTTGTAACAGCTAAAACTTTATAACATTGTGAAGACTCTACAATAAAGTTATTGCACTTTTTGGCTCCCTTGTGTAAAGGGAGCTGGATTTGGCGAAGCCAAAGACTGAGGGATTGTCTTTAAAAAGTAAAATACTTGCTTAATTTAAACGAACAATCCTCCCGACTCACTGCGTGAGCCACCCTCCTTTACACAAGGAGGGCTTCCCTAAAATTTCAATTATTTTTAAAAAATTTTTCTTGGTAACATTGCTTTCTTATTAACATAAAGCTTTAGATGTTACAAAGTACTACGGAGTTACCACATAATTTTTACTCTTATGATATTTTATCCCAAATCATCCACATACTCGCTTGCTTTAATTGCGGAGATGGCTCCGTCTGCGGCGGCGGTGGTAAGCTGGCGGATTTCTTTTGCCCTGCAATCGCCTGCGGCAAAAATTCCGTCAGTTTTTGTTTTACAGCTTTCGTTTGCAACAATAAATCCCTGCCCGTCAAGCTCTGCAACTTCGGCAAAAATGCTGTTATCAGGTATCTGCCCCACAGCCTCAAAAAGCCCTTTTACTGCAAGTTCTTTTTCTTCACTGCTTATCTTGTTTCTGACAGTGATTCCGCTGAGCTTTTCTTCGCCCTTAATCGCCACAACTTCGCTGTTAAGAACAAGCTCAATATTTTCTTTGTTCCTCACCTTTTCTGCAAGGCTCTTTTCGCCTCTGAAAGCATCACGCCTGTGAATAAGATAAACCTTTTCGCAGTTGTTTGAAAGATAAATTGCATCCTGCAACGCTGTGTTGCCGCCGCCCACAACCGCAACTGTCATTCCCTTAAAAAATGAGCCGTCGCAAACAGCACAAAAAGAAATGCCTTTGCCAATATATTTATTTTCATTTTCAATTCCAAGTCGCCTGTTTTTAACGCCCGTGGCAATAATAATCGCTTTTGCTTCGTATTCGCCCTTGCTGGTGATAATCTTTTTGGTTTCACCGTCTATGATTTCTTTAACAGATTCTATTTTAAACTCTGCCCCAAGGCTCACCGCCTGCGAATAAAGATTCATTGCAAAATCTGCACCGCTGATTTTTTGGATAGCAGGGTAATTCTCAACGCTTTCTGAATAAATTATCTGACCGCCAAAAACGCTCTTTTCAAAAACAATAACGCTTTTGCCTGCTCGCAGGGCATAAATTGCGGCGGTAATCCCCGCTGTGCCTGCACCGATTATAATTATATCTGCCATAATATCACCCTTAAATTATATAAATCAAAATATATTATTCCTTATCTTCATTGTGGTTATACTACAAAAAAGGTGGTTATGCAAGCTCACGCTTTTTCATAGCCACCTTTTTATTTTATTTTTTAGCTGTCAAATCCGAATTTTTTAACTGCTGAGTTAGGCTTCATATTGTCTGCAATGCTGTATGGAACAGATGCAAGGCTTCTGCCAAGAAGTGTTGGAAATTCATACTCAACAAACGGGAACTGTGCACCGATATATTTAAACTGGAAGCTGACTTTAATATCGGCAGGTGCAATGCCAAGATAGCTCTGATAAATTGCAGACTGGCAATAAGTATGCTTCAAAAGCTTGTAATATTTATCGGGGATAAATGGCTTGCTGTCGTCAATTGTAACAGTGAATTTCTGCATATATGAATACTGTGCAAAGCGAAGAATATTGTTATCTTTAAGGAACTGATCTTTCTGATATTCGTCAGAATGATACTCATAAAGATTTGAAACAATTGAGGGATAGTAAGATGTTTTGATGGTGTAAATTACATTACCGCCAGCCTTTTCAACGTCAACATATCCGCTTGCTTGCTCAGCTTCAGTAAGTGTGTCGGCAGGCTGTTTGTCCTCATAAAATTTAAGAGGAATTGTAACAACAACCACAGGACCTGATAAATCAAGCAGGCAGCCGTCAACCTCTTCGCCAGTGCCTTCCTCAGCTTTTGCAATTGCGTCTGCGGCAACAACACCGTCAACATCATAATTCTGCTCTTTTGTTTTTTCGTGAATGTTTCTCATGAGCAAAAGAATGAAAACAATCACAATAAAAAGGATGATTGCAATAATAACCTTTGTTATTTTATGCTTTTCTTTGACATCCTCGTCCTCTTCTTTTTGATAATCTTTTTCAAGTGCTTCTTCGTCTGGGGCAAGGGTATCTTCAGGTGCTTTTTTATCTTTCTTCATAAAAGTCGCTCCTTTCAAGTCAATACAAATAATCATCTTAAATTATAACTGGTTCTTTTTTATTTGTCAATCAAAAGTTTGCTGTTGAAAAATCTGTATTTTATGTTATGATATTTTTAAGAGCTTTTCAGGAGGTTACTTTATGAAAAAAATAATTGCATTGATTCTTTCAGTGGTGCTGACCTTTTCTGTTTGCACTGTTGCTTTTGCAGAGAGCAAAAACGGCGGCTATATCGAGGCTGACTCTGTTGAAACCGCAACAGCTGCACTTATGCAGGGTGATAACCAGTATCCGCTTGTTATTTGCCCAGGCATCAACCATTCGCCTGTTTATGTTTGCGATGATAACGGCGAATATATCTGCGATAAAGACGGCGCACCGCTTAACGGCACAATTTTTATCACAAAAACAGATAAAATTGCATCAGTGATTCTTAAATATATTGCACTTCCGCTGATTTTGACACTTATTACACAAAAAGATTGCGGTTTGTGCAGAGGAGTTAAAAAGGTAACAGAGGAGCTGTTTTCTTATCAGAAAACCTATGCAGACGGCTCACACGATTATAACCTTGTTTTAAAGGATTTCCACTTCCCTCTTTCAGAGTTTGACGAACATTCTTTTGACGGCAATTATGATAAAAAGTGGTTTTACCGTATGCTCCCCATTCAGCGTTACACCGAGGTTGCAGGCGAAGAAAATGTTTTTCTTTACGCATTCAATCTTTTTGGCAATGTTATTGAGTCGGCAGACGGACTTGACGAATACATTCAGTTTGTAAAAGAAACAACAGGCAAAGATAAAGTTAACCTTCTTAATGTAAGCCTTGGCGGTTCTGTTTTCACAGCGTATATGAATAAATATGCTGAAAAGGGCGATATTGCAAAAATTGTGAATGTTGTTGCAGTTTTCCACGGCTCAAGCGTTTTTGGCGATTTCTTTGCCCGTGAATGGAATCTGGGCGATGAAAGCGTTTACCGTGATTCTATGCCTTATATTATGAAGCTTGAGGCAGAGAATGAAGCGTTGGGCTATATTATAAATATCGCTTTGCGTATTCTCCCCAAACAGGAGCTTGGTGCAATTCTCACTTCGTTTTATGATGTTTTGCTCCAAAATCTGATGGTCAACACTTCGCAGTTCTGGGCAACGCTCCCCGTGGCAAGGTATCAGGAGTTAAGGGACAGATACCTTTCAGATGATGCCCATGCCGAGCTTCGCAAAAGCACAGATGAATTTTATGAAGCTCAGATAAATCTTGTTGACAACATCAAAAAATACAAGGCAACAGGCGGAGAAATTTTCTTTATCTGCGCTTACGGTATGCAGTTTGGCGAACAGCAGTATTCTTTCCTTTCACTTGTGAATAGCTATAATAAAGTGAATAGCGACGGCATAATTGAAATTGCGTCAGAATCTCTTGGTGCAACATCTGCCGTTGCAGGCGAAGAGCTTCCAAAAGAATACCTTGATTCTGTTGAAAATAAAAAATATATTTCGCCCGATAATTCTGTTGATGCTTCCACCTGCGCATTCCCCGATAGCGTGTGGTTCTTTGAAAAACAGCATCACGAAATCGGCGGAAATGATGTTGCGTTAAGGCTTGCTTCAGAAATTCTTTGCGGCAACGAAATTAAAGATGTTAACTCAGCCCCTGAGAAATATCCGCAGTTTAACGGAACAAGAGATACAAAATGGGTAACAAGAAGCTATATGTCAAAGGCTCTTAATTTGGATAGAAGCCTTTACACAGATGAACAGCTGGCGGCACTTGATAAGGCTGTTGCTGAAACATCTGCTATGATGAACAGAACGGTTATCGACTCTGAAAATGACAACAAAGTTGTAAAGAATTTCAAGAAAACTCTTGCAGATTTAGGGCTTGAAAAATACGATAAAGTCCCCTCAAAGGGCGAAGAAATCGGCTTGAATATTGCAAAGTGGATCAGCGATTTTGTTTATATGGTTGTTGGACCTAAAGGATTTTCAGATAAGTAAAACGGGGCGGTGCATCGAAAGGTGTACCGCTTTTAATGTTAAGGAGATTGAAATGAGCGTTAAATCGCAAAACCTTACAAAGGGGAATTTAGGCAGGCAGATACTTTTCTTTTCTGTTCCGCTTATGATTTCTCACATTTTGCAGGTTCTTTTTAATATGTCAGATATTGCGGTGGTGGGTCGCTTTTCGGGAGCTGTGGCACTTGGGGCGGTTGGCTCAACCACAACGCTGGTTACACTTTTTACAGATTTTCTTATTGGTGTTGGCAATGGGGTCAATGTTTTTGTTGCCCGTTATTTTGGTGCAGGGAATAAAAGGGATGTTGAAGAAACTGTTCATTCCTCTGCACTTATCTGTATTGTTTCGGGTCTTGCAATTGCCCTTATGGGTGTTGGATGTTCACGGCTTTTTCTTACAATTCTTCACACAAAAAGTGATTTGCTGAATGGTGCGGTGCTTTATTTAAAAATTTATTTTTTAGGTATGCCAGCCCTCGCAATTTTTAATTTTGGCAGTGGAGTTTTAAATGCAATTGGCGACACTAAACGACCGCTTTATTATATGACTTTTGCAGGTGTGATAAATGTAATTCTTAATCTGTTTTTTGTTATCGTTTTAAAAATGAGTGTTGCAGGTGTTGGCTTGGCAAGCGTTATTTCTCAGTATATTTCAGCTTTTCTCATTATCAGATGTTTGGTGAAAACAAATGAATGTTACAGATTGAATTTCAGAAAATTACGATTTTATAAAGGCAAAACAAGGCAGATTTTATCTGTCAGTATGCCTGCGGGCATACAAAACGCAATCTTTCAGCTGGCAAATCTTTTTGTGCAGGGCGGAGTAAATTCGTTCCCGACAATTATTGTTGAGGGTAACTCTGCCGCCGCTAATGCAGACGCTTTTGTTTATAATGTGATGGGTTCATTTTATGTTGCCTGCTCCAGCTTTATGAGCCAGAATTACGGCGCAGGCAAAGAAAAAAGAGTGATAAAAAGCTACTACATAAGCCTTGCGTATTCGTTTGGCTCAGCGGCAATTCTTGGCGGAATCTTGGCAATTTTCGGCAGAGGATTTCTTTCGCTTTTCACCGCAGAGTCGGCGGTTGTTGATGCAGGTATGACAAGGCTGCAGGTGATGGGACTTTCATATTGCGTTTCTGCTTTTATGGATTGCACCATTGCCGCTTCAAGGGGACTTGGCAAAAGCCTTGTGCCAACGGTGATAGTTTTTCTCGGCTCCTGCGTTTTCAGAGTGGTGTGGGTCTATACAGTTTTTGCTCACTTCGGCACAATCTTTTCGCTGTATATGCTCTACCCGTTTTCGTGGGCAATCACCGCCACTGCAGAGATAATTTATTTTGTATTGTTTTATCGCAAAATTACAAAACAAAACAGAGCATAAATAAAAGAGTATGGATTCATCTTTTCGATTATCCATACTCTTAAATTTATACATCTGCGTGCTGAACTTTTCCACCCAAAGCATCACCCATAAAAATAAGTGCCTGCTTTTCAAAAAATTCTGCATTGTCGCTTACAAAATATTTTCTTTCACTGCCCTTTGTGGCTTTGAGAAGCTCACGGCTTGAAAGCTCGTTTTTAAGTGTTTCTGCCGCCGCCTCTGAGGAGCTGATAACATTAACGCTGTCGCCCATAATATCCTTGATAATTCCATAAAGCAACGGATAATGTGTGCAGCCGAGAATGAGTGTGTCAATCCCCTGCTCTTTAAGGGGTGTGAGGTATTCATTCAGCACCCTTTCAATAACCTTGTCGCCTTTGTGGAAGCGACCCTCCTCCACAAGCGGAACAAGAAGCGGGCACGCAAGGGATATAACCTCTGCCTTTTCGTTGTATTTATGTATCGTCTTTTCATATGCCTTGCTGTTGACAGTGGCATTTGTGGCGATAATTCCAATTTTTCCGCTCTTTGTTGAAAGGGCGGCTTTTTTTGATGTTGGCTCAACTACGCCAAAAACGGGAATCTGACTGTATTTTTTCTCAACAGTTTCTCTTGCAATAGCATCTGCCGTGTTGCAGGCAATCACAACCGCCTTTATGCTGAAATTGTGAAGAAATTTCACATCATTCAGAACATATTGAGTAATCTGCTCACTTGAGCGTGTGCCGTATGGAACATGGGCAGTGTCGCCAAAATAAATTATGTTTTCATCAGGCATTGATTCAACAATGCTTTTAACAACGGTCAGACCGCCAATGCCTGAATCAAAAACGCCGATGTACTGTTCATTGTTATTCATATAATTGACCTCAAAGAGAATTTACAATTTTTTTGAAGTGCTCTCCTCTTTCTTCAAAGCAAGTGTACTGGTCAAAAGAGCTGGTTGTTGGTGAAAGAAGAACGGTATCTCCGCTTTCTGCAATTTTGTTGGCTTCCGCAACAGCTTCATTAAGGTCAGAAACAACAATTCCGTCATCACCAACAAGGTCTTTTACAAGTCTTGGACCACATGCGCCAAAGCCGATAACCTTTTTAACACAGCCAAGGTGCTTTTTCATTTCGTCCATTGAAAGACCTTTTTCAAATCCGCCAACAAGAAGAATAACTCCTTTTGGGAAAGATTTAAGTGCAATAATTGTTGCGTCTGTGTTTGTGCCCTTTGAATCGTTATAATATCTGATGCCGTCAATCTCACGAACAAACTCGATTCTGTGCTCAACACCGCTGAATGAAGAAACAGCGTCTTTAATAATCTCGTTTGAAACGCCCTCTGCTTTTGCAAGGCTGATGGCAATCATAACATTCTGAAGGTTGTGTTTACCAACAAGTTTAACATCATCAACAGAGATAACCTTTTCGCCCTTAACCCACATATAGCCGTCTTTGATGAAGTTTTCTGCGTTTTCATCATCAATGCTGAAAGAGTTGATTTCGCAATTCACAGGGTAACGCTCAGTATATTCTTTAACAAGATTGTCGTCATTGTTAAGCACAAAAACATCACTGCCCTGCATATTGCGGTAAACCTCTGTTTTTGATTTATAATAAGCATCAAGACCGCCCATAAAATCAACATGGTCAGGTGTGAGGTTGATGATTGTAGCCGCTTCGGGTCTGAATTTATCAATATTAACAAGCTGGAAGTTAGAAATTTCAAGAGCTATGTAATGACCCTCGTTTTCCATAAGTCCGTTTTCCATAACAATATCGCAAAGTGGTGTGCCAATATTGCCGCAAAGGTGAGTCTTGTTGGGGAATGCTCTTGAAAGAATCTCATAAACCAGAGTTGTGGTTGTTGTTTTACCGTTTGTGCCTGTTATGGCAATATAATGCTGAGGCTTTGAAACCATGTAAGCCAGCTCAATTTCTGTAATAACAGGGATGTTTCTTTCATAAAGTCGCTGAATCATGGGGCTTCTGAAAGGCACACCGGGATTTTTAACAACAAGGTCAAAATCTCTTTCAAAAACTGACATACTCTGGTCAGTTATTTCAACGCCGTATTCATTTAAAAAATCTATCTCTTTAATCTCTTCTTTTTTCTTGCTTTCTGAAAGGGTAATTTCAGCACCAAGCTTTTTAAGAACCTTGATTGCAGCCATGCCACTTCTTGCAAGACCTACAACCAAAACTTTTTTACCCGTGAAATCCATATAACACGCCTCCGAGCGAACTAAAAATATCACCTGTTATTATATGCAAATTGACCCTAAAAGTCAATCTATTAAACAAAAAAGCCCTGCCGAAAGGGCAAGGCTTATAAATTTTATTCAGCTTTTTGCTTAGAACCGCTCTTTCTTGTTAATGCACCAATGAGCATAATCACCGCCGCAACTGCAAGGAAGCCAAGGTTCATAATGCCGTGCTTTGTAATCGCCGCATAGATGAAAAGGAATGCACCCAATGTTGAGAATGCAGGCATAATAAATCTTTTGAATACACCAAGATGCTTGCCCTTAACCATAAGCATAATGTAAATGGGTATGTAGAAAGTGTAAACGCAAATAAGAGGAAGCTCTGTTGAGTCAAACAGGAACATATTCTTGTTTGCAAAAGGTGTAAGGTTTGCCATAAAGAAATAGAAGAGCCATGCTACATTAAAGAAAAGCGCAACGATTGATGCGTTTGATGGCATATTTGTTGACTTGTCAACCTCGCTGAGCATCTTTGATGCAGGACCTTGATCTCTTGCAGCGATAGAGTAAAATCCTCTGTTGCATGCAAGGGTAAGACCGTTAAGCGTGCCAAGGCATGAAACTGCAATAAACACCGTGAGAATGTTGCCTGCAATGTTGCCGAAAATGCTGATAAATGCTTTGCTTGCGCCGTTTGGTGTAACAGCGTTTGGGAGAAGCTCAGATGTCTGAATACTTCCCGAAATGCCAAGATAATAAAGCATATAAACGGTCATAACAATAATTGTGCCTAAAACAAGAGCACGGGGAAGATTTTTCTTTGAATCTTTTAATTCAGAGTTGATAGCAGTTGCAATAATCCATCCTTCATAAGCAAAAACGGATGTGCAAACGCCCGGGAGAACAAGTCCCCATGAAATGCCGTTGCTTGGAACAGCTGTGCAGGAAACTAAGTTGCCGTTGGCATCCTTTACAAAATCAGTAACAGCAGAGGTGAAATTCTCACCGAGAATGCCCGATTTGATACCGTAAATTGTGCCGACAACTGCCATAAGAATAAGAGGAATGAGCTTGATAAATGTTGCGGAAACCTGAATTTTGCCCGCCAGCTTTGGTGATAATGTGTTGATAGCAAAGCTTGCAATAAGATAGAATCCAGCCAGTGTCATTACTTCGGCAGAGTTAAGACCGAAGCCGAAAACTGACAGGGTGTATCTTGCTGAGAGCCATGCGAGAGCTGAGGTCATAGCAGGGTAATAGATTGTTGCCATAAACCAGCCAACATAATAAGCGAATTTACTGCCGACAAGAGCTTCTGAATAGTCAACAATGCCGTTGACCTTTTCAATCTGTGTGCTCATAACGGCAAAGGTATATGCGCTGATTACCATTACGATACCGCCGATTAACCATGAAAGAAGTGCCGTTGGGAGATTACCTTTTGTGATGTTGAGCATTGCCTCCGCTTTAAAAAACACGCCTGAGCCAATAACAATGCCCACAACCATGCATATTGCAGTAACAAGACCATACTTTCTTTCTAGTTTGCTTTCCAAAAAAACCACTCCTAATATTATATTTTTTGCTAAAGAGTGCAGCTATTTTAACATTTATTGCCTTAAATTACAACCCATTTTTTAACAAAAACATAAGAACTATATAAAATTGTCAAAAAAATATGGGCGTATTTTCTAAATTCTAAAATAAATAATAAAAGACCGCATCAAAGACACGGTCAAATTTTATTTGTGATGTTCCTTGTAATAATCTTCTGCTTCATAATAATCAAAGAAGCTGTCATAATTATCATCATAAAAATCTTCTTCGTTAGAGTAGTCATTTACATTATACGGATCATCATCTTTTTTGGGGGTTGCTTTGCTTTTCCAAGTGTAGCTTTTTGTGGTGGACGGGGTTCGGTAATATTTCTTTACCTTTGCCTGCTCTTTCTCTTGCTTTTCAACATAAGAATCATATTCAGCTTTGAGCTTCTCTTTAAAATCTGCTATGGATTTTGCCTGCTCGTCCGTAACATTTTCAAAGCTTGCGTCAAGTGATTTGTGATACGCTTTTTGTATTTCTCCGTTATCATAATCAATATGAGCTTCGCAAAGGCTTATATAGGCTTTTGCATCGTTATAATTTTCTTTATGTAACTTTTTAAAAGAAGTTTCCGCTTCTTCATATGAACCACTTTCAAAAATTGCAACAGCTTCTTTGTAGCTTTTTGAAAGATTAAGATTAGAAGAAACAACAGGTGTTATAATCAATGTTAGAAATACTACAATTGAAACAACGGCAATTATCCTGTTCCTGCGTTTTTCCTTGTTAAGCTGGTTCTTTTCTTCTTCTGAAATGAGCGATTGATATTTTTTATTTATTTCTTTCAGCTTTTTTATGTTGTGCTTTATGTAATCATTTGCAACATAAATAATAAAAATAAGAAGTGCCAGATTAAATAAAAATATCAGCAGAGCAGGAAGCTCAAAACTCTCCATCATTTCAATTATCGCCCACACAGCGAATGCTACGGGGATAACCGAAAAAAGCAAGCCAAGAGCCACTTCGCAGATGATAGAATCTGTTATGGAGCTTTTTTGTTGCAAACAGCTTTCTTTGCTGTCTGTTATATCGTTCTCGCTCACGCTATCACCACCCGCACAGTTTATTAAATATTAGATAAATTCCTTTAATATGTTGGGATTATCCATAATCAGCTCAGGTTTATGCTGATTGTCTTTTCTGAAAAGGTTGATGTCGCCGTCCTCGTTGCCGCAAACATATTTAAATTCACCGTCAACATAAATAAGGCACGCACCGTCATCAATGGCAATGCCGTTTTCATCACGGGTTTTCACCGCTTCCCAGAAGCTTCGCCAACTATCACTCTCTGCGTGAGGGCAGCAGCAGAATGGCAAAATCCCAAGGCACTTAACAAAAATGTATGCGTGGTCTTTGCCGCAGTCGTCATATCCGTTATCAAACCAGCAAAGTGCGCCTGCGCTGTAGCCAGACATAACAGTGCCCTTTTCATATGCTTTTAAAAGGAGCTTGTCTGCCCCTGTCTTTTTCCATGTGCGCATCATAAAGCCTGTGTCCCCACCGCCAACATAAATAATGTCAGCAGAAAGGATTTTCTCTTCAATCTCTTCGTGGGTGAGAGATTTATCTGTTAAAAAAAGATAGTCAACTGTGCAGCCGTTATCTTTAAATGCGCCCGTCATAAACTGGTCGCCGTCTGTGTTGTCATGACCTGCGGTGGGAATAAAAAGCATCTTCGGGTTTTCTGCTTCGCTTAAATCCCTTATATCTTTAACGATAGAGATTATCTCACCGTTTTCATATCTTCCGCCGCCGATTGCAGCAATTTTACCCATTTTGATTACCCCTCTGTTTTGATTTTCTTAACCTCAGCTCTTTAAAAAAACTGCTGAGAATTTCTGAACATTCCTCTTTCATAAATCCGCTTTCAATTTCGGGCTTGTGATTATACGGAATTTCAAAAAGATTTGTGAGCGTTCCGCAAGAGCCTGCTTTAAGGTCAGACGCTCCGAATGTAACTTTTTTAATTCTGCTGTTTATAATTGCACCTGCACACATGGGGCATGGTTCAAGCGTAACATAAATTTCGCATTGCCACAGCCGCCATCCACCAAGATTTTTGCAGGCATCATTGATAGCTTCAATCTCTGCGTGAGCAAGGGCATTTTTTGCAATTTCTCTTCTATTCCTGCCCCTGCCAACTATTTTATCGCCCATTGTTACAACTGCGCCAACGGGGACTTCTCCCTCGTCTGCGGATTCTTTTGCAAGGCGCAACGCTTCAAGCATAAATTCCTCTTTATTCATGTTATCACCTTACGAAACGAAAAATAAAATAGCTGCGTAAAGCACCAGCATAACCATTGCTATAACAGATATGGTGTAAGGCTTTTTAAATTCAACAAGGCTTGAATTTCTTACAGTTGAAACAGTAAAAATTGAAACTGCAAAATAAGCTGCAAACAGCATAAAGCTGAAAAGGTAACTGCCAAAACCGTTAAACGAAATCATCTTGAATGTTATAAGAATCAGTGAGAAAAATGCAAGGATAACTGTTGGCGTTGCAATATAAAGCGAAGCCATAAGCTTTGTTGAAAGTCCCCTGCTTTGATTGCCAAGCTCTTTTTGGTTGGCTGAAAGGTAAGCGTAAATAACAACAGCCGTTGCAATAACAAAACCTATATAGATAAGTCCGATTGTTCTTTCAAACAGTGTGCTGATATATGAAAACGCAATAAACAATATAGAGAAAATTATAATAAGTGTTTTCTCTGCCTTTGGTGCAAAGGTAAGACCCAAGCCGTCATGCTCAGTTTTGATAAATTTAGTAAGGCAGATTGCGCCAATAGCAACCATTGCAACTGAAAAAACAGTGTAGATTACGCCCACAACCATATTGCTTTGACTTACAGAAATAATAACAGCAATAAGATTGTTGACAAAATGAATTGCAACACTTGTCCAGATGCTTCTTGTTGCAATTGCAAAGTAGCCAAGTGCAATACCGCCAATGAGTGCAACGGGAATCTGAAGCATATTGCCGTGCATAAGTGCAAAAATTAAAGCGGACATAACAATTGCAAATCTGTCGCCATATCTCCTTAAAGGCTGCATAATAACACCACGAATTGCAAACTCTTCCACAAGTGCGGGCACAACGGCACATTCAAGAACATAGATTAAAAATTCAGGGATGCTGGACGGTGCTTTAGTGTCAATATCCATAAATGAAATACCGAATCCCTTTGAAAAGCTGATAAAGCCTGCGCTGACATAATCGCTTAAAAGGCAAATCATAATGCCTGCACTAAGAGCTAAGAAAAATGCTCTTTTTGAAATGGGTTTGCCAAATTCAAAGCACATATCCTTGTCGCCCGAGGGATAAAGGGCATAAACTGCCAGAAACGGCACAAAAACACAAACAACGCTGACAAGAATATCAATAATCATCTGGAATGAGTAGTTATTCATATAAATGTCAGTGAGCTGAAAATGAGAAAGCAGAACACCGATAATATTCTGCATACCTAAAAATGAAAGGATTGCCGCACCTGCAAGAAGTCCCAGCTTTGTCAGATGCTTTGCCTCACGGCTGATAAACGGGTCGGTGGGCATTGGTCTTTGCGGCTGAAAGCTGTAATTGTAGTTGTAGTTGTAAGTATTTGTGTTTGCCCCCTGATTATTATAGGGAGCGTTTCCATTTTGATAATAATTTCCGTTATTGTTATCCATCAGAATTCCTCTAATCAGTTAATATTACTATATATAATATATCAGATTTGTGTCATATTCAACTATAAGCTATAAACAAAATGTAAATTTTAAAAAATTAAGTTAAAAAAATCCCAAATACTTGTAATAAAACCAAAAATGATATATAATAACTGTAATTCGGTCAATAATCCGAACAAGAATAGTTAAGGAGTTGTTTAAATGGACCCAATTAAGGTTGATTTTTCAGCAGACAACAACAAATCAGATAATGGCAAATTTGTTATCCCACCCGAAAAAAAGGTTTTGAGAATAATACTCAGCCTTGTAATAACCCTTATCGGTGCTGCAATTGGCTATTATTTCTACCTGCCCGCCCTTAATTTCAAAAGCATAGAGATGTATATTTTCATCGGTGCTGCAATCGCATTCTATTGCTTATTGAATTACATTATGACAGGCGCACTCAGAACCCCCGACTATGCACCATATGCTAAAAAGGCAAACACTGTGCCGATTATTATATTGGTTGTTTTGGCGGTTATTGTTGCAGGCGGTTATGTTGTTTCATCTGTTTTCTTCAGAGCTAAGGATTACAGCGGAATCATTGATGTAAGATCCGGCTCATTTGCAACAGAGGTTGCAAACCCCTCAGATGATGACTTCAACACAGTTCCCAGAATTGATTCAGACACAACACAGGTTCTTGCAGAAAGAGCATTGAGTGATCTTTCTGAAATGGGTTATGTTTCACAGTTCACTGTTGAGCCTTCATACAATCAGATTAACTACAAAAACAGACCTGTAAGAATTGCCACACTTCAGTATTCAAACATCATCAAGTGGCTTACAAACAGAAGCACAAGAATCCCCGCTTTCATCAAGATTGACACAATCACACAGAAAACAAATCTTGTAACAGTTAAGGGCGGTATTCAGTATTCAACAGCTGACCACTTCGCTCACAATGTTAAGCGTCAGATTCGTTTCGCTTATCCCACATATCTTTTTGATGCTCCCCAGTTTGAAATTGACGATAACGATAAACCATACTGGATTACCGCAAGACTTAACAAAACAATCGGTCTTTTCGGCGGAACAGATGTAATCGGCGTTGTTCTTTGTGATGCTGTTACAGGCGAATGCACAGAGTATTCAATGGAGCAGATTAAATCAGATGAATCACTTGAATGGATAGACAGAGTTTACTCTGCAAACCTCCTTGTTGAGCAGTATGATTACTACGGCTCATACCGTGGCGGATTCTGGAACTCAATTCTTGGTCAGAAAAACACATACCGCACAACAGACGGTTACAGCTACCTTGCAATGAACGATGACGTTTATCTTTACACAGGCGTTACATCACTTACAAACGATGAATCTCTCACAGGCTTCACACTTATCAATATGAGAACAAAAGATGCTGTTTATTACACCATCTCAGGTGCAAAAGAGGCATCAGCACAGACATCTGCTGAGGGTCTTGTTCAGCAGTATGAATACAAGGCAAGCTTCCCGCTTCTTCTTAATATTGACGGCGTTCCCACATACTTTATGCCTTTGAAAGACTCCAGCAACCTTGTTAAGATGTATGCAATGATTAACGTTAATCAGTATTCAATCGGTGCTTATGGCACATCACTTAAAGATTGTATTGATAACTACGCAAGCGAGCTCAAGAAAAACAACATCACCGTTGATGTTTCAACAGATAACATCACAGAGTCAACAGAGGGTGGCGAGGGCGAAATCGTTGAGCCAACAACAGTTGATGTAACAGGTAAGATTGTTGAAATAAGAACCGCAGTTATCAATGGCAACAGCGTTTATTACATCAAGCTTGATTCTTCAAAGAGCTTCTATTCAGTAAAGGCTGCCGATTTTGAAAAGGTAGTTACACTTAATGTAAACGATACTGTAACAATCACAGTTAACGATACAGAGGGCGAGATTATCTCAGCACAGTCTGTTAAATGATTAAACAATAAAACAATAAACAGCTATGGGAGCAAAATCTCATAGCTGTTTTTCTATGCTTATATCGCTTGTGCGTGTGATATGAATGCGAATAATCTTGATTATATACCGATACGCTTTGGCTTTTACGCTCTTATATGCTGTTGCATTAAGCTTGCAGGCGAAGTATTGTTTAGTGCAATAAGATGCTTTACAGATTGTGCAAGGACATACTTTACAAAATAAGACACCATACTACAAAAAATGGCAATAAAAAATCACGGAAAGGTTTATCCAATCCGTGATTTAATTTATCTAAGAATTAACTTATGCTTTCTTTGCGTTTTTCTTTGAAAGAACGATGTTTGTGATGATACCAAGGATAAGTGCGCAAGCAACTTCTGTAAGTGTAACCTTACCGATTGTAAGTGCCATGCCACCGATACCAGCAATAAGGATAACTGAAACAACGAAGAGGTTGCTGTTGTCATCAAGGTCAACCTTCTGAATCATCTTAAGACCGCTTACTGCGATGAAGCCGTAAAGAGTGATGCAAACGCCGCCCATTACGCATGAGGGGATTGTTGAAAGGAATGTTACGAATGGAGCTACGAAAGAAGCAGCGATTGCCATAATAGCTGTTGCAAGGATTGTAACGATTGATGCGTTACCTGTGATAGCTACGCAACCAACTGATTCACCGTATGTTGTGTTGGGGCATCCACCAAAGATTGCGCCTACCATTGAACCAACGCCATCACCAAGAAGTGTTCTGTGAAGACCAGGCTCCTCAAGAAGATCCTGCTCAATGATTGATGAAAGGTTCTTGTGGTCTGCAATGTGCTCTGCAAATACAACGAAAGCAACGGGAACATATGCAACTGCAATCATTGCAACATAAGCAGCGTCAACCTCTTTGAAGCCTTTTGCAGCTGTGAGGAATGTGAAGTCAGGAATCCACTGCATATTCTGGAATGCTGACCAGTCAATGATTTTAAGTGCATCGTTGCCTGTTTTCATGCCGATAAGTGTGAAGATTGTGCCAACTGCATAACCAGCCATGATACCGATAACGAAAGGAATGAGCTTAGCCATCTTTTTGCCATAAACTGAGCAAATCATAACTGTGAAAAGAGTTACAAGAGCGCAGATGAAACCGATCCAGCCTTTTGTGCCCATAACGAAGCCTGCATCTGTTTTAGCAAATGTAAGAGCGTCGCCAACTGCGTTGCCTGCAAGTGAAAGACCGATGATAGCAACTGTTGGTCCGATAACAACGGGAGGCATAAGCTTGTTAATCCAGTTAACGCCTGCGAATTTAACGATAATTGCGATTACAACATAAACAAGACCTGCGAAGATAGCACCGATAAGGATACCTGCGTAGCCTGCAGCTGTTGAAAGTGCGCCGCCGAATGCTGCGAACATTGAGCCAAGGAAAGCGAATGAAGAACCAAGGAAAACAGGGCTCTTAAACTTTGTGAAAAGAAGATATACGATTGTGCCTACGCCTGCACCAAAAAGTGCTGCGGACTGGCTCATGCCGTTACCTACGATTGAGGGAACTGCGATTGTTGCTGCAAGGATAGCAAGCAGCTGCTGGAATGCGAAAACGATCAGCTGACCGGCTTTCGGCTTGTCTTTGATGTTATAAACGAGTTTCATTTTTGGTATTCCCTCCTGAAAAATTTTAAAAAAATAACCTCATCGCAGAACACGACAAGGTTATATAATACTCCTGATATCCTTAACGCTTGTCGGTATCCCGTACCGATTTAAAGGTTAAATCCTCGAATATTATACTTTTATGAGTATTTTTTGTCAATAGAAAAACAGGATTTTCTCTCAAAATAAATTATATTTTTGCCTTGCCGCGCTTCATCTGCCTGAGCCTGTCAAAAACGGTGAACGCTACTCCCACCCAGATTATGATAAACGCGATAAGCCTGTTTGTGTCAAGCTCCTCGCGGAAATAAAACAGTCCCATAATAAACGCCAGCGTGGGGTTGATATACATAAGTATTCCCGAAACATAATACGGTATTTCTTTGACGCCCTTGTTGAAAAGCAGAAGCGGCAGTGAGGTTACGATTCCGCAGGCAGGCAGAAGCAGAAAACGCCAGCCGTCAAGAACACTCAAAGCTCCCGTGCCGTTTTTCTCGGCAAAAACTACATAAATAATCGCGAGCGGAGTCATGAAAAGCGTTTCCATAAAAAGCGAAGCTTCGGCGGAAATTTTAAGATTCTTTTTCACAGCTCCATAGACCGCAAACGAGCCCGCAATAAGCAGAGAAAGCGTGGGAAATGTGCCGACTCTGATAACAATAAACAAAAGCGCGGCGAACGCGAGAATATATGTTATTTTTTCAAATGTGCTCGGTTTTTCCCTGAACACAAGCAGTCCGATTGTGCCGACGAGAACAGGCTCAATGAAGTAGCCGAGGCTCGCGTCAAGCACATGGGAGGAATTGACCGCGTAAATATATACGCCCCAGTTTATCGTAATGAGGATTCCGCACACAAAGCAGATAAGCAGATTTTTTCTGTTTCTGAACACCGCTCTGATTTC
>JAZLLI010000015.1:0-16003 GCA_045598085.1 Acutalibacteraceae bacterium
CGATTGTATTTACACTGAGCTAAAACAATGTCATTGCGAGGCTTCGCAGAAGCCGTGGCAATCTATTCTTAATGTAAGTGCCTTTCAAATTTGGTTCACGGGATGTCGGGGGCGCCATCCCCTACAGAAATACTTGACAAACTGGGAATTGTCGTGCTTTTTTGCACGAATGAATAATGAATAATGAATAATGAAGTCGCTTCGCTAATGAATAATTGTGGGCGGGACACCCGCACCCGATTGTATTTACACTGAGCTAAAACAATGTCATTGCGAGGCTTCGCAGAAGCCGTGGCAATCTATCCTTAATGTAAGTACTTTTCAAATTTGGTTCACGGGATGTCGGGGACGTGTTACCCCCACCGTCAAAATCAAAGATTTTGCCACCTCCCCCCCAAGGGAGGCTTTATATTGCCAAATTCTGATTTGTTTACATATTTAACTGGCAGAATAATTTTGATTTTTGTTTTTTATTGTGATATAATAAGGCAAGAACATAGTTAGGAGAATGATTATGGTTGAAGAGTCTTATCATATTGGATTTAACGCAGGGCACGGGGCGAAATACGCTATTTTGCCAGGCGACCCCGGTAGAGTTGAAAAAATCGCACAATATCTTGACAACCCTGTTTTTTATCATCAGAGCAGAGAATACACCACTTGGCTTGGCGAGCTTGAGGGTGAAAAGGTGCTTGTTATGTCAACAGGCATGGGCGGACCTTCGACGGCTATTGGTGTTGAGGAGCTTTACCGCACAGGGGTTAACACATTCATAAGAGTTGGCACCTGCGGAGGTATGCAGGAGGAAGTTGTTGGCGGAGATATTGTAATTGCCACAGGCTCAATCCGCATGGAGGGCACAACGAGAGAATATGTGCCAATTGAGTTCCCTGCTGTACCCGACCTCAAGGTAACAAATGCACTTGCTCAGGCGGCAGGAAAGTTAGAGCTTAACTATCACACAGGCGTGGTGCAGAGCAAGGATTCATTTTATGGTCAGCACGACCCAAACAGAATGCCTGTTGGCTACGAGCTTAACAACAAGTGGCAGGCATGGATTGGAGCAGGATGCCTTGCCTCTGAAATGGAAAGTGCCGCACTGTTTGTGGTTTCTTCCGTATTAAAGGCAAAAGCGGGCGCAGTTTTTTCTGTTGTGTGGAATCAGGAAAGAGAGAAAAAAGGGCTTCCAAATCCACAATGCCACGATAGCACAAATGCAATTAAAACAGCGGTTGAGGCTGTGAGAAGTCTTATAAAAAGCGAAAAGAATAATTAAAAATAATATAAAATTATCCGTAACCACTTTGCAGAATGGTTACGGATTTTTGTTATAATTATACTATATTATTATTTGAATATCTTTGTTTCAATATTATTATGTACTATCCAACCCTTGAATTATACTAACAATATTATTGTTTATCAACAATTTTTTTCAATATCTCATATAATAGCTGAGTATAGCCTATTTTCTTTCCACATAAATCTTCGTCAAAAGCCATAATCACTGATTTTTTTATGTCAAGAGCTTCTGCATAACGAGAAAGAAGATCCATAGATAAATTGCTTTTCTCGTCTGATTCAATTGCCGTAATATAGGCTGTTGATACTCCTACTTGCTCTGCAAGTTGTTTTGAACTGAGTCCTCGAGCTATTTTCAACAGTTTTAAAATTTTTCCCAAAGAAACAACATCATCAGAATTGTCTTTTTCTTTGTTCATTTCGTTATTCATATTTACACCTCCATTATATATCACATAATCAAATTAAAACTATACTCGTTATCTAAATATAGTATTATTGTATGTATTATTGTAAAACCAATTATACATTATTCTCTTTATAAAAAGGAATTCCGCTTACGATTTTTATTCTTCTACTCTATATAACACATATACCTCCTTTACTTCTATTTTTTGTATCAATGATTAAAGGCTCAAAAAGTTTTATTCAAAGTACAATCCCCCTCTGTTACATATGTAACAGAGGAATATTATACCCTGTGCTCTTACAAATGGTTTTTAAGCCATTCTAAGAATGCACAAAACAGCGTGCCAAAAATTGCACTAGCAACCGCACTATTGGCAATAGCTTCATCTAATTCGACCAAAAACTGCCAAATCTTCAAAAGCCAACTTTTTGGAAGCCTCATGTTCAACATCCTTTCTCAATTAAACAATTGCGTCGTTTTACTAACGCACCTTGATTATACACATTTTTCTAATTTTGTCAAGTGTTCTCTTCATCTTTTTAGATTTTTGTGAAATAATTTCACTATCAGTTAAAGAATTTTTATGCTGGCTTTATATGCAAAAAGCTCCCACAGATTTAACTATGGGAGCCTTTGAGCTAAGTTTAAAAAACTCTTTTGTTTTCATTTAATCAATATACTTCTTTCAATGCCTTTTCCTTTGACTTTTTATCTGTCCATTTCTTCATAATGAATGAAATGAGGACGGCAAAAACAATTACGGGAACAACATAAAGTGCTGTTTTCGGGTCATTAAAATCGCCCTTATTTCCAATAATAGTCCACAGCACAATAAGCGGAAATTCACCGATAAGTGTGGCGGCAAAAAACTTTTTGAATTTGATGCCCATAGCACCAAAAATAAGACTGCTCACATCACCGGGGATAAGACCTGTTGCCTTAACAAGAAACACAACCATAAAGTTGTTTTCATCGGCAAAATCATCTAACTTTTTGATTTTGGGGTATTTATTTTTAAGTTTCTCTGCCATATCTGTGCCTGTGAATCTGCCAAGCCAGAATGGAACGGCAATGCTTGTGGCAATACAGAGGAAGCCAACAAGGATGCCCACCCACAGGTTTTCAAAAACCAATCCGCAAATAACAAATACCACCGCAGGGGGAACAATGAGGGCAAAGGCTTTGATGAAATTCACACCAATAATTATCAGCGCAACCTTAAAAAGACTGCCTGTAACCATTGTCTTGAATTGAGCGGCATTCTTAACTGAAATATCGTATTTTTTCATGAGAACAATGCCTGCCACCATCATAACAACGATGAACACAATTGATAAAATCTGCAAACCTTTGACAAGTTTTTCTGATACATTTCTTTTTTCCATATTACTCTCCAATCATATTTATCGGAAAAATAATACTATATTTCCGATAAATAATCAAGATTTTTCGATTGTGATTTTTTCGCCTTTGTTGGTGTTGAGAACAATGGTTTTTGCAGATGTTTCAAATGTGCCCTCTTTGCAGGTGATACGGCTCATCTTATGGGGATTTGCGATTTTTACCATACCGCCGATTTCAGAATAAATCTCTGTTTTGCCTATCTCCCCTTTTGTGATGCTGGAGCTGACAAGGAACGCACCGTCTGCACGGAGAGTTTTAAACTCGGCATCAATTTTTTTATCCCAGCAAGGGAAAATTCTGATAATGCCATCGTAGCTCTGCATCGCCATTTCGTTGAGGGTTGAGGCGGCTGTGGAGCAGTTTTCAAGGCATCCGCCGCCGAAGTCATAAAGAAGATTATCCATAAGCTTCTGCGAATTTAATTTTTTGAATTTGCGAAGTGTTTTGTGCGGATTCATGCCAAGCCTTGCGGACATGGGATAGAACGAGCAGAAAGCGTTATCGTCATTGTAGCAGTGGATTTCTTTCTGTTTGAAAGTGTTGCGTGCAATTTCAAGCTCTTTTTTAGGTGAGGAAAGTCCAACACAACCGCAGGGGTACATATGCTGAAGTCCAACATCGTTTGTGTCATTCCAAGCCTGCCCCTTTTCGGTGTAGCGATACACCCTTTTGCCGAAGCGGATGTATGTTGCAAATGGCGAAAGCTTTTCTAAAAAATCCGCCCAGATTCTGCGTTTATCTGCGTCAACACCAAGCTCCTTTGCCATATCAATGGCGGCAGGGATACACATACGCAAAAGACCGAGGGTAAGAGCGTTGTTTTTATCGTTGATGACCTTTTTATATTTTTTCGGGTCGAAGTCCGCTTTATAATACGGCACTTCGTGAACGGCATCCTGACAGATTGAGAACCTGCCATTCTCAAAAGTAGCGTAATCCTCAAAAAATTCAAGACAGGCTTTGATGTAGGGGTATGCGTGATTTTTTGCGTACTCCTTGTCCCTCGTTGCATTCCATCTGAAAACCATAATGTCCGCAGGGTGAATTGCGTTGCTTCGCTGACCCAAGAAAAGGCGCAGGAACCAATATTTGAGCTGCGGCATATATTCGGTCAGCATTGCCTTTGGTGCAAGACCAACGGGGTAAAGGATTCCACGGCAACCGAACTCCTTTGCAAAGGCTTTGCCTCTTTCCATAAACTCCTCAAGGGGTGCAGAGTAGCAATCTGTAAGCTCGGGATGGTTGGAAGAACAGACAGCATAAAATGGTGCCTGATAGTTATAATTCAAGTGATAATCGCTGTGCCACATTGGAGTTTCAACTGTTACAAAGTTTGCATAAATTCCAGGCGGGAATTTTTTATTTCCAGCAGTGCAGGCAAGAAAATATTGAGAAGAATACCAAAGATTTTCGAGAGTTTTATCTGACAAAATCATTGAAGATTTTTTATAAAAATCCTCCCACATTTTGTAGTGATTTTCTTTCAATTTTTCATAAGAATTTTCGTCAATTTTTTCCGCTTTTTCTATGGCAAATTCTTTTGGATTTTTTACATCGTGATTTGTTGCAACGAATGTATAAAATTTATTATCATTTATCTTTTTCATTGCGGCAAAAGCAGAGGTTTCATACTTATGCTCACCGCCTGCAAAAATTCTGAAAATAACGTTTACATTTTCGTTTGAAAATTCGCCCTTCTCCCCTGCTGTTTCACCCTCAAAAACTTTAAGAATGGGAGTGGATTTTATGTTGTCAGAAAGTTCGAGCATAACAGAATTTTCTGCCTTGCAGACACGAACAGAAACGGTGCAGAAATCTTTTTCCGTGCCAAACCTACAACGAATTTCGCCTCTGTCCATATCCTGCTCAACATAATAATTATTGTAAAGGTTTTCGGGAATGGGGAGATCGATATATCCAAGTGGGCGCAGACCACCGTCGTTATACATTTCAATGCCCTGCCATATATCGCATTTTGAAAGGTAGATTCGCAATCCATCCTCGCAATTGCCAAGAATTATGCCAAGGTCGCCGTTGCCGTTGACCGCACCATCGGGAATTGAGGCTTTACCGCTTCGCTGAGGCTTATTTTTAATTATTGCAATATGATTCATATTTTCCTCCAAAATTGGTTTAATCGGCTCTGAGAGCGCCCAGAACCTCCCCTGCCTTGCCGTGAATAACAAGGTCTGCGTATTTATCCGCAGGGGTTTCATCACGATTTATTAAAACGAGGTTGTCGCCCTGAAAATATCTTATCATCCCAGCCGCAGGGTAAACGGTCAAGGATGTGCCCGAAACGATGAGCGTATCGGCTGTCATTATGGCTCTTTCGGCAGAGGTAAAAGTTTTATCGTCAAGCGGTTCTTCATAAAGAACAACATCGGGTTTCACTGTTCCGCCACACTGACATTTTGGCACACCCGTTGAATTTAAAATAAACTGAGCATCAAAAAATCTGCCACATTTCATACAGTAATTTCTGTGCACAGAGCCATGAAGTTCATAGACAATTTTGCTCCCTGCCTGCTGATGAAGTCCGTCAATATTTTGCGTAATAACCGCCTTAATTTTTCCACATTTTTCAAGCTCTGCAAGCTTCAGATGTGCAGGGTTCGGCTTCGCCCAAAGTGCAATCATTTTATCACGATAAAAGTCATAAAATTTTTCGGTTTCTTCCATAAAATATGTGTGGCTGAGAATTTTTTCGGGTGGTACATCATACTTTTGATTATAAAGTCCATCAACAGAGCGGAAGTCTGGGATTCCACTTTCGGTTGAGATACCTGCGCCACCGAAAAACACAACAGATTTGCTTTCGTCAATAATTTTCTGCAAATTTTTAAGCATAAATATCACCATCTTTCTTGACTTTTCCGCCCTTAATGGTAAAATATATTACGCAAATTCAGGCGGTGAAAAAATGAAAAAAACTAAATCAATTTTTAAAAATAAAATATTTATAATTTCGGTATGTTCCGTGGCAATTATTGCGGTGATTTTTGCAACGATTCTGCACTTTATTTTTAACGGCAAAATCAAAGCGGTTGAAACAATCAGCCTTAAAAAAATCACAAGCGCACAGGATATTTCACTGACGGGGCACAGAGGTTTATCCTCACAAGCTCCCGAAAATACTCTGCCTGCCTTTGAGCTTGCCGCAAAAAACGGCCTGACGGCTGTTGAATTTGACATTCAGCTAACTAAGGACAATGTGTGGATTTTAAGCCACGACACCACCCTTAACCGAATGACGGACAGCAGAGGAAAAATCGCTGACTCAACATATTTTGACCTTGCAGGGTGCACCGTTGACAACGGCGCAAACATTGAAAAATATCAAAATCTTAAAATGCCCTCTCTTGACGATGCCCTTGACTGCTGCCTTGAAAACGGACTTTCGCCCATGATTGAAATTAAGACTTTTAACATAACAGGCATTAAAAAGCTGGTGGATTCTATTAAATCCCACGAACTTGAAAGCTCCTGCCAGGTGATTTCTTTTAATCACGATGCAATTGACGCTGTGAGGGATGCTGACAGTGAAATCAAAACAGTTTATCTTGTTACGAAGCTTGACGAGGAGCATCTTCAGCAATGCCTTGACCACCCTGATATTGGCGTGAGTTTCAAAGCGGACAAGAAAAACAACAGCAATGCAGTAATCAAAAAGCTGCTTGACAACGATATTGAGCTTTATTGCTGGGTGGTTGACGATAAAGACACGCTCCACTATTACTACAAAGCAGGGGTCAGAAATTTTGTAACCAACAGAATTATACCGTAAACTGAATATAAAAATTAAAGTATGGAAAATATGTTGCAACATTAAATTCCATACTTTATTTTTATTGTTATGCTTTCAGAAATCAGCCGATTTTTTCAACAAGCTTTGTGAATGTATCAGCAAGGATTTTCTGTGATTCAATGCCCATTGAGTTTGTTTCATGGTAATGATCACGGTTGAAGCGGTCATATGCCTTGTTGAGATAAGGCTGAGTTTTATGAAGAACGAAGTCATTGGGAGGTACAACATAGCCTGTCATATCGTTTGTAACACCGAAAACAAGAAGGTCGGGGTCGCCGGCAATCTCTGAAATAGGTGTGGGGTTGATTTCGGGGCCTGCACCTGTTGAGGATTCCTCTGCACTGTCATATCCGCCATAAACTGTCTGCTGGAACATTTCGCCAGGGAATGCAACGAGCTTTTTGCCGCCGATATTCATATAAGTCATCTCTGATTTAAGAGCAAGACCCATTTCGCCGATTTCGCAGGGGTAAACATCAGCATTGAATGTTTTGCGCATTGCAAGAAGTGTGAGAACATTGTTGCTGATTGGATAATAGAATTTCTGCTGAACGAACTTGATTTCGGGAGTAAGCTCAACATCATTATCAATAGCCATTGCAGCATCTGCGATTGTTTCGCCCTGAGCCTTGATTTCGTCAAAGCCTTTTTTGCCCTCAAATTCGGGAGCATCAACAGCACCGATTGCACCGATACCAAAGAGAACATCTGCACCGCAATCTGCCTTGATCTTTTCACGGAGATAATAGGGATACTCTGCGCTGAGCATTCTGTTTGAACCGCCAAGTGAATTGGGATGTGCGGGGAAGTTAACAATCCATGTTTCGTTGCCGCCGTCAACAGGAGCAAAACGGATTCTTGTAACCTTTTTAAAGGGTTTCTTTTTAGGTGATCTTCTGCCTGAAAGGGACTCTTCAATTTCTTTATTACCAGCGTAAAGCTTGCCTGCCTTGCGGTTTGCATAAGCCTCTTTAGCAACCTTTACCATTTTATTCATAAGCATATCGATGTACTGAGCATCTTTACCATCTGAGGGGATTGAAACAAGGTTAGGTTTGCCCCAGTAACCAACAGTGTCAATACCTGAATGGCTGTGTGTTGAGCTGATGTTGATGCACTTACAGCCTGTTTCTTTAGCGAAATCAGCAAGCATTGAACGAACCTTGTTAACCTCAACACCTGTGAAGCCAACGATGTCTGCACCAATCCAGAGAACGCCCTCGCTGCCGCCGCAATCAATCCAGACAGCACTTGCATAAACTGGAGTTACTGAACCCTCCATCTTATGACCTGAGCCATGACCTGCAATCCAATATGTTTTATCTGTGCTTGTGTCGGGCATAATTTCATCCCTTGAGAAGCCAACATTAAACTGCGCACCGCTGATTACAACAGGCTCTGCATCCTCAATAGCAGGAGCTGTGTGATCTTTTGCGATTTTTTTACCGTAATTCTTTGTTATTTTGATTATGCCTTTTGAAGCTAAATCCATAATATCCATATTTATAACCTCCTTAAACGCCAAAAATCGGCGATTTTTTTCAAATACATCTTAACATATATTTTTATTTTTGTAAACAAAAATTTTTAGATAAAAAACATATATTATATAAAAAAACACGGATAAGTTCAAGACTTATCCGTGAAACTCATTATTCAGCTGGTGTTACGGGGTCAACTGACGGTGTTTCACCGCCTCCACCTGTACCCTGGTCAACAGTTGGTGTTACAGGATCAACTGACGGTGTTTCGCCACCTGTGCCCTCGCCTTCACCTGTGCCTGTTCCGCCAGAATACGAAGTTGTATATTGCGGAGTGTATGAGGGTGTATATGACGGCTTGTAGTTATATGTTGAGCCTGAGCCTGAACCTGAGCTTGAACCTGATGATGAATTTGAAGTGGTTGAGCTACCAACATTATTTGCCTTTAAGAATGTGAGTGCTGTATCTCTATCCTCTTTAAGAATGATGTTGCTCTCGCCATAAATTGCAAGCTGGAGCTTCTGAGCGCAGAGAGGATAGTCAACAATCCAAACCCACTGAAGCGCATTTGGTGATGATGTGGGATGAAGCATTGTTGACATCATTTCAACGCCTTCCTCTGCTGGGAGGGTGATTTCGTTGATTTCAAAGCTCATCCAATCCTGTGTAACTGCTGCACTAACAAGGCTCAACACCTCTGACTGAGTGTAGCCTGTTCTAAGGTATTTTGCAACCTTCTTGTATGCGTTTACAAGCTGACCCTTTGTTGCACCTTTTGCGCTGTTGATAAGGGATCTAATAACCTTACGCTGACGGCCGGTTCTGTTTACATCACTGTCGAGGTAACGGATTCGGCTGTAAATAAGAGCCTGTGTGCCGTTAAGGTGGCATTTTTTGCCTGATGGGAAGTTTTTCTGTTTTGATGTTCTACGAATGAAATCTGACTCATTCTTTTCAACATCAACATCAACACCGCCAACAGCATCAATAATGCCCTTGAATGATGCAAAGTCAACCATAACATACTGGTCAATTTCAATTTTATAGTTCTTTTCGATTGTGTCAATAAGTGTTGCGGGACCGCCATACATATATGAAGCGTTAATCTTTTCATATCTGCCCTTTGTTCCGCCGCCCTCAAGGGGAATATCCATATAAATGTAGCTATCACGGAAGAACGAGCTGAGGGTAACGGTCTTTGCCTTTCTGTTAACAGATACAAGAATCATTGAGTCAGATCTGCCCTGAGAGCCGTCTGAATGCTCAACACCAACAAGGAGAACGTTGAGAACATTCTTGCTGTACATTTTTTCGCCCTTGTTGTTTGCCCAGCTGCGAAGATATTCGTTAAGAGAAGCGGCATCTGTAACAGAACCCATTGCTTCAAAGTCATGGTCATCCTCTTCGATTTTGTACTCAGCATCGTTATTGTATTCGATACCGTCATCGTTGAAATTACCTGGCTTGCTGATGTGGAAGAAATATCCCACAGCGGAGCCTGCACCAATAAGAATTGCAAGAATAACGCAGATAAGCGAAATTACAATTTTCTTTGATGAGCTGGTCTTTTTCTTTGACTTTTTGCCCTTTTCGCTTTTCTCGGTAGCGTATTTGTCATAGTTCTTATCATACGAACCTGTTGATTTCACTATTTCCTCACCATCGTCAACATCGTTAAGGTATTTTTTATAATTTTCATTAGAGAATATGTCGTTATCTTTTACACTATTTTCGGGGTTATACTCTTTGGAAGTGCTGAAAAAATCGTCTCCATTATTATTACTCAAAAAACTTCTCCACCTTTCTGCATAACTTATAGCATTATATCACAAAAGCAACATAAAACACAATAGTTTTTTATGAATTAACTGTAAATTTCAATGAATTTTTAGTAAATTTTATAATTTTTAGATCGAATTTTTGCGAAAAGCTAACAATTTTTTCAGCAAAGAAAAATAAATAGTGTTCAAAATGGTTAAATTTGGTAATTTTTTTATTTTTGAGGGTGCGGGGGCAGAATTGAATTTTTCATTCTGAGTTTGAATGGCTGTGAAGCAGATTCACATTGGTTGCACGGGGATAAAATCCGTGTGCAGGTGTACTTGACAATATAGCAAAAAGGCTACCGTTTTGAGCGATAGCCTTTCGTTTATATATTTAATTACCAGATTTCTTTGCTTTCTGTCTGAGCTACAACAAGTTTTACGAACTCGTCAACGGGCATTGCGCCGATTTCGCCCTCGCCACGCTTACGAACGGAAACTGCGCCAGCTTCGATATCCTTATCGCCCATAAGGAGCATATAGGGAACTTTTTCAAGCTGTGCTTCACGGATTTTGTAGCCTGTCTTTTCGCTTCTTGTGTCAACCTCGCAACGGATGCCTGCATCTTCAAGCTTCTTTGCAATTTCATAAGCATAGTCATGATGTCTGTCTGCGATTGGAAGAAGCTTAACCTGAACGGGAGCAAGCCATACAGGGAATGCACCTGCATATTTTTCAATAAGAAGAGCAAGTGTTCTCTCATAGCAGCCGATTGATGTTCTGTGGATGATATAAGGATTCTTCTTTGTGCCATCACGGTCAACATATTCCATGCCGAATTTCTCTGCAAGCATCTGGTCAACCTGAATTGTGATAAGTGTATCCTCTTTGCCGAATACGTTCTTAATCTGAATGTCAAGTTTCGGGCCATAGAATGCTGCTTCGCCAACACCGATTTTGTAGGGAATTTCAAGGTGGTCAAGAATCTTTTTCATTGTGCCCTGTGCTTCGTCCCACTGCTCAACTGTGCCGATATATTTCTCTTTATCATCGGGATCCCACTGTGAGAAACGGTAGCTTACATCCTCATAAAGTCCAAGTGTTTTGAGCATATAAATTGCAAGCTCGAGACATCCTCTGAACTCATCTTCAAGCTGCTCGGGCAGGCACATAAGATGACCCTCAGAAATTGTGAACTGACGAACACGGATAAGGCCGTGCATTTCGCCTGATGCTTCGTTTCTGAAAAGAGTTGATGTTTCGTTGTAACGGAGAGGAAGATCTCTGTATGAACGGGCTCTGTTAAGATATGCCTGATACTGGAAAGGACAAGTCATAGGACGGAGTGCGAAAACTTCGTCATCCTTACCCTCTTCGCCCATTACGAACATACCGTCCTGATAATGATCCCAATGACCTGAAATCTTATAAAGGTCGCTCTTTGCCATGTAGGGAGTTTTTGTAAGCTTCCAGCCTAACTTCTGCTCTGTATCCTCAACAAATCTCTGAAGAAGCTGTATGATTCTTGCGCCCTTTGGAAGAAGAATTGGAAGTCCCTGACCGATTGAGTCAACAGTTGTGAAAAGCTCAAGCTCTCTGCCAAGCTTATTGTGATCTCTCTTTTTAGCTTCTTCAAGAGCGGCAAGATGCTCTTCCATTACGCTCTGCTTTGTGAATGCAGTTGCATAAATTCTCTGGAGCATTTTGTTTTTGGAATCGCCACGCCAGTATGCGCCTGTGCATGATGTGAGCTTGAATGCCTTGATTCTGCCTGTATCGGGAAGATGAGGGCCTGCGCAAAGCTCTGTGAACTCGCCCTGCTTATAAAAGCTGATGTTTTCGCCCTTATCAGCGTGCTCTTTAACAAGCTCAACCTTATAGATTTCGCCTAAATCCTCATAATATTTGATAGCTTCATCAGGAGTCATCTCAAACTTCTCAAGAGGAAGCTTCTCTTTAACAATCTTTTTCATCTCTGCTTCGATTTTTGCAAGGTCTTCGGGAGTGAAAGGCTTCTCCATATCGAAGTCATAATAAAATCCGTCATCAATTGCAGGACCGATTGCAAGCTTTGCCTCGGGGAAAAGACGCTTAACAGCCTGTGCAAGAACATGAGATGCTGTGTGGCGGAAGCAACGCTTTGCCTCATCATCATCCTCAAATGTGAATATTTCAAGTGTGCAGTCCTCAGTAAGAGCTGTTCTTAAATCGCAATATGTGCCGTTTATTTTGCAGATGCAAGCAGCCTTGAAAAGTCCCATTCCAAGGTCTTTTGCAACATCCATAGCGGTGGTGTTTTCGGCATATTCCTTAACTGTGCCGCCTTTTAATGTTACCTTAATCATTTGTATTCCTCCTAAACAAAAATAAAGACTTCACCCCAAAAACTGGGATGAAGTCATAATATACTCCACGGTTCCACCCGTATTGTGGCATAAAGCCACCACTCAAAAGCTTTAACGCAGCCGTACGGCGAACCTTATTTCGGAACGCACTCCGCAGTGGTAACTGATTCGCAGATAATACTGTGCTTTCACCAAACGCACAGCTCTCTGAAAAATCCGCCTGAAACAGCCTTCTGCATCAACATTTTTCAATATCTTTAATATTTTATAACGATTTCTGTTAATTGTCAAGTGAAATTTTACAGTATTTTTGCAATGATTTCACTGTTATATTTTTCATCGTCAACATCGCCAACGCCTTTGCCTGCGCCAGCTTCATAAACCATCTTATCTTTAATGGGAACTTTCTCGGTTGCGCCCATTCTGAACCACTCATATTCGGTGTCGATATTTCCCATATCAATCACACGGTAGCCGTCATCGCAAAGGTCAATTGGCAAAACGCTTGCGGTGGGCCCGAGGGCAAGAATATAAAGAGGCTCTGTGCCGTGTTTTTTGATTTCAGAAAGGATTTCATCATATTTTAAAAAGCACTGAATTGACGGGCACAAAATGCGCCTTATGCTTTTGGCATTATCAAAAAGGTCATTGCCCATGCCAAGTCGGCTCTTTTCGCCCTCAACGATAATAACATCCTTATTATCCCACAGCTTTTTTACAAGCTCGAAGTATTCCTTAACGCCTGTTTTTCTATCTTTGAGATTTATATAGTAACGTGAAATAAATGCGTTGCCATAAACCTTGCCGTCAATAAGATTCTGATACCAGTATTTTCGGCAATATGAAAGGTGCTTTTTCCAGTATTCTGCATCGTTTCTGTTTGAAAGCTGTTCATCGCTGAAAACTGACGGCAGACACACAAGAAGATTATCATTATCAGAAGCTAAAACCTTATTAAGTCCTGCTTTAATTTCAGGTGTTGATTTTTGAAAGATAAGGTCTTTGCCAGAAACAAGCTTTAATTCGCCATCGCCAAATCTTGCAACGGAACAGCCTGTTTCAAGGATGTATTTCACTGTGTCTTCACAGGTCATAATTTGCGGAGGTTTGTGGGTGCGGGTATAGAAAAAATCTCTGATTTTGCAATAGCAATCTTTGATTTTTGTTTTGAAATCATAAAGCACATTCCAGATTTTTAAAAGAATTTCTTTAATGCTCATAAATTCACCTCCACCGATTTGTTAAAAAAATTTTACACTAACCAAATAAAAATGTCAATAAATTTATGGCGCACCTTAACTGTAATAATTAAGCATCCACTCTGTTACTCTGCCGCAATCGCCGCCATAGGACTGAATAGCAATGGCAATATTTTTTGACGGAACAACAGTTAATGTCTGACCGTTCATACCGCCCTTTGAATAGCAGATTTTATCCTCCGACCATCTTAAGCCATATTCTTTTTCAACAGAAAGATTTACCCATTCCTCTGAAAGGATTCGTTTATCGCCATACATTCCGCCGTTAAGATAAACCGCACCCATTTTGACCATATCCGCTGAGTTGATATAAAGACCTGTTGCGCCCATGGGATAGCCTTTGGGGCAGCGGCTCCATGCGACTTCCTGAAAATCAAGCTTCAAAAACAGCTCTTTCCACAAGAAATCATCAAGAGGTACGCCTGCTTTTTCTGAAACAACCCTTGAAAGCAGATAGTATGCACCGTCTGAATATTGCCGCTCCGTGCCGGGGGTATAATCAAGGGGCGTGTTAAATGAATAGCTTAAAAAATCGTCTGTAAATTCAGTGGATTTATGCACATCAATATCTAAAAATCCACCCGGCAGACCTGCTGTATGGGTCAGTGCGTGGTGAATTGTAATATCAAGCCAGCGTTTATCGGGAATTTCCGCAGGCAAATATGCCTTTAAAATATCACAGATTTTTTCATCTGGAGTGAGAAGTCCTTTATCATAAAGTATGCCGATTGCAACCATTGTGTAAAACTTCGCCACAGAATATGTATTCTGACAAAACGCAAGCTCCTGACGCTCCAAGGTTTCGATTCCACCCGATTTATTGCAAACAGAAATTCTGATAATATCGTAAGGCTCGCTGTCGAGAAAAAGGGAAAGCTCGTCTGTCATTTTGCTCATTAGTCATTGCCTCCAAAATAATCAGACTCAATATATTCAACGCCGAGGGACTTACAACGCTCAAAATCTTCGGGGGTGTTGGCTGTCCACAAAGCAACCTCAAGGTTTCTTTCGTGAAATTCTTTTATCATCTGCTCAGTTACAACATTATGGTCAACATCAAGAGAGAAGCCATAATCAAAGCAACGCTGATAATCCCTTTCGCCAGAGCCATAAGTGAACATAACTTTAAGGTCGGGCATAAGCTTATGGATTCTCACAAGATTATCAAAATCAAAAGATTGAAGTGAGCACATTTTAATATCGTAAATCTCTTTAACAACATCAAAAACAGCTACGATTTCATCATCTGTGAAAGAGCCTTTAAGCTCCACAAAGCAAATCATATTGTTCTCTTTCATAATCTCAACATACTCTTTAAAAGTGCAGAGATAAACATCATCGTCTGTCAGCTTATTAAGAAGCAGTTGACTTGTCAGCTCTTCAAATGTGGAGTCAGAAACAATCAGTTCCGTGCCGTCTTTCAGAACAGCCTCTCTGTTGTGGCTGCAAACAAGCACACCGTCCTTAGTCATTCTTATATCTGTTTCGGCACCGTGTGAGCCATGCTCCGCCGCCTTTTTAAAAGCAAGGGCAGTGTTCATCAGGTATTTTCCGCTGTATCCTCTGTGGGCAATCATGCAGATGCCAAGTTCTTTTGCTGTCATAAAAATTCCTCCTTTATTTCATTTTACTATTATAAAAGAGTTGTGTCAATAATTGTTGAAATTTGCAGAAATTTATGATAAAATTTTTTCAGAACGATTTAGGAGTATTGAGTATGAGAGTTAAGTGTGAATTTTGCGACAACGATGTTGAAATCATAGGCAATATGACCTGCCCCCACTGTGGCGGCACCCTTGCGAATGTGGCAAAGGCAGAGCGTGAGAGGCTTGAAAAGTTAGAAGAAGCAGAGAGAATTCGTCGGGCAGAGCTGGAGAAAGAAAGACTTAAAGCAGAAGAGAAAAGGCTCAAGGCAGAAGCGGCTGAAAGCGACAACGAAAAGTGGGGCAAAATCCTCGCTTCTGGGCTTGGCATGGGCTTCTTCGGCAGAATAAGAGCATTTTTAAGAAGAGTTTTCAACGGCATCTGGGGGATTGTAAAAATTCTTGGCATTGTGGCACTGGTGCTGATTATAATTTATGTTTATAAGACATATTTTGGCGGTTGATTTTTAAATATTATATAAAATGTCGGAGAAATAATTCTTCGGCTTTTTGTTTTGCGTTTATGTGAATTATATTCACCTTGTATGCACGGGGATGAACCCCGTGGGCGTGGGCGTGGGCGGCGTG
>JAZLLI010000016.1:0-16911 GCA_045598085.1 Acutalibacteraceae bacterium
GACCCGGAACGGGCTCGAACCGTCGACCTCTAGCGTGACAGGCTAGCGTTCTAACCAACTGAACTACCGGGCCATTGTGGTGGGAACAACAGGGCTCGAACCTGTGACCCTCTGCTTGTAAGGCAGATGCTCTCCCAGCTGTGCTATGCTCCCACGTTGCCATTTCGTCGCTGTCTCTGTATCGCAGCGACAAGAATGATTATATCACAAAAATCGTATTTGTCAACACTTTTTTTGAAAAAATTTCAAATTTTTTCAATTTTTTTCGGATACTGGTTTTTTAGGTCAAAACCAGTATCCGAAGTGTTAATTATAAAGTAACCTTATGGAAAACTTTCTTACCTTTTTTGATGATAACGGGTGCTGCCTCAAGCTGAGCCTTTGTGATTGCCTGCATTGCGTCAGTTACCTTTGCATCGTCAACAGAAACGCCGCCCTGAGCGATAAGTCTTCTTGCTTCTCCCTTTGACTTTGCGATGCCAGCCTTAACCATTGCGTCAACAACTGTGATTGCACCATCTGTGAAATCATCATCACTGAGTGTGGTTGTGGGCATATGCTCTGAATCTGCCTTGTTTGAGAAAAGCGCTCTTGCAGCAGCCTGTGCCTTGTTAGCCTCTTCTTCGCCATGGATAAGCTTTGTTACCTCATAAGCGAGAACTTCTTTTGCCTTATTGATTTCGCTGCCCTCAAGCTTCTCATACTCTCTGATTTCATCCATAGGAATGAATGTGAGCATTCTCATGCAGGTAATAACATCTGAATCGCCGATATTTCTCCAATACTGGTAGAAATCGTAAGGACTTGTCTTTTCGGGGTCAAGCCAAACTGCGCCCTTTTCGGTTTTACCCATCTTCTTGCCCTCTGATGTGAGAAGAAGATTGAATGTAAGACCGTAAACCTCTTTGTTTTCGCATTTTCTGCAAAGCTCAACACCGCCGATGATATTGCTCCACTGGTCATCGCCGCCAAGCTCCATTTTACAATCGTACTTTCTGCTGAGTGTAAGGAAGTCGTAGCTCTGCATAAGCATATAGTTAAGCTCAAAGAATGAAAGTCCTCTTTCAAGGCGCTGTTTGTAGCACTCAAATGAAAGCATTCTGTTAACTGAGAAATGAACGCCGATTTCACGAAGGAAATCAATGTAGTTAAGGTTAAGAAGCCAGTCAGCGTTATTAACCATAATTGCCTTGCCGTCTGAGAAATCAACAAGTCTTGACATCTGCTTACGGAAGCACTCAATGTTATGAGCGATAGTTTCTTTAGTGAGCATCTTTCTCATTTCTGTTTTGCCAGAGGGGTCGCCAATCATACCTGTTCCGCCGCCGAAAAGAGCGATGGGAGTATGACCTGCACGCTGCATATGAGCCATAACCATAACTGAAACAAAATGACCAACATGAAGGCTGTCTGCTGTGGGGTCGAAGCCAATGTAAAACTTTATTTTTTCTTTGCCGAGCAACTCACGGATTTTATCTGCATCTGTTGTCTGTGCAATAAGTCCTCTTTCAACGAGGGCGTCATATACATTTTCCATATGTTTAAATCTCCTTTAGTTTTATAACTGATTAAGTTTAACATTTTAAAGCAGTGATGTCAACAAAATTTAGACAAATATTAAGTTTTTAAATAAAAAGGTTTACATAATGCAACAAATATTGTAAAATATAGGTGATTAAAATTAAGAGGTGTTCACAATGAACGAGAAAGAAAAATATATATCCGCCTTTTCAACAAGATATGCAAGCCCTGAAATGCAGGAAACATTTTCAGAGAGCTTTAAGTTTAAAACATGGCGTAAGCTGTGGATTGCACTTGCAAAGGCAGAGAAAGAGCTTGGTCTTGACATAACAGACGAGCAGATTGCGGAGCTTGAGGCTCACGCAGAGGACATCAACTATGAAGTGGCAGAGGAAAGAGAAAAGGTAGTTCGCCACGATGTAATGAGCCATGTTTATGCCTACGGTCAGCAGTGCCCCAAGGCGGAGGCTATCATTCATTTAGGCGCAACATCCTGCTATGTTGGCGACAACACAGATGTTGTTACAATCAAAAAGGCATCTGAAATTGTGCTTAAAAAAGCGGCACAGGTGCTTAAAAATCTTTCTGAATTTGCAAAAGAATACAAGGCACTCCCCTGCCTTGCATACACTCACCTTCAGCCTGCACAGCTGACAACAGTTGGTAAGCGTGCCACACTTTGGATGTACGAGCTTTCACAGGATGTTGAGGAACTGGAGCACAGACTTTCAAAGCTTCTGCTTTTAGGCTCAAAGGGCACAACAGGCACACAGGCAAGCTTTATGGAACTTTTTAACGGCGATGAAGAGAAAATCAAAAAGATGGAAGAGCTGATTGCGAAAGAAATGGGATTCAGCGGATGCGTTGCCGTTTCAGGTCAGACATATTCAAGAAAGGTTGACGCATACTTTCTCTCTGTTTTATCCGGCTTTGCACAGAGTGCATACAAATTTGCTAACGATTTGAGAATACTTCAGTCTTTTGAAGAAATGGAAGAGCCTTTTGGCAAAAATCAGATTGGTTCATCTGCAATGCCCTATAAGAGAAACCCCATGAGATGCGAAAGAATCTGCGCACTTGCAAGATATGTTATCTGCGATTCGCTTAACCCTGCATTCACATCAAGCACACAGTGGTTTGAGAGAACACTTGACGACTCTGCAAACAGAAGAATTTCTACATCAGAGGCATTCCTTGCAGTTGACGCTATACTTAACATTTATATCAATGTTACACAGGGGCTTGTAGTTTATGACAAGGTTGTTAACCGCCGAGTTATGGAAAAGCTCCCATTTATGGCAACAGAAAATATTATGATGAAATCTGTTAAGAAAGGTGGAAACCGTCAGGAGCTTCACGAAAGACTTCGCCAGCATTCACACGCTGCCGCCGCTAAAGTTAAGCTTGAGGGCGGAGCAAATGACCTTATTGAAAGAATTGCCGCTGACGATGCATTCCCCCTTACACTTGAAGAGATTCAGAGTGAGCTTGACCCCAAGCTTTACATTGGCAGATGCGTTTCACAGGTTGACGAATTTATCAGTGATATAATTGACCCCATTCTTGACAAATACTATAAAGACGACATCAAAGCGGAGCTTAATGTTTAATAAATTGAATGTGAGATGGTTTAATTGATTCTTACAATTTTTCTTTTAATCTGCGTTTACAATATGAAGATTATGCCGTTTAAGGGGTTTAATGAGAATTATCTTTCCCGTGAAACTACAACGGCGATTAAAGGCATTTTTGTTTTCTTTGTTTTTCTCAGCCATTTTTCACAGTATTTTCCATACGGGAGCGACCCTGACCACTGGTTTTATTTTGTGAAGCACAATTCGGGTCAGCTTGTTGTTACGATGTTCCTGTTTTATTCGGGATACGGAATATTTGAAAGCATCAAGAAAAAGGGAACGGATTATGTTAAGACTTTCCCTAAAAACAGGATTCTGAAAACGATTCTTCATCTTGATGTGGCTGTTCTGATTTATCTTGTTATTGACCATTTTCTTGAAATCAAGTTCAAGACAGCCGACATTCTGCTTTCACTTGTTGGCTGGTCAAGCGTAGGCAACAGCAACTGGTTTATGTTTGCGATTATTTTGCAGTATGCCTTTGTTTTTGTGGCGTTTGTTATTTTCAGAAAGCACAAGTTACCTGCAATAATCACGGTAACGGCACTTTCTGTGGCATATATGCTGATTATGCCGAAATTCAAAGACAGCTACTGGTATAACACCGCCCTTTGCCTGCCTTTGGGATTATGGTATTCTTACCTTAAAGACGGACTTGAAAAGGCGATTATGAAGAATAATTTCACATATCTTTTATTCTTTGCAATATTTGCCGCCGCATTTTATCAGTCATTTAAAAACCGTAGCAATCTGATTTATTATGAAGTATGGATGCTTTCTTTCACGGTGCTTGTTGTTCTTGCTTCAATGAAAGTGAACATTTGCAACAAGGCTCTTATGTGGCTTGGCAACCATGTTTTCAGCATATACATTTTGCAGAGGATTCCAATGATGATATTCAAGCGGAAAGGCGTGGAATTTCCAAATATCGCAATTTGTCTGATTGTTTGCTTCGTGATAACGGCTGTGCTTGCAGAGGTATTTGACCTTGCAATGGGCGCAGTGGACAAAAAGCTATTTAAACCGAAAAAAAGTTGACAAAAAGCGTATGGACCGCAATCCATACGCTTTTTTATTATTCTAAACAAATTGTATGCTCATTATTTCTGAGGGCTTCAGCAAGCTCGTGGGAATCTTTTATTCTGTGAGGGAACTCTATGCAGTATCTTTTGTTTGTTTTTTCTGAATGAGCATCTGAACCTGCACTTTGAAGAAGTCCGTTTTTCTCGGCATATTCCACCGCAAGGAGATTTTCGGGTTCGGGATTTGCCGCATTATATGTTTCAAAGCCGTCAATGTATTCAATGGGGATATTTTTCATTGGGTCGGGGATGTAATCTCTGTTTCTGTAAGGATGCGCCTGAAAAACAAGACCGCCAAACTCTCTCACCGCCTTTGAGATTGTGGCAAGGTCGCCACTGCTCATTTCGGGGTGAGCGTAGAGAAATTCGGGAGTGATGCCATAAAGAAGCAACTCTTTACCCTCGCCGATATGCTCCTCAATGCCAAAGATAACATCAAAATCAAGCTCGTCCCCTGCCCTTTTAGCGGCAAGGTAATCGTCCTCATAAGCCTTTACAAATTCGTTCCACGGTAAGCTTCTGTCAATCCCTGTGTTGCCGTGGAGAAAGTGGTTAGTAAGCACTACGCCTGCGTAGCCTGCCTCTTTAAGAGCGTGAACAAGCTTCACGGGGTCAGCCTTTCCGCAATGACTGCAAGGGCTGGTGTGCTGGTGCATTTCGTATTTATACATATAATCAACTGCCTTTTTAAAATTGGGATTTAATTATATATCGTCAAACAGAAAAATGCAAATGTTTTTTGTTTTGTTAAATTTATTATTTCTGCACATAATATTACTATCTTAAAGGCAGGGTGATTTTATGGAATCTTTATGGAAAGCAACAGCGGAGCTTCCGCATTTCAAGGCTCTTGACAAAAACATAAGCACTGACATTCTCATTGTTGGCGGTGGTATGGCAGGCATCCTTTGCGCACATGAACTGCAAAAGCAAGGGGTAGATTATGTGCTTGTTGAAGCAGACACCATATGCAGTGGCATCACGCAGAACACTACGGCGAAAATCACATCACAGCACGGGTTTATTTATGATGATATTACGAAAAAATATGGCGCAGGTGCGGCGGAGATGTATCTGCTTTCAAACGAAATGGCAGTTAAAAAGCTGTCTGAACTATGCAGGGATATTGACTGCGATTTTGAGCGTAAGGATAATTTTGTATATACCACAAAGGCTGACGGCAAGGTGAGGAAAGAAATTGCCGCTCTTCGCAAAATCGGCTACTCTGCCGAAGTTGTGAGGGATATTCCCCTGCCTGTGAGCATTGAGGGTGCAGTGAAATTTAAAAATCAAGGGCAATTTCATCCGCTGAAATTTTGCAGTGAGATTGCAAGGAAACTCAACATTTATGAGCATACAAAGGTAACGGAGCTTATTGGAATGAAAGCAAAAGCTAACGGCTTTGAAATCAATGCGAAAAAGATTATTGTTGCCACACACTTCCCTTTGCTTAACAAGCACGGTATGTATTTTATGAAACTTTATCAGCACCGCTCATATGTTATTGCGCTGGAGGGTGCGCCTGATGTGGGCGGTATGTATGTTGACGAGGCGCAAAACGGACTTTCTTTCAGAAATGCAGGCGCTCTTTTGCTCATTGGCGGCGGCGACCACAGAACAGGCAAAAAAGGCGGTAGCTGGAAAGAGCTGGAAACATTTGCAAAAATCCACTACCCTACCGCCAAAATCAAATATCGCTGGGCAACGCAGGATTGTATGAGCCTTGACGGCATCCCCTACATTGGCAGATACTCAAAAAACACGCCCGATATGTTTGTGGCAACGGGGTTTAACAAGTGGGGCATGACAAGCTCGATGGTGTCGGCAATGATTCTTTGCGATATGGTGCAGGGCAGAGAAAGTCCGTACTCGGCGGTTTTTAACCCCGAAAGAAGCATTATTCATCCACAGTTGGCGGTGAATGCCTTTGAATCGGTGGTAAGTCTTTTGTCGCCCGGTGAGAAGCGGTGTCCGCATATGGGGTGCGCCCTTAAATGGAACAAGGAAGAACATTCGTGGGATTGCCCCTGCCACGGCTCACGATTCACGGAAAACGGCGAATTGATAGATAACCCCGCCAGTGGGGATATAAAGTGAAAACGCTATTGAAGCTTTTCAGTTTTTATGATATATTATTGTCATACTAAATTGAAAGGTAATTTTTATGGATTACAGAGAACGAATTAAAAACACGAGGGAGGACAGGGATTTCACGCAAGCGGAAATCGGCAAGCTCCTTAACAAATCGCAACAAGGATATAATCACATTGAGGCAGGCAGAGCAGAATTGAAAATTGACGATTTAATTAAGCTATGCAAATTTTATGATTTATCTGCCGATTATTTAATCGGTCTTTCTGACACACCAAAATCTTATAAATAAAAACGCTACAAATATTGAAGCCTTTCAGTTTTTATGATATATTATTATCATACTAAATTGAAAGGCTGATTTTATGTTTAATATTAAAGCTGAACCTATTACAAATGAAAATTTTGCTCCTTTCGGCAAGTTTTACACTATGGACAAGCCTGAGGGCTACCCTCTCAGCGGTGCGATTCACAAGTATTTTCCCGACCGTCTGACCGCAAGTGCATGGAAAAACATTGGTTTCTCCCCTATCCTTGTTAAAAAGCCAGCGGAATATGTTATCACTCAGCAGGAATACCACACAACCACTTGGGAGATGATTATGCCCCTTAACGACGATATGATTCTCCACTGCGCCCCTGCTTCCGCAGGCACACCCGTTAACGAATTTGCCAAGGCTTTCATTGTGCCTAAAAACACGCTCGTTATGCTTAATGCGGCAATATGGCACCTTTGCCCTCTGCCAAAATCAGCTGATGAGCTTTGCGCTATGATTGTTTTGCCCGAATGCACTTACGCTAACGATTGCACTGTTGTTGACCTGCCCGAGGAACAGCAGTTTAAAATTGAATTTTAAATAAAGCACATTAAAAGGGACTGCCGTATTTAGCGGTAGTCCCTTTTGTTTACTCGATGATAATATATTCTTTGTTCCAGTCAACGCTGTTAAGTCCGTAATACTGTGCGATGCTGATATGCTGTGGGTCATTGGGTGCTTTGCCGATGTCCGTCCAGCTATACAGCGGTGCGTGCTTATTCATAAGGGTGATATTTGGAAATTCAAGGTCAAAATTACCAAGGCTCTTTTGCTCCTCAATGTATTCAACACGCTCGTTTATAGCGTTCATATACTGATGTGCGCTATCAAAGGCTTTGAGGTAGCTTGTCATTGCCCACAAGATTGAGAAAACTGCCGCCAGAGAAATAAGCTGTCTGTAAACATTCTTAATATCTTTTGTTTTATAAAAGAGCATACCGACAGAAGCAATAACATACATAATTATGCCAAACCACGCTCTTTGAGGGAAGAACGGGATTGCAAACATTGCGGCTGTTCCGCCAACTGCGCCGAGGAAATAAATAAACGGCAAACCGAATGATTTCTCTTTTTTATTGCAGACAATAATGATAATGAACAACGCCCCTAAGAAGAGAAGTGGTGCAAGGAAATGCACAAAATTCGACGGAATATTCACAAGTCTTGCGGCAAAGGAATTGCCCGTTTCGTTGTTTTTGGCAACACGCAGAGAGTTTGCAGGTGCAAGAAACATAAACAGGTAGCCTGCAACCTCGCCCGCAAAGGCTGTAACAAACCACAGCTTGAATTTATATTTTTTAACACGGCAATAGAGGGCAAAAAGCACTGTCATACCGATAAGTGCGGCAGACATATTTTCGCTTGTACCGCCTGCAATAAAGCCAAAGAAAAGCATAAGGATTGTTTTTAAAACGGTGTGTTTTTCTTTGCCGTCCTCTGCATAAAGGCGGAAAACAAGAAGAAATGCCATACGAACAACGGAAACCCACATATAATTGACACTGCCCAACAGCCACACGGTTGTAAGTCCCCACTGAGGTGTGAACGCCCACACTGCAAGGTTTATGAAAAGGTACAGGATTGCGCTGTGTTTTTTTGATTTGCCAATGCAATGCTTATAAATAAGAAGTGTGAAAAGCACATACATTGCAGAGTTTACAAAATTAAAAAGCGGTTTATTTTCAAGCATCATAATAAACTGAACGACTGAATGGGTGAAAATTCTGCCGTTCATTGTGTGATAATGCGCTTTCATTGATGTAACAATATCGCTGAGGGACGACACAAGAACCTCTGTAACCTTTCTGCCGTCTGTTGCAAAAATATAGTGATAGTCATAATCCTCTGCAACATATGGGGTGTTCATATTCATCAGAAGCATCATGCCGAAGCTTGCAAGGGCAATAACTGCAATAAAAATGAGGTTTGCCTTGTTGCTGTCTGTGAAGCTGTTATTATATTTTATTAAAGACTTATACACATCTGACCCGAGTTTTTTGATTTTCAGGTTAACTGAATCGCAAAAGGAATCCAGCTTTGTCATTTAATCATCTTCTTTCACCGCAAAACAATTTTGGATTTAATTATATACCCGTTAAATAGAAAAAGCAAATATTTTTTATTGAACAGACAAAAAGCTGCCGCTAAAATGCGACAGCTTTTGTTGAGTTTAATATTTCTCTACAAACTCTTTAAGTTTTTCTTCTTTTACTCTGCGTTTAAAGACTTCGCCTGTGATGAACTCGGCATCGGGTGCGCTCACTTGAAGCTCCTCTGCTGTTTTGCCGAAGCCACTGCCGCCTGATGTTGCAAAAAGGACAATTTTTTTGCCTGCAAAATCGTTGGCTTCAAGGAAAGTATTGATGATTGTTGGGGCAACATACCACCAAATGGGGAATCCGAGATAGATTTTATCGTAGCTTTCGTTGTCGATTTTTGCATTTTTGATTTCGGGTCTTGAGGTTTTATCGTTCATCTCAATGGATGAGCGTGATTTTTTATTCATCCAGTTAAGGTCTGCCTTGGTGTATGGCTCTGACGGCTGGATTTCAAAAATATCGGCATCCATTATTTCTGCAAGAGTTTTTGCAAGTTTTGCGGTAACACCGCTGGCACTGAAATATGCAACCAAAGTTTTCATAAAATTCTCCTTATTTAATTTCATTAAGGATTTTCAGGACTTCGAGGAGGCTCTCTTTTGTAACCTTTTCAACGGGTTTATCGTTCTTTACGCAATCGGCAAAATAGTGAATTTCATTTGCATATGCGCCTGATGAGGGCAATTCAAATTCACTTTCATTCTCTGCGTTTTCATCCTCGTTGCAGGGCTTAAACTTATTGCCCTCGCAATCGTGAATTGTAAGCTCGTCATTTTCAAGGGCAACAATTGCATTCTCAAACTGGAAACGGAATCCCATTGAGAACGGATAGCTTGCTTTATACCACGAAGCCTCGGCAGTAACAAAGAAATCGCCAAAGTCATAAACAGCACTCATATAATCCTGATCGGGAAGCTCTTTTCTCTTGCAGGTATATGATTCGGGCTTGCCGAAAAGATAAACAAGGAAATCGAGGTCATGAATATGCAGGTCAAAAGGAATAAGTCCGCTCAACTCCTTTTTGGTGTACCAGTTATTCCAGCCACCACGGGGATACCCACCAAGACGCCACATTGAGCCTGAAATCAGCTCGCCGTATTTCTTTGATTTATAAATCTGCTCTAAAACATTGTATTCATTCCAAAAACGGAGAACCTGCGCAACCATATATTTAACGCCGTTTTCTTCTGCTGTTTTATAAAGCAGGTCAACATCGCTCTCATTGAGAGAAATTGGCTTCTCTGAAAGAACATTGATGCCCTTTTTCATAGCTTTCAGCGCATATTCACAATGCAGGAATGTGGGCAGGCAGACATCAATGATGTCAAACTCATTCTCTTCAAGCATTTTATCAAAATCTGTGTATTTTTTATGGTTGGGGTATCTTTCCATTTTTTCGGGTCGGATATCGCAGATTGCAACAAGCTCGGCATCTTCCATTTCATCCCATGCGGGAACGTGCGCACCGCTTATTCCACCGCAACCGACTAAACCAACTTTTAACATAAAATCGCCTCTGTTTCTAAACATTATTTGGGTTTATATTAAGTATATATCAAATTTCGGCTATGTCAATATCATATTTTTAAAAGAAAAACTTCTGTGTAAACGGTAAATCTTTTGGATAATTCTTGAAAAACTCTGAAATTTCATATATAATTTTAAAAAACAGCCTTAGAAAGGGGTAAACATATGAAAAAAATAATTGCAACCTTGCTTTCGGTGATTATTGCTTTCAGCTGTGCGACAATTGCATTTGCCGCAGACAATGATCTTTCACTTATCATTGCAACTGACACGCACATTCACCCGAAAGACGCAACAACACCCATAACCAAAAGCACAGACGAAAATCCGTTTGGGCACACTGTTTCAAACGGCAAGCTCACCGCAGAATCATATGCTATTCTTGACGAATTCTTAAAAGAAGCCGCCGCCAGCGACTGCGATTACATTCTGTTCACAGGCGATATTTCAGACAACGGCGAGGACGATATGGTTGCCGAAACAGTTAAAAGGCTTGAAGAATTTGAAAAAACAAGCGGTAAAACAATCATTGCCTGCATGGGCAACCACGAAACATATCACCTTTCAAGCACCAAAAGCTATATATCCGGCGGATTAAATGGTCCTGCATTCAGAGAGGCTTATAAAAATCTCGGCTATGATATTGCACTTGACATTGACGAGCCGACAGCATCATACACCGTTGACCTCAACAGCAAATACCGACTTATCTGCATTGACACAAACAGCATGAGCGACAGGCTTGTGGAATGGATTGGTCAGCAGGCTGAAAAGGCACAGAAAGACGGCAGATACCTTATTTCTGCAACTCATTTTTCACTTTTCCCACACTACAAAATGGAAAGCATTTCAAGCGGCAGCGTTATTAACGAGGCATACGGACTTCCCGACAAATTCATTGACTGGGGCATTAAGTTCAATTTCAGCGGTCATACACACGAGCTGGACACTGCGCAATACACCAACAAAAAGGGTGTTGTTTATGACATCACAAGCGGTGCACTGACAACATATCCATGCAACTACAAAACAGCAGTTTTCACTGATTCAAAGGTTAAAATTGACACAAAATATATTGAAAAAATTGACACTTCACTTTTGCCAGAGGGTCTTGCAGACGAAGCCGCACAGCTTATTGAAAAGGATTTCAGAGAATACGCACACAAGATGTTTGTTACAGGTGCGCAGAAAGAAATTTCAAACTACATAAGAGCGGATTATCTTATTAACAGCGCAGGGCTTAACAAGCCTGAGGACAGCGACATTGCCGACCTTATCAGACTTCTTATTCCAAAGGCAAACGAGGCAATCAATATGCCCCTTTATGGTGAAAACAGCCTTAGCACCATTGCGAAGAAGCACGGCTATCACATTTCCAAGAGCGATTATGACACTCTTTTTGGTGTAATTGCAGAGGTTTATTGCGTTCACTGCGCAGGCAATGAGAATTGCTCGGCATACACTCCCCTTGGCAGGCTTGCAATTAACGGACTTGCAGCAGCTCTCAGCTACGCACTTGATGAGCTTTCAAAAGAGGATTTTCAGATGGTAATTAACTGGGCACTTGATACCTTTGAGCTGCCTGTGAATATTTCAGAAAATCTCAGAAACATTGCCGCAAGCGCGCTTTATAATGTTAAGGATATTGAATATGTTGCACTCAATATTGCGGCACCGATTATTAACGATTTTCTCAGGGACACTGACCCCGACGACGCAACAGCAACACTGCCAGGTTACGGCAGAAACACTTTCAGAATGGCATCATTCTCAGTTAAATTCAAGCAGTTCTTTGTTACAGTTTTGCTTGTAATGAATTCAATTTTTTCACTGATATTCAAATAAAAAAATAAAAGAGCCTGCAATCAGAGCTTCGGTTCAGATTGCAGGTTTTTTGCGTCATTTTTTGTTGTAGTAGCCGTAGTACGGATATGTAAATTCGTCTGCACTGCCCTGATTTGAGCGGAGGGTGTCCCAGCTTTCAAGAGTCCACTGATTATTGCTGTTCTTTTTAAAAACGCACATATTCACAGTTGTTTCATCGGCATAAAGAAACTTGCATTTATCGCCGGAATACTGAAAAACTTTATGTTAATTTTTTTCAGAAATCATATTGGTTTGCTCGTATAAATTTTTAGTTTTTTTGCCATGTGCGGCGGTCTGACATTCAACAAAAATATAAGGGATTGTCCAAAGAAGCAAGCCTACCAAAAGTATTGTAATGTACTCCTTTTAAAGATTTTTATCTTTCAATCAACAACTTTTTTCAGCCCTATGTCATATTTAACTTCGCCGTCAAAGAAAATATTTTCTTTTAAAAATAATCCCCACTTATATTCAGAAACAGGTTCTTTGCTTACAGGGATTCCGCTGTTTGATGTATTCGGCAATTCAAAATATGCTTTATCGGGGATTTTGATATTGAACTTGAGAATGTCTTTTTCAACAGTGCAATCCGATATGTAGCCTTCAAAAACTATCTCGTTATCAATGAGCAGCTTTTTGGGGAACGGATTGCCGAAGCTAATCAGTTTAACTCTTTCTGAAATTGCTTTTTCTTCATACTCCATTACGCCTAAACCGTTGCTGTATTTGAAATCAAAAAGGTTTAAATTGTTTTCTTTGCAGTATTCAACAAATTCATGCTGGCTTTCAAATTTTTTATAATCCGAATTTGAGATGTTATAGACAACAAAATAGTCGCTTTCGATTCTGTAATAGCCTTCGCCGAAGCCTCTTGTCCGATAGGGAACATTATCACCTTCTGAATAATCATTCTTCAGAACACTTGAATGGAAAGCAATATTATCATTTCCGTCAAAAGAGTATTTGATAATATACGAACCGTGCTCAATGAAGATTTTATCATCGTCATCAATGCTGTCCTGCTCAGTAAGATAAAAAATAGCCTGATAATCGTCAAAACGGTTTTCAAAATAAATGTTATCTTTTATTTTCACATAACGCTCTGCCGGCGTTGCTGTTTCCGACTCTGTATTTTTCGAGCAGCCAGACAACAAAACCAGCATCAGTAAAAAAGGAATGATAATCTTTCTGAAAGCTTTCATAAAAACAAATCCTTGTAATATTTTTCTTTAAGTTGATTATAATATAAGTTTTTTTCAATGCAATAGATATGGTTAAATCTTTATAAAATCTTTATAATTGACATAAAAAAACTGCAACCAAAGCCGAAGCTCTGATTGCAGTTGAATTTACTTTTTATTATTTAAGCTTATAAATGAGAAGGTCTATAAGTGCAAAAAGTCGAAGAGAAATAAACTTATGCCAGAAATTCTGAACCTTTGCCTTAAATGATGTATCGGGTGTGTATGTGAGTGGCTCTGTGCCGTTATCAATAACAAGTGGCTGTGAAAGTGTCATACCGCCCTCGCCAAGAAGCTCACATCTGATGTAGAGGAAATCCTCTGCGCCGTCAATTGTGTCAAGGTCAAGAACATATGTTGTAGCATCCTCTGACTGCTCAATGTCTTTTGTTGCGATAACTTTGCCATTTGCAATCCACTGAATATTTTTGCAATTCTTTGCTTTGATTGTTACCTGATGTCCGTCAACAGTAAGCTGTGTAAATTCAGGGTAAGGAAGTCCCTGATTTCTTACATTAAAGCCTTCAGCAGGTCCGATAAGATCGTTTTCACGAAGATTTCTTGTAACGCAGAAGAATGCGCCGCTGCTCATTGTCTTTTCAATGTTTTCAACATTGTTTTCTTCCATCATGAAAACTTCAAAGCTGGAATCAACAAGGTCAAAGGAATGAGCGTCATTATTTGAATAGCCGATAACATTCTTGCCATAGGGAAGTGTTTCCATAAGGATGTTGTCCCAAAGGATTCTGTCATAAGGTGTTACAGAGTTTTTCTCGTTGAAAACTTCCATACCAAGGCAGGTGTCATATTTAAGCAGAATGTCTGCAAAATATTTTACATTGGCAGGGTCTGAAACAACGCTTATATCGTGATTTGAACGAAGCCAGTCGCCAGGATGATTGATGAAAGAAACTCCGCCATATTTTTCTGCAAGTTTAACTGCGCCCTCATGGTCATTCTCATAACCAAGGTGGTTGTTGCCCTTATTGGTGGGCATAAACATACCATTAACATGGCACTTTGTGATTGTAAGACCGTTAAGCTCATTGCCGCCTGCAACGCAAGTCATGCCGTAGCCTCTTGCTTCGCCGTCAACAGGATATGTACCGGTTGTGATTGCCTCAAACTCTTCGTCAGTAAGACGGGTTGTCTTTTTGCCGATAATGTACTGATAAAGATAGAGAGGAATATGAGTAGGCTCTTTGTTCCAATCCTTGCCAGTAACAGCGTGCTCTGTCATAGCGAGGAAGTCGAAGCCCTGCTTATAATGCTCAATAATCATTTCGTTGAAGTCAACATCGCCATCGCTGACAGTTGAATGTGTGTGGAGGTTGCCTTTATATGCACCCCATGCGCCGTTGCCGTCCCAAATAACATCCTTATATGGAGAGTCGATTGTATAATCGCTCTTTGCAAAGGAAGCCACGGAGAAAGTTCCGATTATGAAAACAGCAACAAGCAAAATGCTTAAAAATTTTTTCATTTTTTTCACTCCTTAAAGATTTATATTATTATAACATTTTTTCGTTTCTTATTCAATATTATCATAATTATTCCCGTATCAAAAAAGTCAAAGAAAATTTGTTTATTTTGACAGAAAAACCGTCAGACAAGCGAACCTGTCTGACGGTAAAAAAATATTTATTTTAGCAAAGTTTATTTCATATTGTGTCCCTTTTCTCCACTATACTTATTTTTGGCATATATTTCACTGTGCATCCAATCAGATTTATAGAAATAATACTCGTCAAAAATACGCCAGTCGTTAAGCGGTGCTTCTTCATTACTAACCTTTAGAAATACCAATCCAACCGTAACTGCTATTACAAGTGATGATGATATAAAAGCAATTAAAAAATTTTTTAAAAAATTATCACTTCACCTCAAAATCAAAACCGATTTCGCAAACTGTTTAAGTAAAGCTTTAATACTGTTTTAATAAGTATAAATTGCAGAATCACTTTTGCCAATATGTTTTTATCGTTTTTCAACATTTTTTGTGTAGTATAGACAAAAAGCCACCCACGGGAGTGCGTGAGTGGGAGAAATAAGGAAATATTCAAATTTAATATTACCAATTACACATATTTAATGTTCTACCGATGGTTCAAGATTTTTAAAGCCATTATAGAAATCAAAAATAATTTCATACGCTTTTTTCAATGCATCAATTATTTTTTCAACATTTTTCAGACTCTTTTTATCTTTCAAGTCAAATTCCATATCATCAGCCAAGTTGCGGAATTTCTTGACGGCATTTCGTATAAGTTCAGCAATATTTTTAGCATATATTACACCAGAAGCCGCCTTGTTAAGGATTACAGTTGCAACGGTAACAAGCTTTGCTAAATTTTGAATCATACAATCAACTTCTTCTTTTGATACAGTGCCATCTTTGAGCTTTGACTCAAAAACATTATAACCTATTCCAAGACTACCGCCACAAATCAAGCCTAATACAGCTCCACCGCCAACAATGAAAGCCGTTCCACCAGCCATTCCCAAGCCACCAAATGCAACAGCACCACCGCCAAGCGCAGCAAGAGAGGCGGCAGAAAGAGCCGCTCCGCTCAAAAAACTAAACTGACCACCAACAAGCGCAACAGCAATTGGTGCAGCAAATCCAGCACTAAGAACAGCAAGTGCCGTTGAACCTAAAGCAGCGGCGCCAAAGATAATGGCATTCTTTTTGTATCTATCATCAAGTTTTGCCTGATTATGTTTTAATTCCTTTGTGCATGTGTAGAAAAAATCAGCATCATAATCAGAATCGGTTTTCTCTGCAATCTGATTAAGCAAAGCATTATTTGTTTTATATGTTTTGGCGGCATCAATGTATTCTTTATTTTTTGATTTATCTTTATCAGATAAACTATCATCAGCTGAAAAAGGAAAGTAAGGCTTAAAAAGTGATGCTTCCATGAATACAATTTTAAGCCAAATGTTGTTGCCTGTTTTTTCAAGTTCAAGCTTGATACTCTTAATTATATCATCTAAAGTTTTAAATGCTTCAAATGGTTCATTTAAAAAAATCCCGATTTGTTCAATCCATTTTGAAAGCCACGCTTCTTTTGCAAAAATATAATTCTTGCTATTATCAATATCTTTTTGAGTTAGAAAAGCCTCAATACCATAGAGTATTTTTAACTGATCTGCAGAAAAAGACACAATGCCTTTCATACTATCAAGGACTGACGGTAAATCAAAGCTATTTATTTCTTCTGACATATTTTTCACACTCCGTTTTTTTAGAAATTATATCAAGCAAAAATAAAATATACTTTAAAAAAATCATTTTTAATGGACTGAAACAAACACAGTCAAAACCCAATCGAATAATTATCCCCTATTTACATAAAAAGCAAAATCAAAAAAGAAAGGCAAAACAAAGCCACCCACGGAAGTGCGTGAGTGGAAGAGAAGAGGAAAAATTCAGATTACTATACAACTTTCGTAAAAAAATAAAAATCCGCTCACTTAAATGAACGGATTTAATGGCTCCCCCTGTTGGACTCGAACCAACGACCCTGCGG
>JAZLLI010000017.1:0-179995 GCA_045598085.1 Acutalibacteraceae bacterium
AGACAAAACGGCACTTCGGGTAATAATATTATGCTGTTCATATACCGTTACTGTCATTTTGTCCGCCTCCTTTGATTTGTTTGCTTTATTATAAAGAATAATATACAATATGTCCAACAATTAAGGAGTGAAATAATATAAGGACAATTTAATTATGGAGAAGATATTCTTCATAATCCATCAATTTTCTAACCTCAACAAATCTTCTTGCAACAGTTTCATAACTTTGAGAATATTCTTTTGAAAATTCCTCTAAAAAAATTTTTTCATCTTCAAAAGTGACATTCTCAAATTTTTCAATTAATGTTGATATTTTTATATAAGGCATTATTGCAGCTGCCGCTAAATAATTAATCTCTTGTTCTGCAGGACTATCTGTTTTTCCTTGGCGTTTTCTCGTATAGGTGCTTTTCACTTTATTACCAACACCAACATCTCTAAAATAATGAATAATTTCATGCATATACGAAAAGTCAGAAACAGAATCTTTCATTATTTTGATTAGGCCGAAAAAATTAGAATTTGTTGGTTGAGAAAGTGTTGCTTCAACATCTTTAGGCATTTCTTGTGAATCGCAATAACAAACCTCAAGTTTTAAATCTTTTGCCAACTCTGCATCTGTTATACTTCCGTTCTCACAATACTTTTCCAAATGAAAACTTGATAATTCTTTTTCCAAGTCTTGCATTTTTTTTATTTCTTCAATTTTATGCTGTTTAATAATGCTATACATCCTTTTTGAAATACCAAAAGACTTATTCTCTAATTCAAAAATTTCATTGACAGTCATCTTGGAAATAAGATTTGGTTCATTCGCTTCATTAAGTATCTCATCAAGCGAAAGATGTTTTGAACCAAAACTCCCATTTTGATACATATCAAGGATTTCATTGTATTTTATTAAATATTTCTTCATAATCTAATACCTTACTTTCATCAAAAAGTCTATTGATGATAAACCAACTTTGTATATTCTCAGGATTATTCATTTTTTGTTCCCAATCCAAAATTGACTCTTGATTAAATTCCTCCATAACTTTTATTGATTTTTCGAGAGATATGCTATGAAACGATACCTCAGCATCGCCGCAATACACACCAATATGAGCATCGCTTTTAAAATAATCACAATAATAATTGGTTATTTTTTCCCAATCGTATTTATCTAACTGTTCAAAAGCTTCTGGTCGAACAAAAGTAACTTGATAACCATTATCATATTCTATAGCATCTCCGGTATTAACATTATATGTGCCATCGTCTTTAACTTTAAATTGTTGTAGTATATCAAAAATGTAAATTTCTATTTCCGCATCCATTTAATCTATCCTATCACATCAATACTTATTCTATCATCCACTGCCATTATAACATCAACAAAACGAAAATACAACACTTATTTTTTGAGAATAAGACATCACTTTTGCCGAAAACGAGCTCATCCAGTATTATCCGAATAAAATTCCTCCGGCTTCACATCAAGAGTTTTGCAAATTTTTACTATTGTGTCAAATGATGCACCGCCGATATCCCTTGATAACAATGTCATCAGCGTACTGTACGGTACATCGGCTTCGGCAGAAAACTGTCTTAAGCTTGGGTACCTATCAAGAATCAGATTACGAAGTCGTTGTTCCCGGCTCATTCTGATTCCTCGACAACGATGATTTTTGCACCTTTTTCTTCAATTGCAGCAATCTGTTCTTCCGTACAGTCCCAATCGGTGATAATTGTATCAAAGCAATCGACATCACAGACTTTTATAAAAGAGTTCACGCCGATTTTGGTACCCGGCATTAAAAGACAGCGTTTGCGGCTGTTACCAATAACCGTTCTCTGAAATGCCGCCGTTTCGTCCGTACCGTTGGAAAGTCCGAAATCCGCTGTGAGCCCCGAACCCGTGATAAAGCAGATGTCAAAATGCAAACGGCTCACAAATTCATTGGCAAGCGAGTCAACTAAAGAACCACTTTGACGCATTTTACCGCCCGCAACATAAACATCAATGTTTTCAAAATCTCTCAGCTCTTTTGCGGTATCCACCGAATTGACCGCAACGGTGAAATGGAAATCACGGGGCAGAAGTGAAATCATAATATGACCGAACGAACCGCTTGTAAGATACACAGTGTCGTTCTCTTTTATCATATTGACTGCCTCACGAGATATTTCCTTATAATTGTCATAAACAGGCATATTAACAAAATCACGGTTTGCAGGCGGTCTAAAGCCAACCTGTTTGGGAATAATGGCGCCGCCGTGTGTTCTGTGGCAGACTCCTTTCTGTTCAAGCATACGCAAATCTCTGCGTGCCGATTCGTCTGATATTCCGTATTTTTCGGTAATTTCGGAAATTGTAATTTTGCCGTTGGTCTTAATTATATCCGATATTTCCTGATGGCGTTCCTCCATAAACATAAAGTTTCCTCCTGATTAAATTAGTGTATATCGAATTCGATGCATTTATAATACAACATAATCAGAAATAAATCAACACATTTGGTAATCGGATTTGCGTATTTTTTAGGCATAATAAATTTCTAATTAACACTAACCAACGAAAGTCCCTTTTTCTTATACCTCAATATAAAGCCTTGCAATGTCAAGCTCTTTTGTTTCTTCATTTGTTTTGCCAAGACCTAAAAATTCTTTTTCGGGGGAATACACTCTGAAAAGTCCGCTGCCCGAAAATCCTTTAATTCGATTTAACGCAAGCGCACCGCCGTTTTTGAATCGTTTTGCCTGCGCTTCGCTGACGGTAACTTCGGGGTAAACTTCCATTACTTTTTCAACTGGAATTATTTTTTCTTCCAGCTTACCCTCTTCTGCAAGTGTGGCGGCTTCTTCAAGGGTTATGGCATCTTCAATTGAAAAGCCGTTAGAGTATGTGCGTTGAAGGCTCTGAAGGCAGGCTCCACAGCCTAAAAATCTGCCTATATCAAATGCAAGGGAGCGAATATATGTGCCTGCACTGCACGAAAACAGCACCGAATAAAGATTGTCTGCTTTTTTTTCGAGAATTTCTGCGGAATAAATTGTTACATTCCGCTTTTCTCTTTCAACCTCAACGCCTTTGCGTGCAAGCTGATAAAGTCGCACACCGTTTTGCGATATGGCAGAGTACATTGGCGGCACCTGCTGAATTTCACCTGTGAAAGCTTCAACCGCACGCTTAAATTCATCAGAAGTAACATTAACGTCCCTTTCCTGAAGCACAGTTCCTGTAACATCATATGTATCTGTTTCAACGCCCAGCAGAATGTCGGCAATATACGCCTTACCGCTTGAGGGGATAAAATCGGCAAACTTTGTTGCACCGCCAAGCATCACAGGAAGCACCCCTGTTGCCATGGGGTCAAGCGTGCCTGTATGCCCTGTTTTTTTAACAGATGCTATTCGTCTTACCCTGTTTGCTGTTATAAAAGATGTTATGCCCTGCGGCTTGTTTATGCAGATAAAGCCTGTCATTCTCTCACCTGTTTCATGATTTCTGTTGTATATTATACACTATTTTTTGGTGAATTACAATGCCTTTATATTTTAATTATTTAGCACAGTAAACCGTAAAATTATGTAGAATTAGTTTAAAATAACTTAAAATTCGACATAAAATATGGTAAATATTAACCAAAACTGTCAGCTTTCTTTTGTAATATAATCTAAACTTAGTAAAGTTTTTGATAAAGTATTGACAATGAATATAATTTGATATATTATTCTTTTATGATGCTGTTAGTGAGGTGCACAATGCCAGAGTATAACAACGAAAACGAAGCTGTTGCTGCCGCTGTTGCAGGTGATGAAAAAGCAATGTCTTTTCTTATAGCTTCTGTTATGCCGTGTGTTGAGGTTACCGCCACACTGAATGCGGGCGATGGAACAATAACCCGTTCTGACCTTATTCAAGAAGGTCTTATCGGCGCCATAAATGCAATATTCAGTTTTGACACATCAAAGGGAATAAAGTTTTCAACATATGCGCAAAAATGTATCTCAAACAGAATTCTTTCTGTTGTAAGAGATAACGGTCGTGAAAAACGCCAGTCTAACAACGCCTATGTTCCTCTTGAAGAAATTCAATATTCCGTATCAGGCAGTTCAGGCAACCCCGAATCTGTTGTATCAATGGAAGAAAGCGTTGAAAACATAAGAAAATGTATTGACACTAAGCTGACAGACCTTGAAAGGGATGTTTTGCTCCTTCACATTGCAGACAACAGTTATGAGCAAATTTCACAAAAGCTTGCTATAAATACCCGAGCAGTTGGCAATGCTTTGAGCCGTGCCCGCCAAAAAATAAAGGCGGATATCGGTTCTTGATAACAGAGAATATGTCCCATCCAAGAGGAGCTGAAAAGCCGCGGTGCAAATCCGCACGGGGCGTAAATTATATAAGCGAGGTAAACATTATGTACGAAGACAAAACACTCACCTGTAAAGAATGCGGTAATGAGTTTGTATTCACCGCTGGTGAACAGGAATTCTACGCAGAGAAAGGCTTTGTAAACGAGCCTCAGCGTTGTAAAGCATGCCGTGATGCACGCAAGAACGCTACCCGTGGAGAGCGTGAAATGTTTGAAGCTACTTGCGCAAAATGCGGCGGCCCTGCAAAAGTTCCATTCCGCCCCCGTGAAGATCGTCCTGTTTATTGCAGCGAGTGCTTCGCAAAGATGAAGGAAGAAGCATAATTAAAGTTACTTATCAATTTAATAATATTTAATTTTGCCCCACCCTGTCTTAGACAGGGTGTTTTCCTTTACTATTGACTTATTTCTAAAATTGATGTATTCTTATGCCAAAAGGAGCGATGATGTATGTCAGTTAAAATTATTTCTCACAGAGGAGCCAACAGAGAGGCTCCGCAAAACACTCTCCCCGCATTTAAAAGATCTTTTGAAATTGGTGTTGACGGAATTGAAACAGATGTTCATCTTACCGCCGACGGAGTGCCTGTTATCTGCCACAACTACACTATAGACAAAACCTCAAACGGTAGAGGCGCAATCAGGGAAATGAACTTTGATGTTTTTAAACAGTTTGATTTTGGCTCTTATTTTAATTATGATTTTGAGGGTACAAAAGCTCCCTCACTTGACGAACTGCTTTCGCTTTGTGAAAATCAGGATATGAGCACCCTCAACATTGAAATCAAGCCGTCCCTTGAGCATGATGTGAGCGTTGTCAGAAAGACCATTGATATGGTTAAGGAGCACGGACTTTTTGACAAGCTGTTGATTTCGTCTTTCAGCTCTCATATGCTTGTTGAAGCCAAAAAGGTTGACAGAGCCTGCCCCACCGCATACCTTTACAGTGCAGATAAAAAAGAAACATACCGCATGATGTTCAGAGCGGCAGATTTTGCCCGTGAGCTTGGCTGCTGCGCTTTGCACCCTCAGCTGATTTATGTTAATCAGAAATATATTGATGATGCACACGCAAAGGGCATTAAGGTTAATGTGTGGACTGTAAACAAAGAAAAAGATATTATCCGCCTTGCACAAATGGGTGTTGACGGACTTATCACCGATGTGCCAGACTACACCAAAAAGGTTCTCAGTGAGAACGGACTGCTTTAATAAAAAGACAAAACAAAATGGTTATGAGATTCTGCTGTTTCTCATAACCATTTTTATTTTAGTTTATTGAAATTTCAATGCCCACTGCGCCGTATTTTGCAATATTCTCTTTTGAGTAATATTGGCTCATATCCTCGGGGTCGGCATCCTCATCCTCTGCATAGCCTAAAGAGAGCTTCGGGTGATTTTTATAAAGCACCTCAAAATCGGGATACTTATAAATATTCTTCACCTTGCAAAGGATAGCCTCGCCATTTGTAACATCGGTGAACTGAATTTCATCACCAATATTGACGAGCTGTCTTTTTTCATCATAAAGACGGATTTCAATTGTTTTAGTGCCTGCCTTTATTTTGGTGAAAGGGTCGTGGTACAATTTCATGAAGTGTAACATTATTTACCCTCTTTTGCGTCCTCAGCTTTAAGGAAATCAGCGCATCTGCCAACCTCTTCAAGACCTGTGGGGTCAAGACCTTCGCTTTCAACGATAATCTTGAAGCCTAACTCAAGAGCTTTTTTGCGAACCTCGGCAGGCTTTGCTTCGCCCTGACCAAGAGATTTGCCTATGCCGCCCTTAAGACCGTCTTTAAGGTGGATAAGTCTGATTCTGTCTTTATACTTCTCAAGGAACTCAACAGCGTCAACACCAGCATTGAATGCCCAGTATGTATCAACCTCAAGGGTAATTTCACTGCGCTCAAGAATTTCGTATTCGGGATCAAGTCCGTCTTTATTTGGCTTAAACTCACGGTCGTGGTTGTGATAACCAAGCTTAATGCCTGCGGCAGAGAGCTTTTTCTCTGCATAATTCATCTGCTCAAGGAAAAGGTCGATTTCTTCTTTTGTTGAAACATCAGCACCTGGAACAATAATGTTATCGCAACCGATAGCCTTGTGATATGCGATTGTTTCGTCAATATGCTCCTCATCAAGCTCGTCAAGATGAGTGTGTGTGCCAGCGGCAACAAGTCCATTTTCATCAAGCATAGCCTTAATTTCTTCAGCGGTATGACCGCCAAAGCCTGCGAACTCAACAAAAGAATAACCCATTTTTGCTGTTTCTTTAAGAGCAAGAGCCATATTTTCGCCTGTAATATCTCTGAGAGAATAGAGCTGTAAACCGTAATTCATAATAACTCTCCTTTAGTCAAGAAGGCTTGCAGCAGCCTTATCAAGCATAATGATTGCATCCTGATGCTCGTTAAGAATAGATGCGGGAAGCTGAGGTGTAACTCCGCCCTTAATCATGCCTGCAATAGCCTTTGCCTTTGATTCGCCAGTGGCAATGAGGAGAATTTTCTTTGCTCTCATAATTGAGCCGATGCCCATTGTAAGTGCATAGCGGGGCATTGGAACATCACCGAAATATTTCTGATTTGAATTGATTGTGCTCTGGGTAAGAGTAACTTTGAATGATTCATCTGTGAAAGCGTCAGCAGGCTCGTTGAAGCCGATATGACCATTTGTGCCGATACCGAGAAGCTGAATGTCGATTCCGCCAACAGAAGCCATAGCCTCTGCATAACGCTTGCTCTCTGCTTTCCAATCCTCTGCGTTGCCGTCAAGGAAGTTTACATTCTCTTCTTTAACATCAACTGCATTGAAAAGCTGCTCGTGCATAAATGTGTAATAGCTGTTTTTGTCGTCCTTGGGGAGGTCGCAATATTCATCAAGGTTGAATGTTCTTACCTTTTCAAAGCTAACCTCACCGTTTTTGTAAGCTTCAATAAGCTTGCCATATGTGGGAACAGGAGTAGCACCTGTTGCAAGGCCAAGAACGGCATCATTTTTTTCGTTAATAATATCTACAAAAAGCTTTGCGGCTGCAACTGCAATTTCTTCCGCATTTTCAAAAATCTTTACTTCCATTTTTAAGTCCTCTTATTTAATTGAATTAACAAGCTCTTCAAATGCTGTGATTGTTGAAGAACCAGCTTTGTCGCCTGTGGCAACGATTTCCTCGTTTACGCCTGAAACGATACTGCTATAGTCATTATCAGAAAGGATGTAACCAATCTGGTCATTTGTAAGACCGAATACAAGAAGGTCTTTATCTTTACCTACAATGTCCTGCATTGAGGGATAATCCCAGCCCTCGCCTCTGTAAGAATTTGAAGCGTCAAGGCATCCGCCATAAGCGATTGCTGATTCAAGCTCGCCAGGGATAATTGCAACTGCAAGCTTATCGCCAATCTCCATATAACCGATTTCTGTAACAACCTCAATGCCGTTTGCTGTTTCAAGGGCAAGGTTTGTTACAAGACCCATCTTTGCGGCAAAAATAAGAATCTGATTTGTTACAGGAACTTTATATTCCATAAAGCGAAGGTTGAGAACAGGCTCAACTACAGTTTCTTCAGCAGTTGACTCAACAACAAGCTTACCAAGCTCTGCGCCATAGTAGCAAAGTCTGTCGATTCTGTCCATATCGCCATACTTTTCAATAACAGGGTCATTATCGCTGGTGATTGCAAGCTCTGCGCCCTGAATAAGCATAAAGTTTGCGCCTGCCTCGTTAATAACCTGCTCCATATAATAAGGATAGTCGCCAGTAATATCTGTGCCTGCTGCACCGTTGCCTACGCAATGGATAGCTGAATTGCAAAGCCATGTTTCTTTAGCTGACGTATCATCAGGAACAAAGCGGAAACGATGAATGTCAGTATCATAAACCATAGGCTCACGCTTATCGTGAATAAACTTTGCGGCATCAATTTCAGAATAATAAATTGTGCCTTTCTGCATATCTGCATATGCTTCACGGATAGCTGTTGCTGTAACGGTGAAGAGATTTTCCATAAATTCTTCATTCTGACCGTTTACAAGCTTTTTGTTTGAGCCTGTGAGAGAATTGATGATGTTTGTAATTGGGTTCTTTGCAAGCATTTCAAGGATGTTGCCGTTCATACCTAAAGTATCAACGCAGGAATGCTGGTGAAGAACTGAAATGTTGATGCTGATAATGTTGTTAATTTTTGCAAACTCTTCAAGTCTTGAACGGATTTCTCTTACATCGGGAAGAGGAAGTCCGAATGCGTCAAGAGTAGCAAATGCAACTGTTCCTCTGCCGCTGCCGTCATCAAGGCAAACAACACGAACACGCTGGTCATCTTTAATTGAAGTAGCTGCCTTGTTAAGTGAAAGGCTGCCGCCTACATAATGCTTACCATCAAGCTCGTTGCCTGTCTGTAAAGATGCGCTTGCATAGCCAACGCTCCACTGTGCGCCCTCAGCAGCCTTCTTGAGGAATGTATCTGTTCCTTTGTAGAAGTTTGTTGCTTCATAATCGCTCTCGTTTACAAACTCAACAGAGGGAACGAAGTAATTAAGAACGCTTACGATGTTGTCAATAAGGAAATCTGCAATGCCATAAAGAACCTTGAGCATTGAATCGCCAAAAGCATCTTTTGAAGCAAAGCTGATGTTAGACAGCGGACGGATAATATCTTTGATATGAAGATCTGTAGCAAACTGAGCTACGGTTTCGGGTGTAACATCCACTGTGGGATTGGGTGCGATAACTAAATCGTTATCATCTGCAAAAACTGCAACGCTTGCGCATGAAAGAATCATAACGACGCTAAGCAGAATAGCAATAATTTTTTTCATAAAATTCGACCTTTCTGAATAATATTTAATATAATTATACCATAATGTTTCAGCATTGGCAATAGAAATTGTGATTTTAGCATTAGAAAGAGGTTGATTTTTTGAGCTGCTGTATAACGGATATGCGTAACAAAGAGGTAATATGTCAGTGCGACGGTTCACGCCTTGGCAGTGTTGATGATGTGGAGTTTGACATCAAAACAGGGCAGATTACCTGCATAATTATTTTTGGCAGAGGGCGACCTTTCGGTAAAGGGTGTGATATAAAAATCCCGTGGGATAAAATTTGCGTTGTGGGTGAAGATACCATCCTTGTTGATTACCGTTGCACCGTTCAGCCGACTCCACCACCAAAAAGAAGATTTTTTTAAGCTAACAAAAAGAGGTTGTCGCATACATTTGCAACAGCCTCTTTGCTTTTGTATATTATTTTATATTCTTGCTACACCACTATCTCTTGCAGCTTTTGCAACTGCTTCTGCAACAGTCTTGCCAACTCTTGGGTCAAATGGCTTTGGAATAATGTAATCTGCTGAAAGCTCATCATCTGCAACAAGTGAAGCAAGAGCCTGTGCTGCCGCAATTTTCATCTCTTCGTTAATATCGGATGCTCTTACATCAAGTGCACCACGGAAGATGCCGGGGAATGCAAGAACATTGTTTATCTGATTTGGGAAGTCGCTTCTGCCTGTGCCAACAACTGCCGCACCAGCTTCTTTAGCAAGGTCAGGCATAATTTCGGGGACAGGGTTTGCCATAGCAAGAACAATTGGGTCTTTTGCCATTGAGCGAATCATATCCTGTGTAACAACGCCTGGGGCAGAAACGCCAATGAAAATATCTGCGCCTTTCATAGCGTCTGCAAGTGAACCTCTTACATGGTTCTTGTTTGTGAAATCTGCAATATCCTGCTTTGCAGGTGCAAGGTCATCACCATCGCAGATAATGCCTTTTCTGTCGCACATAATGATATTGCCGATACCCATACTTGTGAAGAGCTTTGCAATTGCAACGCCTGCGGCACCTGCACCGTTAAACACTGCTGTGCAATCCTCAATCTTTTTGCCAGTGAGTTTAAGTGCATTTATAAGACCTGCGGAGCAGATAACTGCTGTGCCGTGCTGATCGTCATGGAATACAGGAATATCAACTCTCTCTTTAAGCTTTCTTTCAATTTCAAAGCAGCGGGGAGCGGCAATATCTTCAAGGTTAATGCCGCCGAATGAGCCTGCAATCATAGCGATTGTGTTTACGATTTCGTCAACATCCTTTGAGCGAACACACAGAGGGAAAGCGTCAACACCGCCAAACTCCTTAAACAGAACGCATTTGCCTTCCATAACAGGCATACCAGCTTCGGGTCCAATATCGCCAAGACCGAGAACAGCAGTTCCGTCTGTTACAACAGCAACAAGGTTGTGTCTTCTTGTAAGCTCATAGCTTTTGTTTATATCTTTCTGAATTTCAAGGCAGGGCTGTGCAACGCCTGGGGTATATGCAATTGACAAAGCGTCTTTATCGTTGACCTTTGCTCTTGCAACAACCTCAATTTTGCCCTCCCATTCATAATGCTTTTTGAGTGATTCCTTTGCGTAATCCATTACGGTTTTTTCTCCTTAAACTTAATTTATTTTCACAGACAGTATGCGACAAGCACCAGCTCATCGCATACCGTGTTTTTATTTATTCTTCCCAGGATTTAGCTCTTTCAACAGCCTTTAACCAGCCTGCATAGAACTTATCTCTCTTTTCTTTATCCATCTTTGGAATAAACACTTTGTCGATTTCACGGTTTTCTTCAATCTCTTCAAGGTTATCCCACATACCAACTGCAAGACCTGCAAGGTATGCCGCACCGAGAGCGGTTGTTTCAACAGTTTTGGGTCTGTTTACGATTGTGCCGATCATATCGCTCTGAATCTGCATCATAATATTGCTTACGCTTGCGCCGCCGTCAACACGAAGCTCGGCAAGCTCAATGCCGCTGTCCTCTGCCATGGCAACAAGTAAATCCTTCATCTGAAGTGTGATTGCTTCAAGGACTGCTCTTGCGATATGCGCTCTATTTACACCTCTTGTAAGTCCAACGATACAGCCTCTTGCATACATATCCCAATAAGGTGCGCCAAGACCTGTGAATGCTGGAACGATATAAATTCCGTTAGCATCGGGAACGCTTTCTGCCAAAGTGTCGCACTCCCTTGCCTCGCTGATAAGCTGAAGCTCATCACGAAGCCATTTTATAACAGAGCCTGCGTTAAACGCACTGCCCTCAATTGAATAAGTTGTTTTGCCGTTGATGCTCCATGCAACACCTGTGAGCAGGTTGCACTTTGACTTAACTCTCTCTTCGCCGGTGTTCATAAGCAGGAAACAGCCAGTGCCATATGTATTCTTTGCCTGACCCGATTTAAAGCAAGCCTGACCGAAAAGAGCCGCAGGCTGGTCGCCGATAGCTCCGCAGATTGGAACACCCGCCAGTGAGCTGATGCCTGTAACCATATCGTGGTCAACATAGCCGTAAATCTCGCTTGATGTAACGGGCTTCGGGAGCATACACATGGGAACGCTCAACTTTTCGCAAAGGTATTCATCCCAGCAAAGCTTATCAACATCAAAGAGCATTGTCCTTGATGCGTTTGAGTAGTCTGTTACATGAACCTTGCCGCCTGTAAGGTTCCAGATAAGCCATGTTTCAACTGTGCCAAAAAGGAGCTTGCCAGCCTCTGCCTTTTCTCTTGCGCCCTCAACATTGTCAAGAATCCACTTGATTTTTGTGCCAGAGAAATATGCGTCAATAAGAAGCCCTGTATGCTCACGAACATACTCTTCAAGACCCTGTGCTTTCAGCTCTTCGCAGATGTCGGCAGTTCGTCTGCACTGCCACACAATTGCGTTATAAACAGGAAGCCCCGTTTCCTTATCCCACACAATAGTGGTTTCACGCTGGTTAGTTATGCCGATACCTTTGATTTCTTTCGGGTCAACCTTGCCATTGCCAAGAACCATTGACATTGACTGAAGCTGACTGCCGAGAATTTCCATAGGGTCATGCTCAACCCAGCCAGTTTTGGGATAAATCTGAGTAAACTCATTCTGTGCCTTTGCAACAATATTGCCTGCTTTGTCAAAAACGATTGTTCTGGAACTTGTAGTTCCCTGATCCAACGCCATTATATACATAGAGGAGCCTCCCTTATTATTTGTAATAATATGTTATAATATTTCACCGAAAAAGTCAATAAAAACAGCGGGTACAGTTTCCCATACCCGCAAAAAAATTATTCAGTTATCAATACCATAAGAAGCCAAAGAGCAAAATCCAAATGAGCCACTGACCGAAAGAGAATTTAACAGTAACAGTGCAGGTGTCCTTGACAGTGTTGCCGTAAGAGTCTGTAACGGTGCAGGTGATTTTTGTTTCACCCTTGCCAAATGTTGTAATCTTGCCGTCCTTGTCAACAGTAGCAACAGACGGATTGGATGAATCGTATTTTACAGTGTATTTCACATCGCCATCAACAGTAACTTCGGGGGTGATTTTTGCTGTCTTTTTATACTTTAATTCAACATCATTTACATTGACTTTTTCAACAATTCCAGAAAGCTCCACAACCGCATAATCGCTGAAATGTTCAGCAGAAAACTCTACAAAATTGCCGACAACCTTTGCAGGGATATATGTTACTTTGTTATTCTCTACATCAACATGGCAAACAAGAAGATTCTTTGTGCTGAAGCCATCGGGCAAAGGTATTCTGACAGTAACTTTTCCGTCAGGCTGAACCTTTTTGCCGTTTTCATATGTTGTGATGTCAAAAAGATGGTACTTGCTGTTTTCACATTCCATATCAAGAAGCTGATATGATTTGCCGTCAAATTTTTCTTCAACCTTTATTTCAAGGTTTTTGTCAAACTGATCTTTGTATTCAATTTCAATACCAGTTTTTTCATCCTTAACAATGTTAAGCTTTTCGATTGCTTTTGTTTCAGTGGCACTGCATTTTGTGCATTTGCGTTCTGCCTTGCCCTCTTTTGTGCCTGTAGGTTCAAGTGTAGTTTTCCACTCGCCCCAGCTATGACCTGTGGCAGAAATGACCTTTGAGTTTATAACATCACCGCAGTCGGGGCAAATGTCATATTCCATACCGCTTGTAACACAATCCGCAGGGATAACAATGTGCTTGTATGCGTGGGTGTGTTCATCGATTAAAACATAATCATACCCGTTTTCAATTGCGTATTGATGTGCATAAGAATCTTTATAGCAATATATAACCACATATGGATTATTTTTATTAAATGTTGCTTCAAAATAATAATCAAAAGCACATGAATTAATATATTCCACACTTTTCGGAATAGTTATTTTTTTAAGATTATTTGCACCATAAAATGCATAGTCAATAACCTTAACCCCATCTGGCACAACAAATTCTCCTATAGATGAACCAGCGAATGCACCACTAGGAATTATCTCAACTGGTTCTGATAAAGTAATAACGCTAGTATCAAATGTTAAATAAAATGCTTCACCTGAAATTGCTTTTGTGCCTTTATTTACTTTATAATTAGGATATGTTTCTGTCCACCAAATGTTCTCCCATCCAAAGTGTCCCATGGAAGCTAACAAATAATCGCTATAATATAGCATACCGTCTTCCCACATTTCAGGATCATTAAAAAGTTTATTCCAAAACAATGTATTATCAAAAGCCCATTCTCCTATATATTTCAAATTATTTGATAACTTAATGTTTTTTAATGATGTGCAATCACGAAATGCCCAAGTGCCTATACAAACAATACTATCTGGCATAAATATATCTGTTATATTTTGACACTCTATAAAACATTGTTCGGAAATTGTTTTTGTTCCTTCTTTAATATAAACCTTGCCCGTCAAAGATTTATCAGCTTTTATTAAGTGTGAACCAATGTAAAGCATCCCATTTTCCCAATTACTTTTGTTATTATAGAATGCTGTATCAAATAAGTTGTCAAAAAAATAATCTACCGTTTCTGGAATAGTAATATATATTAAATTAATACAGCTATCAAAAGCGTAATCTCCAATGTATTTCACTCCATAAGGTATGTCTATTTTTTTCAGATTCTCACAATACGAAAATGCTCTACCTCCTATGTATTTAAGGGAATTAGGTAAAACAACATTATCTATATTACAAAATTCAAAAGCTCCGCTTTCTATGATTTCGAGCTTTTGAGAAAAAGTAATACTTTTTAGATTTTTTGTCCTTGCAAAGGAATTTTTTCCAACTGTTTTAACAGTATCTGGCATAACATAATTAGTTAGCTGACTATTTTCGGGGAACTTAACGATGGTCGATTTATCATAATTGTATAAAACGCCATTTTTATCTGTACTATAATTTTTATTTTTATTAAAAGTAAAGTTTATACATGTAAAAGCAGAGCTACTTAAATATCTTAATTCATCGGGTATATTAACACTATTAAATTTGCACCCTGCGAAAGCATCTTCATCGATATACTCAACACTATTTGGCAGTTCTATATTTTCAAGTTCAACACATCCACGAAAAGATTGTACGCCTATTTTCTTTAAACCATATTCCATATTTACTAATTTTAGGTTACTGCAAAAACCAAAAGCGAAATCATCAATAGTTTTTACTCCTTTTGTTATTTCAATGCTTGTAAGTTTTACGCAGTGATAAAAAGCTCCAATCCCAATCGTCTCTACACTCTCTGGAATAGAAATGCTTATAAGTTCAGAACAATCAAAAAATAAATTATCACCAACTGATGTAATTTCATTACTTATAATGACTGTTTTAATGAATTTATTTCCATAAAATACAGAGTCTAAGTCTTCATAATCATATGTATCACCAGTACCATTAAGAACAAGTTTGCCAGTTGTTTTATCAAAGTCCCAATAAACATTATCTCCACATTTTCCTGTTGGTGCAACATCTACTGATCCTGGTCCATTTGCAGAGGCGGTTATACTGCTAAACAAAAATGTGGTGATAAGCATAATAACCGTCATTATCAATGCCGTTAATTTTTTTAAAGTATTCATCCAAACTCCTCCTAAATTTTGACTATAAATTTATAATATAAATTTATAGTCAAAATTATAATATACCATCTGATTGTTGTCAAGATATATTATTATAGTGGAGGTGCAATATGGACAAGAAAATTACAATAACTAAAAAGACTCACAAAAAAGGAGATGATGGCTACAAAATTGTATCTGTAAGAATGAAAGATGAAACCATTGAAAAGCTCGAACAATTAAGTTCAGAAACAAACCGTTCAAGAAATGAGCTTATAAATATTCTGATTGAAACTGCCATTGATATGGTGGATGTTCCAAAAGATTAAGACTGTTGCTTCAATCGGGCAACGGTTTTTTTATTTAGCAATTATGCCACAATTTTATGTTGATTATTTATGCTGTTTATGATATAATTTCGTCAAATAATATAGTTTTGGAGGTATTATCTTATGGAAAACGCTAAAATCGGGACAAAATGTGTTCAGGGTGGCTATCAGGCTGGCAACGGAGAGCCTCGTCAGGTGCCAATCATTCAGAGCACAACATTTAAATACGCTACGGGCGACGCTATGGGCAAGCTCTTTGACCTTGAGGCAAGCGGATATTTCTACTCCCGCCTTCAGAACCCCACTTGCGACACTATCGCCGCTAAAATTGCTGAACTTGAGGGCGGCACTGCTGCTATGCTCACTTCATCAGGTCAGGCGGCTAACTTCTTTGCAACATTCAATATCTGCGGTTGCGGCGACCACATTGTTGCTTCATCTGCAATCTATGGCGGAACTTACAACCTTTTGGCTGTTACAATGAGGAGAATGGGCATTGATGTTACCTTTGTTGCACCCGACTGCACAGAGGATGAGCTTAACGCTGCTTTCAAACCCGAAACAAAGCTTGTTTTTGGCGAAACAATCGCAAACCCTGCACTTAACGTGCTTGATATTGAAAAATTTGCCAATGCGGCTCACGCTCACGGCGTTCCGCTGATTGTTGACAACACTTTCCCCACATCTGTTAACTGCCGTCCTTTTGAATGGGGCGCAGATATTGTTACTCACTCAACCACAAAATATATGGACGGTCATGGCAGTGCTGTTGGCGGTGCTATTGTTGATTCAGGTAAATTTGACTGGACAAAATATGCAGACAAATACCCAGGTCTTTGCACCCCTGACGAGAGCTATCACGGCGTAACATACACTGAAAGATTCGGCATTGGCGGTGCATTCATCACAAAAGCTACAACACAGCTTATGCGTGATTTAGGCTCTGTTCAGTCGCCTTTCAGCGCATATCTTCTTAACCTCGGTCTTGAAAGCCTCCATGTTCGCATGAAAAAGCATTGCGACAACGGACTTGCAGTTGCAAAATACCTTGAAAATCACGAAAAAATCGCTTGGGTTAACTACCCCGGTCTTGAATCAAGCAAGGACTACGCTCTTGCACAGAAATATATGCCAAACGGCACCTGTGGTGTTGTAAGTTTTGGTGTTAAGGGTGGCAGAGCGGCTGCCGGCGCATTTATGGAAAATCTTAAAATCGTTGCAATTGAAACTCATGTTGCAGACGCACGCTCATGCTGTCTTCACCCTGCAACAACCACTCACCGTCAGATGAACGATGAGGAGCTTGCAGCGGCTGGCGTTTCACCCGACCTTGTAAGACTTTCTTGCGGACTTGAGGACGCAGAGGATCTTATTGCTGATATTGAGCAGGCACTCAGCCAAATCTGATTTTTGGAGGAGCTTTAAATGCCAATAAAAATACCAAACGATCTGCCAGCGGTGCAGATTCTTGCGCAGGAAAATATATTTGTTATGACAGAAACAAGGGCGATGACACAGGACATCCGCCCCCTGCGTATTCTTCTGCTGAACCTTATGCCGAAAAAAATTGAAACTGAAACACAGCTTTCAAGGATTCTCGGTAACACACCGCTTCAGATTGAGCTTACACTTATAAGAACAACAACCCATGTTTCGCAAAACACTGCTGAGGAGCATCTGCTTGCATTCTACAAAACATTTGAAGATGTTAAGAATGAAAGCTTTGACGGAATGATTATAACAGGTGCGCCTGTTGAGCTTCTTGATTTTGAAGAGGTTGACTACTGGGACGAGCTTTGTGAAATTATGGAATGGAGCAAGGACCATGTTCACAGCACACTTCACATCTGCTGGGGTGCACAGGCTGGACTTTATTATCACTACGGAATAAAAAAGCGTATGCTTCCTCAAAAGCTGTTTGGAGTTTTCCCCCACAAGGCAGACTATGCACAGTCAATGCTTTTAAGAGGATTTGACGATACATTTTATGTGCCTCATTCAAGATACACCTATGTTGACCGCAAGGATATTGAAAGCATAGACGGGCTTAAAATTCTTGCATCATCACCTGAAGCAGGGGTTCACATTGTTTCAACCGCAGGTGGCAGACAGTTTTTTATAATGGGTCATGCTGAATATGATGCTCTGACCCTTGACGCTGAATATCGCAGAGATATAAACTCGGGCGTTAAAATTGATGTGCCAAAAAATTATTACCCTGACGATGACCCGTCAAAGGCTCCGCTTGTCAGCTGGCGTTCACACGGCAATCTGCTTTATACAAACTGGCTCAACTACTTTGTATATCAGTCAACACCGTATGACTTGAAGACACTTAAAAAGATAGATTAAGACAAAAGCACAAAAGCAACTGGGACTGTCGCATTTAGCGCAGACCGAAAAGAAAATTTTATACTATTCTAACCAAACAAAAAGATGGTTGTGATTGACTTTTTGCAATAACACAACCATCTTTATTTTTATCTTAGATTTTCTTTTCGGTCTGCGCTAAATTCGACAGCCCCGTTTTTATTTACCATTCGAGCCAATCTGCTCCGCCGCCCTGATTATCGTCATCTTCACCTGCATCTGCAAGAGTTGTTGACGGCTCAGTTGTGGTTGTGGTGGTTGTTGTGGTAGTAACCTTATCCCACACAATGAGCTGTACAGCTGTTCCCTTTGGATATTTCTGACCAGCGTCAAGGCTTGCCTGATAAACAACGCCCTCGTCATATCCGCCAGAGTTAACCTTTGTGAGGATTGTTACTGCAAAGCCTGCATCTTCAAGGAGCTTTTTGGCTTCGTCAGATTTCTTGCCGATAACGCCTGATGCTGGGAACATAACCTGCTCTTTGCCCTTGCTGACTTTAAGCACAACAACGCTCTTATCGGGGATGCTTGTACCAGATTTAATATTCTGTGCAAGAACTGTACCCTCTTCGTGGTCATTATACACTTCTTCTTTTTCGATTTTAAAGTGAGCTGAAACATATTCATCCTGAATAATATCGTCATAATTGCCCCAGCTGTTTCTATCTGTGAAGTTGGGAACTTCAATCATTTCCTGTGCGGAGGTGTTGCCTGTGTCATCGCCTGAGTTTCCGCCATCACCTGTGATAAGCGGGATAATCAGCGCAGCGGCAACAATTAAAATAACAACAATAATTGCAACACCGATTGCAATAACATTGCGGTTATGACGCTTCTGAGCTTCAATTCGTTTTTCTGATGGTTCTTTGGGAGCAGGCTTTGCCTTATGATTATTTCTTATATCATCAATATTCATCTGACCAGCCGCCGCAACTGCATTGGGAGAAGCAGAAAGCTCATCACGAAGCTCCTCAACGCTCTTGATTCTGTCATCGGGCAAAATCTGCAAAGCGTTAACAAGTCCGTTAATAACATAAGCGGGGAGCTGCTCAGCAAATCTGCCGGGAATCATCAGTCTATCGTTTGCAACACGCTCTTTTGCGTCAATGGGGTCGGTGCCAATAAGTGTGCGGTAAAGCACAGCACCAAAAGCATAAATATCTGTCCAAGGTCCCTGTCTGCTGTTAAAGCCATACTGCTCAAATGCGGCATATCCGTTATAAAGCTCCGCCTCAAGGTCTGACTGAGCAGAACGGACTGCACTTATGCTAAATCCTGTGATACGGATTTTGCCATCATTAGCAACAATAAGTGTTCCGGGTGAAATTCCTCTGTGAACAATACCTGCGCCGTGGAGTGTTCCTAAAGTGGAAAGAACGGGCATAAGCATCGGGCGAGCCTTTTCCCATGAAATGTAGCCCGAAGAATTATTTCTTAAAAGATGCTCTCTTAAAGAAACACCGTCAATATTTTCTGTTATAACATAGCAGGTGCCACCGCCCTCAATTATATTGAGAACCTTAATCAGCGCAGAAAGTCCGTTAAGGCGCATAAGCTTGCTCCAAAGCTCAATGAAGCTCTGCATATATTCGTTATAAATTCTATCTTTGCCCTCAGCAGGTGAAACCATAAGGTTTTTGGGGTTGCGCACAGCTATACCAAGAGGGAAATACTCACGGATGTTGACAGTTTCTCTTGTAGTGAGGTCAAGACCCATGTATGTAGCTCCGTCGCCGTTAAACTCAAGAAGCTTGCCCACAAGGTAGCGATTGCCCAAAACAGTGCGAAGTGGGAGATAATCGGAATGCTGCTGAGAATCAACATGGAATCCGCAGTAGGGACACTGCTTTTCGTTGCCAATATCTTTCATACAGCTCATACATAAATTATCTGAATTTATCATAGCGATCTTCCTTTCACAGCACATTCAGATATTCAGGGGCATACATCCCCTTATTTTATGTTTAATAATACCATTTTATTCTGGCTTTGTCAACAAAAATGAAAATAAAGAAGCTGTGCAAAGCACTATAAATGCCATGCACAGCCTTAATTATTTAACATCCAGAACAGCACTTACAAGAGCGCAGATTTCTGACGGTTTATTATCAGAATACACCACAAGGGTTCCGCCATAGGAATCCCCATCATAGGTTGGATCTTTATAGTTTTTGAGATAAGCAATTTTATCTTTTTTAACAAGGATGCTCTTACTGTAAACTCCGCCGTCAATTTCATAAAGCACGCCGTCTTTATAAATGCAAAGCTCCACATCACGGATAACCTCTTCATCCTCTTTTGCCTGAAGGATAACAACAGAATCCTTTTGAAATTCATATTTCACCGTGTTTTCGCTGACAAGCTCACACTTGCCGTCAGAGGTGCAAACATAAAGGTCATTGTTTATATTCTGAGAAGCGATGGTAATATAAAGATTATCATTCTTCATCTGGAATGATGTTGCACTTTGCGCCATTTGAATACTGGGTGTTACAACGCCATTCTCAACCCTGCAATAAAAGATGTTGTAGCGAATGTTATTATCTCTCACCGCCGCAAAAATTGAGTTTTTGCCACCGAAAAGGAACACCGTATCATCAATATTATAAGAGGGGTTGAAGTTATATTCATAAACATTACTGCCGTTATAGAAAATATATTTATAGCCGTAGTTTATTTCATATCCACTGCTTTTCAGCGTTTCAATAGCATAGTTCACCGCCTGATTAACATCGTTTTTCTCTGCAATCTGATAAAGTGAATCCATGCTCACCTTTGTGTCCAAACCAAGACCGCTCTTCTTAATGATGATTTTCGGCATACCCTCCTGAGAAAATGCCATAAGATTTTCGAGGGTTACACCGCCTGTAAGCTCACGGCTCTTTTCACCGTCATAAACCTTGATTTTATATTCTGAAGAAATAGTAAGTCCAAGGTCAACAGCATCAAGTGCTTTGCGGATTTCATCTCTCTTAGCTTTTTTATTATACTTAGCAACTGCCTGATCGTATGCGTTCTGATTAACCTTTTTCCTTTTGAAAATGAAGCCGACTGTGTAAGTGTAATCATCTTTCTTCGGCTTTTCAATTTCATCGTCAGTATCAGAATAATTATCAATAATAAAGTCGCCCCAGTTAAGCTTTGAGCCAGACTTCACAAAGTAATAGAGGTTTCCGCCAATCTTATAATCGTCAAGATAAACCTCGCTTACATCGGGCGCAATTTTAACAGGTTCAGAATCCCCTGCTATTTTAAAGAGCGTGTATGACGAATTATCGCCATCATTTGCAACAGTATAGAAAATTTCAAGGTTGGTTTCGTCTGTGAAGCCTTTAACACCACTGACATCGCTGATAAGTGATGCCTTTTCGCCAATTCTCATTCTGAAAAGCTGTGTGCCTTTTTCAGTTTCTCTTGTGAAATAAACTATATCTCCGCTTGGGGGAAGAAAGATTTCGTTTGCGTCAAATGCAAAGGGCTCATTCTTTTTGTTGGCTGTCAGATAAGCGTATGAATGGTGAGCGTCATCCTCAGACACAGTGTAATAAACATATGCGCAGTCGTCGCTTGCTTTCCATCCTTTGTCCGCTCCGCTGACTGCAAGCGTGCCCTTATTTTTAACAGATGCACGCTTTTTCAATTCAACCATTCTTAAATCAAGCTTGCCTGTTTTGGTTGTGCTGTGCTGTGAATACACAAGGTAATCGCCATTTTGAGAAAGCTTGGCTTCAACCACATTATCAAGGTCTAAGGTTTTGCCGTTATCAAGAAGCACCTGAACATTTTCGCCCTTCTGATAAACTGCAACAGCTGAGTGAGCAAAATCATCCAGCTTCATATATACGTTATAAACCACAAAGGTCATAAGGCATATAACAGCGGTGATTGCCGCCGCAAAGCCAAAGAATCTCTTTCTTCTTGCTTTTTTGAATGCCTTTCTTTCTGCAGTAGCACGCTCGAATTCTTCAAGCTCAACATTATCTACAAAAGGTATAGGTTTCTCTTGAACCAAATCGTCAAGAGGCTGAATGTCCACACCGTTCTCAAACTGCTCAAAAACATGAGAAAGCCCGGACAAATCCTCTGCCCGAGCTTTCTCTGCGGAAAGAGGATTGGTCAAATCGGATTTTTTATTTTCCACTTGACATTCCTCCAAATATTATTATTTTGCTGCAATTGCTGCTTTTGCCTTAGCAACGATCTTCTCTGCTGTAAGGCCATAAATCTTGAGCATTTCAACTGCGGGGCCTGAGCCGCCGAATGTATCTTCAACGCCAACTCTCATAACGGGAACGGGGCAGCTCTCACAAACAACCTCTGCAACTGCTGAACCAAGACCGCCAATGATGTTATGCTCTTCAGCTGTAACGATTGCGCCTGTTTCTTTTGCAGCAGCTGTGATGATTTCTTTATCAATAGGTTTGATTGTGTGGATGTTGATAACTCTTGCATCAATGCCTTCGTTCTTGAGAAGCTCTTTTGCTGTAAGTGCTTCGCCAACCATAAGGCCAGTTGCAACGATAGTAACATCCTTGCCTTCGCAAAGCTGAACGCCCTTGCCAAGTTCAAATTTATAATCGGGAGCATTAACTCTCGGAACTGCAAGTCTGCCGAAACGGAGATATGCGGGGCCTTCGTAATCTGCCATTGCAAGAACAGCGGCACGAGCCTCAACATCATCAGCAGGGTTAATGATAACCATACCTGGGATAGTTCTCATAAGAGCAATGTCTTCACAGCACTGATGGCTTGCACCGTCTTCACCAACAGAGATACCTGCGTGTGTTGCGCCGATTTTAACATTAAGATGAGGATAACCGATTGTGTTACGGATCTGCTCAAAAGCTCTGCCAGCGGCAAACATTGCGAAAGAGCTTGCAAAAACTGTGTAGCCTGTTGTAGCAAGACCTGCTGCAACGCCCATCATATTGCTTTCTGCAATACCTGCGTCAAAGAATCTTTCGGGGAAAGCCTTTTTGAACATTCCTGTTTTTGTTGCAGCCGCAAGGTCAGCGTCAAGAACGATAACCTTATCATTCTTTTCGCCAAGCTCAACAAGAGCTTTACCATAGGCTTCTCTGGTAGCAACCTTAATTACATCTGCCATAATTACGCCTCCAATTCTGCAAGAGCTGCCTGTAATTCAGCCATTGCCTGATTATACTGTTCTTCGTTGGGGGCAGTTCCGTGCCATGAGCACTGATTTTCCATAAATGAAACGCCTTTGCCCTTAACGCTTTTTGCGATAATAGCTGTGGGCTTGCCCTTAAACTCTGCTGCTGCGTTGAAAGCTGCATCAATCTCATCAAAAGAATGAGCGCAGATTTCAATTACATTCCAGCCGAATGCGCTGAATTTTTCAGCGATAGGATATGGTGAGTTAACCTCTGCAACAGAACCGTCAATCTGAAGGTTGTTGTTATCAATAACAGCTACAAGGTTGTCAAGTCCCTTTGCAGCAGCAAACATAGCTGCTTCCCAAACCTGACCTTCCTGAATTTCGCCATCACCAAGAGCGGTGAAAACTCTGTAGCTCTTACCTGCAAGCTTTGCGCCAAGAGCCATACCAACTGCTGTTGAGATGCCCTGACCAAGAGAGCCTGTGCTCATATCAACACCGGGTGTAAGCTTCATGCTGGGATGACCCTGAAGCATTGAACCAGGCTTACGAAGTGTCTTGATCTCATCAACAGAGAAAAATCCCTTGTGAGCAAGAACTGCATAAAGTGCAGGTGCTGTATGACCCTTTGAGAGAACGAAACGATCTCTTTCCTCCCACTTGGGGTTTTTGGGATCAACATTCATATGGTTGAAATAAAGATAAGTAAGGATATCTGCGATTGAGAGTGATCCACCGGGATGACCTGATTTTGCATTAAACACGCCCTCGATGACACCCATTCTTACTTTGCACGCTTTTATCTGTAACTGTTTTTTAACTGATGCGTCCAAAATAAACACCTCCGGTTAATTATTTGTTTTTTTAAGTGTTTTAAGAAATGCCTTAAAATAATCTGGCAAATCGCTTAAAAACTCTATATATCTACCATCACGGGGATGGTTGAAGCCTATAAATTCTGCATGAAGGCACTGCCCGTTAAGGGATGACACTCCATTTCTCGGTCCATAAACAGGGTCCCCTGCAACAGGATGACCTATATATGCCATATGTACCCTTATCTGATGTGTTCTGCCTGTTTCAAGTGTTACCCTCACAAGGGTGAAGTTACCAAATCTTTCAATAACCTCATAATGCGAAAGGGCATTTCTTGAATTTTTATTGGTTACGCACATCTTTTTGCGGTCATTTGGATTTCTGCCGATTGGTGCATCAATTGTGCCTGTATCATTTTTTAAATTGCCGTGAACCACAGCCATATATCGGCGTGTGAAGCTGTGCTCTTTTATTTGCGCCGCCAGCTTTTCGTGAGCAAAATCATTCTTTGCCACAATAAGCAGACCGCTTGTATCTTTATCTATTCTATGAACAATACCCGGACGGATAACACCGTTTATGCCTGAAAGTCTGTCTCCGCAATGGAACATCAGAGCATTCACAAGCGTGCCTGTGTAATTGCCGGGGGCAGGGTGAACAACCATTCCTCTCGGTTTATTTACAATAAGAAGGTCGTCATCCTCATAGACAATATCAAGGGGAATATCCTCTGCTTCAACATTCAGTGCTTTCAGCTCGGGAGGAGTGAAAACAACATTATCGCCCACAGTGAGCTTATAGCTTTTTGAAACAGCCTTGCCGTTAACGAAAACTGCCTTTTCATTAAGAATTGACTGAATGTGAGAACGGGTGAAATCCTCTGCCACAAGAGAAAGAGCTTTATCTATACGAACACCGTCAAAGGTTTCGTCAGCGGTGAAACAAATATCTTCCACTTTACTCCCCGCCCTTTTTCTTTTTATATTCTCTGTAAGTGTCATAGATAAGGTAACCTATGAGCATAAACGCACCGCAGGTAACAAGAATATCTGCAAAGTTGAAAACAGGGAAATCAATAAAGCGAACCTCAATAAAATCCACAACATAGCCCTTGACTATTCTGTCAATAAGGTTGCCTAAGCCACCTGCTATTATCATAACCGAAACAGTAAGCAAATATTTGCCTTTTATTTTTTTCATGATAATTGCAACAATGCCTGCAAGCAAAACAACGGCTGTTATAACAGAAAGGAGCGTAGTGCTTTTTGAAAAAGAACCGAATGCTGCACCTGTGTTTTTAACATACTCCCAGCTTAAAAAGCCACGCAAAACAGTAACTTCCCCTGCCTGCGGAAGCCTTGCCTCAACAACCCATTTAATAATCTGGTCAACAGCGGTGAGAACGGCAACTGATAAAAGACTGACTATAACTGCCATTATCTCTTAAAGAATCCTTTGAATTTTGATGAGAAGCCGCTGCCCTTTGGCTCGTCGTCATCATCGTCATCATCAAAGTAATCGTCGTCGCTATCATCATCATCATAATATTCGTCTGCGGAATCATCATCGTCGTCATCCTCAGAGAATTTGAATGCGCTTAAATCAAACTTGAATGTATCGCCCTCGTCAGGTTCGCTGTAATCAGACTCGTCTTCTTCGTCCTCGTCCTCAGCATCATCGTCAGCGTCAACATCGCTGTCAAAGCTATCATCAGAAAGCTCGGGTATGTATTCATCCTCTTCCTCAGCAGGCTCGTCAATAACCTCTTCGCCGTCAATAGCTTCGTATACATCGGCAAGTGAAGTTCTTGGCTCTTCCTCAACCTCTGCATATTCTTCTTCCTCTTCGGGCTCTTCAACGGTTTCTTCTTCGTCCTCTGCTTCATACTGAGGCTCTTCTTCATCCTCAACAGCCTCTACAGCATCCTCTTCATCTGCATCATAGCCGTCATCGGTGTATCTTTTAAGGTATTCCTCAACAGAAATATCGTCATCATCTGCTGAACCAACCTCTGCTGGAACGTCCTTTTCCTCTTCTTTAGGAGCGTAAACCTTAACGTCTTCCTTATCATCTTCCTGCTCAACAGCTTCAACTACCTCAACTGCTTCGTCAGAACCCTCCATTTCGGGGATTTTATTGATAAGCTCAAGGTGATCAGAATAAAGCTTGAGAAGCTCTCTCTTAAATTTATCTGCTTCTTTTTCAATAAGGTCAAGACCTGCCTGAGCCTTAATCATACGATCTCTTGCAATAACCTCCTGCTCCTTAGCCTCAGCTGTTGCGTTTTTAATCAGCTCAGCTGCCTGAAGGTTTGCTCTTTCAATGATTTCAGATGCTCTTGCTCTTGCATCTTCAATAAGCTTGTTTGCCTTTTCGTCAGAAGCATTCTCTGTCTTTTTAACATATTCGTCAACCTCGGCAAGCTGATTATCTGCCTTCTGGTTGGTTTCTTTAACAATTTTATCTGCCATACGCTGAGCTGTAAGCAGAGCATTGCGGATATTATCCTCATCGTTTTTGTACTCTTCAAGTCTTTCTGCAAGAATACTGATTTTCTTTACAAGCTCGCCATTCTCTTTGAACATCTGCTCATAAGATTCGGCAACAATATCAAAAAATTCATCAACTGAGTGTGCACGGTATGCGTTTTTGCCCGCAACCTCAAAATGATGATTCATTATCTTTGAAGGTGTCAGCATTTAAAAATCCTCCTGTCTATGTCAATTAAAAAAGTGAATTGTTTGAATACGGATTAACAAATTCGTCAAGAAGCTCGCCTGTGAGCGGAACGTTATTTGGTGTAATAACATAAGCTCTGCCTGCAACACGCTGAATTGCGCCGCCGTTTGCATAAGCAACACCAGAAAGAACATCAAGTATTCTGCGTGTATCATCATCATTGCAGGTTTCAAGGTTGAGCACAACAATTCTCTGCTCAATAAGAACATCTGCAACTGAAAGAATTTCGTTGAATGTATCTATCTTTTTGAAAACAACGTGAGCCTTTGTGGGTGTTGATGATGAACGGGTGGGTGCAGGTGCACTTGTTGCAGCGGGTGTGCTGCGGATATCAACAACATTATCTGCCTTAAAGGTGTCGTTAAGTTTAAAGTGGCGTTCTGTGCGGGGTTTTCTGTAAACGTATTCTTCTTCCTCTTCTTCCTCTTCTTCGTCAACATCTACATCGTCAAGATATTCTTCCTCTGACATACTGAAAGCATTCTTAAACTTGTCAATGAATCCCATAACTTTATCCTCCGATTATCTGTAATTTCTCGCTCCAAAAAGAGCGGAGCCTATTCTAACCATATTAGCGCCCATGAGAATTGCTTCGTCATAATCCCCTGACATTCCCATAGACAAAATCTCCATGCTAATATTATCTATATTTTTAGCCCCAATGTCAATAAACAGTTGGTGCATATTTTCAAAAAATATGCGATTTTTCGCTGAATTATCACAAATTGGAGGCACAGCCATCAATCCTTTGACCTTTATGCCCTCAATTTCTGCGATTTCATAAACTGTTTCGCCTATTGATTCGGGGGTAAAACCAAATTTACTTTCTTCTGCTCCGATGTTAATTTCAAGCAGAATATCTGTTGTTATCCCTAAACGGGACGAAATTTTGCCGATTTCTTTTGCGATTTTGATGCTGTCAACTCCGTCAATAGAGTCCACATTGCCAACAATCTGCTTAACCTTATTTGTCTGCAAATGACCGATAAGATGCTTCTCCACTCCGTCAAGATGAAGCTCGTCCTTTTTGCCCATAAATTCCTGAACACGGTTTTCGCCAATCAGGTCAAGCCCCAGTGAAAGGGCATGATTTATGTATTTCGGCTCAACGGTCTTTGTTACAGCCATAAATCTGATGTCTTTTGCTGTTCTTCCGCTCTTCTCTGCTGAAAGAGCAATTTTCTCTGATATTTCTTTAAAGTTTTCTGAAATATCATAAAATCTTTTATCATCTGATAACTTTTCCATCTCTGATGTCCTTTCCCTTCGTGATGACCTCATCATAAAGTGCGATTCCGCCGCCGTCGCTATTTGAATCAACGATAACGCTTTCGCCGTCAGAATATAGTATATCCGCACTTATAAAGGATATGATTTTTCCTCTTAATACATAAATTCCCGATTCATTTTTCTTATTGAATCTTACAAGGTTTGCAGGGATTTTGAAGCCGTCGCCAGAGTTTGTAACAATCTGCACTGTTTCATTTCTCATATTGGCATACGCTTCATTCATAAGGTCTGCACTGAGGATAACTGCAACTGAATCGCCCTGATTTTTAATTGAAACAACCTGCATTTCAACATTCTTTATTCCGCTGTTGGGGAAGTTAACTTTTACCTTGCCCTCCGCAGGGAAATCTGTTGCGTGCTCCTTGCCAACAATGCCCACAATATACCAGCGGTAACTGCTCACAAGCTTGCCGAAGGACGCTTTTTTATGCTCAGGCTTTAATTCAAGAACTTCTTTTATCTGATTAGCATTAAGTGATTCAACACCTGCATAAGGAACCGACTCTTCGTAGCCGTCTATTGTGTTGATGTAATAGCCCGAATCTGGTGCGCTGACAGGGGAGGTTGAAATCTTTTTGCTTGCAAGCTTTTTGATTTCTTTATCAATTGCTGTCATCTGCTCGCTTACATTTATATTGCCGTCTGCAAGAATCTGCTTTATTGCGCTCTTTTCGTTAAACGCATTTATTGCTTCATCAAGTCCGTCAAAGTTACCTGCCGCAACGCAATCCATAAGCTGAGAATAGGCATCAGAAATTTCTGAATTAAGCTTTTCTGCGTCAAGCTCCTGCATACCGTTTGTGTTGTTGAGGTTTTTAAATCTTTCAAGCTCCGCTTTAGCATTTTCAAGCTGCTTATAAGCGGTGGCATCATCTTCATTTTTGCATACAACGGCAATGGGGTCGCCCTTTGCAACACGCTCGCCATCCCTTACAAGGGAAATTGCGGTGCCGTTTGAGGGATTCTGTATAAGCTTTTCATCACGGATAACGAAGCCTTCAAATTCAAAGGTTTCTTCATACTGCGCCCTTTCGTTAATTGTGAATGTGGTTATGGGCGAATAGGAATAGGCGAATGCGTTGAAAGCCATGTAGGCAAAAACTATACCGCAAACTGCAAGTGTAACAACCTTGCCAATTGACCATTTGCCTGCCTGTTCATTTTTTTTCTGTTTTTTCTTAGCCGTAATTATCCCTCCCTTATTTTTGTTTCATCTATAAATTTCATCGCTTCATCTGCCATTTCTACTGATGAAGAGTAATCGTCAATATATAATCTGTAAGCGTTCTCTCTTCTTCTGAACCATGTAAGCTGACGCTTTGCATATCTTCTTGTGGATTGCTTCAAGGCTTCCACAGCCTCTTCAAGTGTTTTTTCACCATTAAGATAAGGGGCAAGCTCTTTATATCCTATAGCCTGAGCTGATGTTTTGCCGCAGGATGAATAATATTCCTCCGCTTCTTTTAAAAGCCCCATTTCCATCATAATATCAACACGGCGATTGATTCTATCATAAAGATACTCTCTGTCTTTTGCTTCAAGCACAATGTAGCAAACATTAAAAGGTGATGGAACAAGCCTTGAGTTTGCAATCTGCTGGGTCATAGTGATATGTGAAGTGTACCAAAGCTCCAACGCTCTCACTATTCTTTTAAGGTTGCCTTCACTAAGCTTCTCTGCATACTCCGGGTCAATCTCTTTAAGCTCATTTAAAAGTGAAGCTGTGCCCTCTTTCTCTGCTCTTTCAAAAAGGGATTTTCGCAAGTTTTCATCTGTTGAGGCATCGCTCAGGCTGATATTATCAACAAGTGAGTCAATATAAAGCCCTGTTCCGCCAACGATTATGGGGATTTTTCCTCTTTCGTATATATCTGAGGCTTTCTTTTCTGCCAAGGCTTTAAATTCTGCAACAGAAAAGTTTTCTTCAGGTGAAATTATATCAATCAGGTGATGAGGTATTCCGTCCATTTCAGCCTTTGAGGGCTTTGCCGTTGCAATATCCATACCTTTATATATCTGCATGGAGTCTGCCGAAATAACCTCACCGCCAAGCCTTTTGCAAAGCTCAATGCCAAGTGCCGTTTTGCCAGAGGCTGTTGGGCCGGCAACAACTATAAGCGGTATTTTTTTCATATTGCCGACCGTCCTTTCACTGGATTCTGCCGAAGCTCTTTTCCATATCTTTTTTGCTCATTTCAATAAGCACGGGTCTGCCATGGGGGCAGTATCTTATATCGGGTTCTGACAAAAGCTTTGTAACGAATTTTTCTAATTCATAGGGAGTGGTTGTGTCCCCTGCCTTAATTGCCGCACGGCAGGCAGTTGAATGATAAATCCAATCAAGCTTTTCGGGAATTAAATCCTTTTTATTATCTGCAAGGTAGCCTGCAAGCTCGCACACTACATCGGGAATATCACCAGCTTCAAGGTAAACAGGGCATTCTGTAACAATGACCATACCTTGACCGAAATCCTCAACGCCGTAGCCTGCCTTGTGAAGAATATCTTCGTTTTCAATAACGGCGTTATATTCCTCTTTACTTAAAGTAACCGTTACGGGCATTAGAAGCAGCTGGCTTTCTGCATCGTTCACATTCTTTTTAAGAGATTCAAAAATCATTCTTTCGTGGGCGGCATGCTTATCAATAACAAGCATTTTATCTCCCTGCTCCACAAGTATGTATGTTTTAAAGGCTTCACCGATAACTCTGAATGGCTCGGGAATATACTGTGCCTTTACTTCTGCCTGCTCTGGCTCTTTCTCGATTACAGCAGGCTCTGTTTTCTCTTCCTGCTTTTCTTCTTTCGGGATTTCAACAGGTGCAGGCTCTTCTTTTGTGATTTCTGCTTTTATTTCTTGCTTTGGTTCTGTTTTTATTTCTTTAGCAGGTCTGTTGAGAAGAATATCTTCATCGCTTTCATTCACAACGCTCTGCTTTTTATTATCTGAATTAAATACTATGGGATGCGGTTTTCTGACAGGCTCAAAGGTCTGAACCACTTCTTTTTTCTCTTCTTTTTCAACAGGCTTTGGTGCTGGCGGTGCAAAACTTTGTTTCACTTCATTGGGTGTAAATCTGATCTGCTCGCCTTTTACAACCTGTGGCATCTGCTGAGAGGTAACTTTCATCTGTGCCTTTGTTTCAAAGGACATCTGCGGTCTTGTATCCTTTTCTTGCAAAGCGAATTTTGCGCAATAATAAACCGCATCAAAAATTCTCTTTTCGTCTGCAAATCTTACCTCTGTTTTGGCAGGGTGAACATTAACATCAACTGCACCGGCAGGGAGCGTAATATTCAGCACGCAGGCAGGGAATTTGCCCACCATAATTGAGTTTTTATATGCCTGCTCCAGTGCGGCAGTGCCTGTCCTTGTTTTAATAAGTCTGCCGTTAAGGAAGAAAAACTGCATTGTGCGGTTTGCCCTTGCATTAACAGGCTTTGAAATAAATCCGCTGACTTTTATGCCGTTCAGCTCATAACTGCACTCCATAAGAGATTGTGAAAAATCTCTGCCGAAAACAGAGAAAATTGTGTTTTTAACATCTCCGCTGCCAGATGTAACAAGTGCCTCTTTGCCATCTCTTATAAATCTGACGCTGATTTCGGGATGTGAAAGGGCAATTCTATCAACAACTCCTGCAACGGCATTTGCCTCTGTAACATCCTTTTTAAGGAATTTCATTCTTGCAGGTGTGTTATAAAAAATATCCCTTACAATAATTGTTGTGCCTTTGGGGCAGCCTGCATCATCAAGAAGTGTTTCTTCACTGCCCTCAATGCAATAGTGAGTGCCGATTTGCTCTTCCTCAGCTCTTGTCATAATTTCAACCCTTGAAACAGCCGCAACAGATGCAAGTGCTTCGCCACGGAAGCCAAGGGTAAAAATTGAATCAAGGTCATCAGCCTTTGAAATTTTGCTTGTGGCATGGCTGATAAACGCCTTTCTGATATTGCTTCGGTCAATTCCACAGCCGTTATCAGTTATTCTCATGTAGGTGATTCCGCCCCGTCTGATTTCAACAGTGATTGAAGAAGCACCTGCATCAATGGAATTTTCCATAAGCTCCTTTATAACAGAGGCAGGTCTTTCAACAACCTCGCCTGCGGCAATAAGCTCCGCAACGTGCTTTGGCAATATGTTAATCTCTGGCATGGAATCACCTTCTTTCGTTTATATTTTTTTAGCCTCGTTCACCATTTCATAAAGCTTCTGCATAGCTTCAATTGGTGTGAGTGTATTTACATCAATCATTTTAAGCTCATCAATAATTGAGCTTCCTGCTCCGCCTGCAAAAGAAAGCTGCATAAACGGGTCGTCGTTCTGCTCCTTTGGCATTTCGCTCATATGAACAGGTGCGGCAGTTTCTTCAAGCTCTTTAAGGATTGCCCTTGCTCTGTTTACAACAGAGTTTGGAACACCTGCCAGCTTTGCAACCTCAATGCCGTAGCTTCCGTCTGCTCCGCCACGGATTATCCTGCGCAGGAAAGTTATATCATCGCCACGCTTTTTAACGGCGATATTATAATTCTTAACGCCTTCCATTTTTTCTTCAAGCTCAGTCAGCTCGTGATAATGTGTGGCAAAAAGAGTTTTTGCTCCAAGGCGTTTTTTATCTGCCGTATGTTCAAGAACGGCTCTTGCAATGCTCATGCCGTCAAAGGTGGAAGTACCTCTGCCGATTTCATCAAAAATCAAAAGGCTTTTTGATGTGGCATTTTTAAGAATGTTTGCAACCTCGCTCATTTCAACCATAAATGTGGACTGACCTGACGCAAGGTCATCAGATGCACCAACACGAGTGAAAATGCTGTCTGTTATTCCAATCTCTGCACTTGAGGCAGGGACAAAGCATCCGCACTGCGCCATAAGAACTATCAGCGCAACCTGACGCATATATGTTGATTTACCAGCCATATTTGGTCCTGTGATAATCGCACAGCGGTTTGCACCGCAATCAAGCAAAGTATCATTGGGAACAAATGGGCTGTCTTTCATCATTTTTTCAACAACGGGATGTCTGCCGTCTTTAATATCGATAACAGGTCTTTCTGTCATAGTGGGGCAAACATAGCCGTTATTTATAGAAACAGTTGCGAAAGAGCAGATAGCGTCAACTGCGGCAATTGCCGATGCAGTTTTCTGTATTCTGAAATATTCGTCTGCCACCTTACTTCTTACAAGGGTGAAGATTTCATATTCAAGCTTAACTATTCTTTCCTGTGCTCCAAGAACCTTTGATTCAAGCTCTTTCAGCTCCTGAGTAATGTATCTTTCACAGCTTGCAAGGGTCTGCTTTCTTATGTATTCCTCTGGCACAAGGTCTTTAAAGGAATTGGGAACTTCAATATAATAACCGAAAACTCTGTTATAGCCGATTTTAAGCTTTTTGATTCCCGTTTTCTCCTGCTCGTCCATCTGAACCTTTGCGATATAGCCTTTGCCGTTAACAACTATATCTCTCAAAGAGTCAAGCTCTGTGTTGAAGCCGTCCTTTATCATTCCACCCTCACGGACAGTAAAGGGCGGGTCCTCACTGATAGCACTTTCAATAAGCTGTTCCACATCTGAAAGATTATCAAGTGAGCCATTAAGCTCTTTTAAAAGCTGGCAGGAAAATCCGCCTAAAGCTTCTTTTAAAAGAGGAATATTTTTAATTGCTGCCAAAAGAGCACGAAGCTCCTTTGCGTTGGCGGTTTCATAAACTATTCTCGCCATAAGGCGTTCCATATCCACAATGTCGCAAAGTGCGGCTGTAACAGAATCAAGTGCCATTGGGTTCTCTGCCAGCTCCGCCACTGCGTGATGCCTTTTTTCAATCTTAGGCAGGCTCACAAGTGGCTGTTCAATCCATGAACGGATAAGTCTTTTGCCCATAGCGGTTTTTGTTTTATCAAGAACCCACAAAAGTGTGCCTTTTCTTTCACGGTTGCGCATTGTTTCGGTCAGTTCAAGGTTTCGTCTTGAGCTGACATCTATTTTCATAAACTGAGATTCACTGTAAAACTCAACTGAGCGAATGTTATCAACAGATTTTTTCTGAACATCGTGAAGGTAGCGAAGCGTTGCACCGAGAGCGATAACAGCCTCTTCACCAGAAACGCCAAGAGCTTCAATATCATTCACCTTAAAATGTGAAAGAACAAGTGAAAGATTTTCGCTGTAATCAAGGTTATCTTCGGGGATTTCCTCCGCCATACAGTTGAGCCTGTTTTTTATAAATTCTTTAAGCTTTTTGTTGCCGATTGCCTGCTCATTATAGAGTATCTCTGACGGCATATATCTGCCAAGCTCGTTAACGATTTTTGACTGTGAATCTTTTGAGTCAATAAATGTAAGATGAACAGAGCCTGTTGAAACATCTGCAAAGCAGACACCAACCTTATTGCCATCCACAACAATAGCTGAAAGGTAGTTGTTTTTTGATTCGTCAAGCATATTGCTTTCAATAACTGTGCCGGGGGTTACAACTCTTATAACCTCACGCTTAACAATTCCCTTTGCTGTTGCAGGGTCCTCCATCTGCTCACAGATTGCAACTTTATATCCCTTTGCAACAAGCCTTGCAAGGTATCCGTCCACACTGTGGAAAGGCACACCGCACATAGGCGCACGCTCGGGCATTCCGCAATCTCTGCCAGTGAGCACAAGCTCCAGCTCACGGGATGCTGTTTTGGCATCATCAAAAAACATTTCGTAAAAATCGCCTAAACGATACATCAGAATTGCGTCCGGATATTCTTTTTTTGTTTCAAGATACTGTCGCATCATTGGCGTCATTTCAGCCATTTTTACACTTCCCGATTAAGTAATAATTATTTTTCTGAGCAACCGCTGCATGATGAGCAATCGCCTGAGCAGCCTGCTGAATAATCGCAGGTTGCAGGGTCTTCACCCTGAGCGCAAAGTGAAAGGATACCAGTGATACGCTTCATAAGAACATCAAGGTCGTCCTTTGCCTTTTCAAATGCCTGCATATTTGTGTTTGCCATAACCTGCTTATAAACTTCGCTGAATTCTTTATCATAAGCCTGAAGCTTCTCTTCGTTAGCGTCGTCCTTTGCAGCCTCATGCTGATATGACATATGGATAAGCTGAATTTTGTTGATAAGCTCGTTAAGCTCGTCATCCTGCTCGTTTGCTTCCTTTGCCTTATGGAAAGCTTTGTATGCTTCCTCTTCCTGAATTGCTGCGCCTAATTTTCTTGTAAGTTCAATAATATCCATTTTAATTTCTCCTGTCTTTATTCTTCAAGCTCGCCTCTGACAATCCAAGTCAAAGGCTCTGTAACCTTAACTGTGCAGAATTTGCCGATTGATTTGCCGCCGTCAGTGTCGGGGAATTCAATCATAACATTTCCGCCTGTTCTGCCGTTATATATTCCGTCTTTTGCATAACCCTCGCAAAGAACTCTGTAGCTTTTGCCTTTCATAAGTGCTGTGCGTTTGCCTGCAATGGATTCCTGTAAATCGCAAAGCTCCTTGAACCATTTGCCCTTTTCTTCTCTTGAAACGGGGTCGGGCATTTTTGCCGCTTTTGTGCCATCTCTCGATGAGAAAATGAATGTGTAAAGGGATGTGAATTTTGCTTTTTCAACAAGGTCGAGGGTATCTTTAAACTCCTCGTATGTTTCACCAGGGAAGCCGACAATAATATCACTTGTCAGTGAAATATCGGGCATAACCTTTCTTGCATACTCCACAAGTGAAAGATATTTTTCTTTGGTGTAGCCTCTGTTCATCTCTTTAAGCACACGGTTGTTGCCACTCTGGAAAGGAAGATGAAAATGCCTTGCAACCTTTTCGCACTGAGCCATTGTGTCAAGCAGTTCCTCTGTGCAATCCTTGGGATGTGAAGTCATAAATCTTATGATGAAATCTCCGGGCAGGTCGTTTATCATTTTAAGAAGTTTTGCAAAGTTAATATCTCTGTCAAGAGTTTTGCCATAGGAGTTTACATTCTGACCGAGCAGTGTAATATCTTTACATCCTGCGGCAATAAGCTCCTTTGCCTCTTTGATAATATCCTCAGGCTCACGGCTTCTCTCTCGTCCTCTTACATAAGGAACGATGCAGTAGCTACAGAAATTATTGCAGCCATACATAATGGGAAGCCAGCCTTTAATGTTGCCGTCCCTGCGAACAGGAACATTCTCTGCAATTACACCGTCGCTTTCTGGTGAAGAGAAAACTCTTTTTGATTTGCTGAGAACATTGTATAAAAGCTCGGGCAATTTATGAATAACATGAGTGCCGAAAACAAGATTAACATAAGGGTAGCTTTTTTTTATTTTTTCGCTTACCTTTTCCTGCTGCATCATACATCCGCAAAGGGCGATGACCATATCGGGCTTCTCTTTTTTTATGTTTTTAAGTGCGCCGACGTTGCCATAGATTCTGTCTTCTGCATGCTCTCTGATAGCGCAGGTATTATAAAGCACCAAGTCAGCCTCATTCACATCATCTGTGAAGCCGTAACCGCATTTTTCGAGCATACCTTTGATTCGCTCGCCGTCTGAAACATTGCCCTGACAGCCATAGGTGTGAACCATTGCAAGGGGTGTTCTGTCTGGATACTTCGCAGTTAAAACAGAATTAGCAAGGGCGGTGAATTCCTTTTGCTTTTCAATCTCCTCCTGTGGGACCTGAAATTTCTTTACATCAGTTTTATCACTCAAAAGGGGACACCTCTCTTTATAAACTTATAACTAATGTATTATACATTATATTTGCGAATTTTGCAATAGAAAACCGCACAAAAAGAAGCACCCCAAAGCGAGATTTTTATAAATAAAATCTAACTTAGGGGCATATGGCGCTTATCTGCACATCTCAACGGCTTTTTTGCCTGCCACAGGTGCATTTGTTATCAGGAGCCAAAGGCATATTCTCAGCGAAAAAACTGCAATTTCTCTGCTAAAATTTTTAAAAAGATGAAAGATTTTTTCAGATTTTTTTGCGCTTCTTTTGAAAAAATAAAAATAAAACTTTTCAGGAGTGATAGTATGTCTTGTTTTCAGTTTCCGCAAAAGGTTATAAGCGGAATTGATTCATTTGAAAAATTATTTGATAAAGATTATGAAAGCGTGCTGATAATTTCTGACGGAAATCTTTCACAAAAAAGCGGTGCGCTTTTAAAAATTAAAAGAAAATTTGACGCAATTCTTACCAGAAACGAAACAATAATTTCTGACGACACAAACGAGCTTTTTGACAAAGCAAAAAAGTATGCGGATGTGCATATGCCAGAGGCGATTATTGCCATAGGCGACGGCAAAACTCTCGACTGCGGAAGAGCTGTTTCAAAGCTTTGCGAAATTCCGCTTGTAACGGTTATTGAAACGCTCCCCTCTGCACTGACAGATTTTGACACCCTTGATATTTTTTTATATAAAAATTCTGCGGACATCTGCATTATTGACCCCTCATTCATCAACATTTCTGATTCTTCAAAAATTGCGTATGAAGCACTGGGCATTGGCTGCCTTGCACTTGAAAGTGCCGTTGCAAGCGAAGACAGATATATTTCTGCCCTTGCTCAAAAAAGCTTTTATGAAATTTATAAAAACATTATGCCCGCTTACCGTGGCGAAATATCTGCAAGAGAAAATCTTCTCACCGCAATGACAGGCGCATACACAGCTTTTATAAACAGCTTTGAATATTCGTGGCAATCCGACTCTTTCAGAATCGCATCTTTCTTTTCAAAATGGAGCAGTAACAGAATAAGCACCCTTGCTGTGGCATTCCCGTCAATTGCCGAGCATCTTTATGAAAAAGATAAAAGCGGTAGATTTTCTCTTCTTGCAAAAGGGCTTGACATAACGCCTTTAAGCGAAATTGCTCCCATGTTCCTTAACGAAGAAATCAGACGGATTCAGGCAACAACTGCTGTTCCCTTTGCACTTAAAAATTTTCTTATTGATGAGGACGATTTTATTGCAAGCTGTGGCGAAATTTCTGAAGAAGACAAGGATTTATTTTACAGATGCTATTACGGAAGCATCACATTTATAAAATCTTAATTGACTTTAAGAAGATGAAATGATATAATTATCCCATCACAAAGTCGTGGAGGGATTTAATGAAATCTTTTAAAAAAATTATTGCAATTATTCTTTGCCTGACCCTTGTTTCAGGCATTGTTGCTCTTTGCTCATATGCCGCTTCGCCAAAAATCACTGGCGTCAGAATTGTTACCTTACCCGTTAAAACTGTATTCTATTATGAAGAAGACTGGGTTTACGGTATGTGGGATATAAGCGAAGCAACAGGTCAGCCTGTTGCGGTGCCATACGATAGAATCTGCTTTACTCATAATCCCTGCGGTGGCCGTTACCCCGAGGTAGGTATGCTTGACATGACAGGTCTTGTTATTGAGGTTTCTTATTCTGACGGAACAAAAACCAACATGACCTATAAAGAAACAAAAGGCAAGAGTGGATACACTGCAAACATTATGTTTTCACCAAAAGGAGGAAAAGGCTTTTTCCCCGGCACAAACACTGTAGAAGTTTACCTTCTTCAAAACACTCAGTGCTATGATTCATACGATATTCAGCTTCTTGAAAAAAGAGAAGAGGTTGAGCCTTTCTTTAAAGCAAAAGACGGAAGCAATGTTGAAATTGACAGCAACAACTATGTAATGGGTGTTCCTGCAAATCTCACATCATCTCAGCTTCAGAACGATATTTTTGATTATGAGAATGTTGAAGTCAGCTTTTCAAAGGTTTCAAGAGCATATAAATATTACGGAACAGGTTCCACTGTAACTGTAAAATATCCAGACGGAAGCAAAGAAGTTTATACCCTTGTTGTTGAAGGTGATGTTGACGGCAACGGCATTGTTGATTCCAGCGACCCAGGTCTTGTAAGCTTCGCAATTATTAACAATGACAGCCTTAACCGTGCTCAGTTCCTTGCAGCCAATGTTGACGGTATGAGAAAAATCACCGAAAACGACTTTGCACTTATCACTATTATGGCGGCTTCAAGCTCAGCATCATAATAAAATCAAATATTATAATAAGGAGTGTTTAATGTGAAAAAAGTCATTTCTGTTATTCTTGCAATCGCAATGATTTTTGGTATCTGCGGTTTGTATTCCTCAGCGGCAGGCAAAAAAATCCAGAGCCTTAAAATCGTATCAAAGCCCACCAAGGTTGATTTTTACAAGGACACAGACTGGATTTACGGTTTGTGGGACCCAAGTGAAACCGTCCCCGGCAAAGCAACTCTTGTTTCCTCAACCAAAATAAGCTTCACATACAATCCAGGCGGTGGAATTTACCCCGAAAGAGGTATGGTTGATATGAGAGGTCTTAAAATTGAGGTTGTTTACACAGACGGCACAAAAGAAACAATGACTTATAGCGAATCAAAGTCAAAAACAGGCTTCCCTGTTGCAAACATTCTTGTTTCACCTAAAGGCGGCAAAGATTATTTCATTGGCACAAACACTATGGAAGTTTATCTTAAAGCTGACACAAGCAAGTATGATTCATACAACATCACAATCCACAATGGTTCTGCACCTGTTGCACCAAAGCAGGGCGACCTGAACAGCGATAAAAAAGTTAACAGCACAGATGCGCTTATGATTCAGCAATACGCTGTAGGCATTCTCACTTTTAGTGCTGACCAGCTTAAACTTGCCGATATGAACGGCGACAAAAAAGTTAACAGCACAGATGCACTTCTTATTCTTCAAAGCGCAGTTAAATAAATTATTTCAGATGGCTACGATTTTTTCGCAGCCATCTTTTTTATTTTTCTGCCTGTTCCAATTCAAGCTCGCTAAGTGGCTTTTCTGTTTCGCTTTTTTTATCAAGAATTTCTTTTGCCATAACTGCACAGCTTTGAGAATAATACGGCCACACATAAAATACAGGAATCAGTGCCACGCTTAAAAAAATCCACGGCGCAAAGCTCAACTTTAATAAAGCAACTTTTTTAAGGTGATTGTTCATATACTCTTTGCTTTTAAAAAATATCTCTTTATTTTTTATTGACGGATTTTTGACTTTGATATATGGCACAAGAAAATATCGCTGAAGAAAAATATATAAAAAGCAAATTCCTGTAAGCATTAAAACAATTCCCCCTGCAAGCCACGAGGCAAAAAGGTTAAATTCAACTCCGCCATCCATTGCAGTGAAAACTGAAAGAAAAATCAGCATTGCCCCGGGGGAGGTGAACGCCATTATCCACATAAGCTTTTTGAAAAATAAGCTAAAATAAAGCCCTGTGCTTTTTATATTTTTAGAGGGTCGAAACCAGTAAAAAGCTTTGACCGCTCTTCTTTTTTTATTATAAAACCAAAACCACGCTTTGCTCCCTGTTGCAAGGGCAGAAAAAAGCGTTATACCCAAAAAGAGAATTGCCAAAAGAATCGGCAGTGAAATCATCGGGTTGAAGCTCAAAAATAAATCAACAAAAAAAGGCAACGCAGAAAACAGTAATATCCCCCCTGCAAACACCCACAGGAAAGCGGAACTGCTTTTTACGTTACCTTTTATAATTTTTCTGCTGAGCTTTTTAATCTGTGAAATTTTCATATACTCATTCCAATCATATGTTCTTAAATTTATGATTGGAATTTTTTATTACTTTTATTCACTTTTTTGCGTGGATGGAAAATCAAATCCCTGCATAAATCCGCCCTGCTCCAATGAGCTTATATCGCCACCGATTACTGCACCCTCAAACACAATAATATTCGCTCTGATGCAGCTGTTTTCTGTTTCATATCCCGGGTAATTTTTCACAGTATAGGTCCACTTCTTTGCGGTTTTGCCTGCATATGTGGATAAATCCATATTCTGTGCTAACTGAATTTCATTGTATTTTTCGTATGTTTCGTCAAACTCCGCAGGTATCACAATCTCTTCCACCTGAACGGGGTCCTCATCTATTTCCCACCCGAACTGAGATAAAAACGCAACTCTTTCCCCTGCATCATTTGCTTTAAGTGAAATGCCAGAATCGTCTGTTACTGGCAAATCGCTGTTGCGAGTTAAAAACAGACCCAATGCAATGCAGGCAAGAAGAGCCGCCATTAAAATTATTCTTTTTTTATTTGCTCTTAATGAAAAAACGAACATAAATCACACCTCCGCAGATGATAATTTATATTCGTTGAAATCAATTTTTATTCATCAGATTTTCATAAGCACAGGCATAATGCCATTCTTTTCAAGGTCAACCACTGCGTAGTTACCCTCTCTGATACTGCCCGGGTTCACAAACCAGATTCCGTCCTCATAAAAAGTAACAGGATTATGTGTATGACCATATAATGCAATGTGAGCCTGATAATCCGCCGCACGCATTTTCAGCCCGTCATTACCGTATTTGACATTTTCCATGTATCCGTGTGTGCAATATATATTATATCCATTTTCCTGCGTAAAAGCAGAGGCAGGCAAATCACTGCCCCAATCACAATTTCCTTTAACCGCTATGGATGGTTTATCAATATGACAGCTTTTAAAATCCCATTCGCCGTCCCCGAGGAAAACCACAAGCTCGGCATTTGGCTGACGGTCAATAGCTTTGCGGATATTGAAGCTGTTTCCGTGAGAATCTGAAAGAACGATAATTCTCATTCATATGCCCCCAAAAAGTTTAATATATTATATTATAGCACCACGGAGGTGAAATGTAAATGAACCCCACACCTGATTTTTTAAAGGATTTAATGGCAAAAAACGAAAATGAGCAGAAAAAAGCGGCAATGAACATTTTATCCAACATGGATTCAAAGCAATCTGAGCAGATAAAAAGCATACTGAGCGACCAGAATAAGGTGAAGCAGATTCTCTCAAGTCCTCAGGCGCAACAGCTTATGAAAAAGTTGAAAGGCAACGGCGATGGACAGCATAAATGATATTCTCTCTTCACTGACGGCAGATGACATTGACGCTTTAAAATCAATGGCAGATTCTCTTTTTTCTTCTGATTCTGACAACGGTTCATCAAATCAGTCAGAGCAATCAGATAACTCTGCCTTTGGTGATTTTCTGAACCCGGATATGCTTTTAAAGCTCACCTCTGTTATGAGTATGATGAATTCATGTGGCAATGAAAAATACAGGCTCATTGAAGCACTGAAGCCAAATCTCAGCCTTCGCCGCCGAAAAAAGGCAGATGAAGCCATGCAGATTTTGAAGCTTCTCGAAATAATGCCCCTTTTAACCGATTTAAACAAAAGCGGTGATTCAAATAAGAAACTATAGCCTTGATTTTGTCTGTATGGATTGCAATAATCCCTGCGGCGAAAAGAACAGCGAAAAAAGCAAAAGCGGCGGCAAATCCTCACCTTTCGGGATGCTCGCCAACATTCTTCACGATAAAGACACGGTGCTGATTCTTGCGCTGATTCTTTTGCTGTATGCAGACAACTGCGACAAAGCCCTCATTTTTGCCTTGTTTTATATTTTAACCTGACCCTTGACAAATGGTTTATAATATAAATATCAAAAAAACAGGAGGAAGTTAAATGGCTTATATTTATAAAACAAAAGGAACCTGTTCATCTCAGATTGACATTGAGCTTGACGGCAACATCATCAAGAGCGTTAAGTTTTATGGTGGATGCAACGGCAACCTTCAGGGAATTGCAAAAATCGTTGAGGGTCTCACAGTTGAAGAGGTTAACGAGAAGTTTTCTGGCATAAGATGCGGATTTAAAAAGACATCCTGCCCCGACCAGCTGGCTCAGGCAGTTATGGAAGCATATAACAACGCAGAATAAAAACTACTCAAATTAAAAGATGGTTCTGAACAGCATTTCGCTTTCAAAACCATCTTTTTGTTTTTAATATGTGCCTATTACATTGTAGTAAACAGAAAGAATTGTTTCATAAAATTCTTTTTCGTTAATGTAATACTCTGAATATCCGTCATCACCTGTAACCATTTTGCCGGGAACATTAACAGGAACAAACTCTGCTGTGCCAACTGTCATAAATCTTGAAACAATATATGATGCTTGTGAAAGACCTATGTCAGTGTAAGCATAATTCATTGCAACCTTATAAACATCGGGAACCATTGCAGGTGTTTTCAGTGCCTGAGAAACGGCGGTTTTGGTGAACGCCTTAATATAAGCCATCTGATGATTCATACGAACTAAGTTTGACTCAACCTTGCTTGTATCACGGTAACGGACAAATGCCATTGCCTGTTTACCCTGAAGATGATATGATTCACCCTTTGCAAATTTGCCAAATGAATCTGGTGCAACAACTGTTACGCCGCCAACTGAGTCATTAACAGGTCCGATGCCTGCAAGGTCAAGTGCCGCATATGAATGAATGGGCATACCGAATATTACTTTTTTAATAGAGGATATAACGTTTTCACAGCTTGTCTTACCGCCATCACCATAAGCATATGCAAGACATATCTGAGTTGCTTCGGTTCTGATGAATGAGCCAGTCTTTGAATAAACATCAATATCTGCAACAGTATCTCTGGGGATTGGGATAAGCTTTGCTTCGCCTGTTTCAGTGTTGAGGGCGATTACAATAATTGTATCTGCCTGACCAGCTGAACCGATAACACCGTTCTGATTTATTTCTTCTTTATCGACACCAAGGCAGGCAATTGATGTGATGCTCTCATTAAGGCGGTATATTTTGCCGTTATATTTAACAGTTTTACCGTCATCGTCAGATTCTGCATCTGCAATCACTTTAATCTCCGCATCGCTGTAATCAAGCATATCCTTTTTACCGCTGGCAATCATAACCAGAAGCGCAATACCTGCTACAAGCAAAAGCGAAAAGAAGAAAAGGAAAATGCCGAGAATAACACTCAAAGCCTTATTTTTCGCCTTGTTCTTTTTCTTTCGGCTGCTGGGTGAGCCTTTACTTTTCTTTTTAGCGGATGTATATTCAGAATTTGCTGCGCTGAAATAAACATCATCTCTTTCAACTGATGAATATTTCCGTTGCGGATTCTGCGGTTTACTCTTTTCTGCTGCTTTGATTTCATCTTCTGTGCTTATAGATGAATATTTCTCTCCAAGCTTCTTGATTTTCTCTTCGGCTGCAATTCTTTCCTCTGCTGAAAGCTCTGAAGAACTGCTTCTGTGAGAGGATGATGAACTGCTGTGATGATGCCCCGAGGAGCTGTGGTGGCTCGATGAGCTGTGGTGATACCCCGAAGAGCTATGGTGATGTCCCGAGGAGCTATGATGATGGCTCGATGAGGAGCTGTGATGATGCCCTGAGGAGCTATGATGCCCCGAAGAGCTGTGGGAAGATGAATGATGACTTCTGTGCTCAGATGATGAAGATGAATAATTACTTGGTTGGCTCATTATCAATCAACACTCCATTTACAAGATATCTGTAACTCGGTCTGTTGGCTACGCAGGTGCTGAGAGTAACAATCTTTGTGTCCAGCGTAAGCTCAATATTCCTTGAGTTAAAAAGTTCATATTTGGGATTAAGTATGCTGTAATGGAAAGCCTGCAACTGCTCTGGGTCAGTGAAATCATATGCCGTTGTGATTCTTCTGTTATCATATTTAAGAGCAGAAACAATCTCATATGTCAGCTTACTGTCGGGGGTATAAATATAAAAATACTTGTTTTCTTTAAAGAATTTTTCGTCTTCAAATCTGTGAAGCATACAGAACATTGTGTCATCTCTCATGTTATGACCATAAACAAGTGTAACAGGGTCGGTGAAATCCTTGCTGTTGACCTTGTTTGTGTAGATACAGCCCGCAAAAAGATAGTCCTTGTCTATTGAACGGCGAAGATAAAAATCTGTTGTTTCATTCTGAAGAATAGGATAATTGATTTTTGTATTTGGCACAACAAGCCACGCATAAACGTCGCTGTTTCTCTGCTTCAATGATGCAAAATCAATGGGATTTTCAGGTCTGGTATCTTCTTCAACGGCAACATCAGTGTCAACATAAGAATCACGCACACTTGAATAAAGATCTGCGCCCTTTTTAAGGTTATAAATATTCCATGCAAGATAAACTGCTCCGATAGAGCAGATAAGGAAAAGAAGAATAATAAGAATTATAAGGATTGCCCTTTTGCGATTATCTTTTTGTTCTTCTTCGTATGTGTACTCGTCATCGTATTCTACTTTACTCATATAATCACACTACTTACCCTTAATTAAAACAAAAAAGCTCCGTCTAAGAATAAAACAGAGCTTCGTTGTTAGCTAAATAAAATTATTTTACTTTCTTTGAAAGTACGATACCTGCTGCTGAGCAAGAAACAACGGCTGCGATAGCGCCAACCTCTGCCATTACAGAATAACCTGTGTCAGGAGATACAATATCCTCTTCCTCGTTATCTTCGGGAGCTGCTGTAGGGCTATATGCTGCGAATGCGCTGAGAGATGTAGCACCTATCATAAGAACTGCTGCAAGCGATGCAATAATCTTTTTCATTTTAATTAACTCCTTTCATTGCTGACTATAGACAGCTTTAATTACATATTTATCATAACATATTTTTATGTTTTGTCAATAAGTTTAGCCTAAAAAATGCTGACAATTTTTGCTATTATTGCGTTAGAAAGCAGAAAACCAGCGGGTGTCAGGTGGAATCCACCCTCTGTTTCTTCAACCAAGCCATGCTGTGCGTAAATAGACACTTCTTTTTTTAATGTTCGATTAAGGTAGCCAAATCCACGCTTTTCAAGCTCATTATAAGATATTCCCTCTTTAAGTCTGAGGCGAAGCATAACATATTCCTGTATGTCGCCGCCCGTTCCGTCATCAACAGGCTCACCGCCATTCATGAAGCTTTCTATATCACGGGGATAGTAAAATCTCTTGCCGTTTATAAAGGAATGAGCCGCAGGACCAATACCGAGATACTCACCGCATTTCCAGTATTTCAAGTTGTGTTTGCTCTCATATCCCTTGCGGGCAAAGTTTGAAATTTCATATTGAGGGAAGCCTGCGCTTTCAAGGAAATCGACCATTCTTAAATAAGCATCTGCTGTGAAATCGTCATCGGGCAAATTGAGCTTTTGCTGATTTTTATAAAAGAACGTGCCCTCTTCTAATTTCAGCATATATGCACTGATATGAGTTGCACCCGATTGAGTGCAAAATTTCAGCGTTTCGTCAAGTGTCTTTTCTGTCTGATTCGGCACGCCGAGCATAACATCAAGGGAGATATTATTTATACCTGCTTTCTGTGCGGAACGGATACATTTCTCTGCCTCTTTCACCCCTGCAAGCCTGCCGAGGGAGCGTCGCTCTGTATCAACAGCAGATTGAAGCCCGAGAGATATTCTGTTAACACCCGTAGCCGAAACTTTATTAAAAAAATCATCTTCAACGCAGGAGGGGTTACATTCAACTGTTATCTCTTCAAAATTCCATATTTCTTTTGCTGATTCTGTTATTTTTATAATATTGTCTGCACCGATTAAAGACGGCGTACCTCCGCCAAAATAGAGAGTATCTGCCAAAACAGGCGGATTCTCTTTATAGCCTCTGATTTTTTCGGCTACAAAGCTGGAATATTTATTTTCCATTCCGCCCTGCAGCTTCATCGAATAAAAATCGCAATAGGGGCATTTGCTTTTGCAAAAAGGAATATGAACATATACGCCTGCTTTTTCCATTTTCTCACCTATAATCCATTATTAAAACAAGCACCTTTGAAAATCAGTGATTCTCAAAAGTGCTTTTAAAATTATTCAGTTAATGTATTACTCAACTTCTGTAGAAACTTCAACCATGTCTGCTTCTGCATTCAATACCTTAGCTGTTTCACTACGACGCTGAGCAAGCTCTGCATACATTCTCTTTCTTGTCTTATCGTCAATGTTGTAGAAGAACTTGGGAATCATACCGATAAGACCGCAGATTGCGGGAACGAGAGTTGTTGTTGTGAAAAGAAGATATTCAACTCTTGCTGTCTGCTGACCGGGTTTAAGACCCTGTCTGTAGCCGATGAGCTGAAGAAGTGCTGTGTTAAGAACAGTACCGAAACCGCTGACGATCTTACTTGCAAGACCCTTAACAACGCCTGTGATACCTTCTGTACGGTAGCCATACTTCCACTCACCATAGTCGATAACTTCGTTACCGATTTCTGTGGGAATAACTTTACGAAGAGCGTAAACTGCGTTCCAAACTGTTTCACGGAACATAAATGCACCGATCATTACCCACTTCTTGCTGTAGTTCTTGTTGATTGAACCGAAGAGGTAAACAAGAACAAGAAGGATGTTGCCCCAGTGGTCGCCGAAGATCCACAATGTCTTTGTTGAGAACTTCTCACGAAGCTTTGTAACATAAGCGTATGATGCGTATGTTACGAACATTCCAGGGATACCAACAACAAGCTCTGCTGAGCTGAAGTTAAGAACGTTGATATAGTAAAGACTGATACTTGTGCCGATGCTGCTGAATGATGAAAGCATATCAGAAATAGCAAGGAGCATAAGAGGTCTTGACCTGAAGATTGATGTGATTGTATCTTTATACTTGGGTTTCTCAACAGACTGGAGAACTCTCTCTTTGAATACAACTGCAAAATAGAAGCCAAGTGCACTTGAAGCTGCTGCTGTTGCAACACCCATAACAACAAAGAGTGATGTCATCTTGATCTTCATTACGCCGTTGTTAACAAGGTCGATAAAGATTGTGATTGCCTGCTTGGGAAGATTCTCAACAAGGCTGGAAATAAGGTTTGCCTGATTGATAAGTCTTGTTCTATCAATAGTATCAGGTGTGATAGTTGCAAGAATACCTGTTTTTGCAACGTTATAAAGTGATGTTACCAAATTCGATACCATCTGCAAGATAAAGTATGTAATTATCTTGGGCATATAAGATGCGCTTGCACCCGGGAAGAACACGGGCATAGCCCAGAAAAGGATGCCTAATGCAGCACCAGGTCCTGCATATAAAATAAGGTAGGGCTTGAATTTACCGAATCTTGTGTTAGTTCTGTCAACAAGTGCGGCAAGGAAAAGGTCGTTGATAATATCCCATACACCAACAACTGCACTTACGATGGTCTGCCATCTAAGAGCAACTACAAGAACGTCGGTAACGAAATATGTCGATTTACCTGAAAGAGTAAGCGACTGGGCTATATCATAAAGAACATAAGCGGTGGTTTCACGAGAGCCGACATATCGTCTGCTTTTCGGCATCTCACGGCCAGCTTTTTCTTCTGTAACTTCAGCCGTTTTTTTCTTCTTGGCCATATTATTCCTCCTTGAATGAGAGTTTCACGCCACAGCACAGTGGCACTTATTAAGTATAACACATAAATATGTGCTTTTGCAACAATTTATTTTATTTTTTTCAAAAATCTGCGAAAATTATTCGTCAAGCTTGAGAACAGCCATAAATGCCTCCTGCGGAACCTCAACTGTTCCGAAGTGGCGCATACGCTTTTTGCCCTCTTTCTGCTTTTCGAGAAGCTTCTTCTTTCTTGTAATATCACCGCCGTAGCACTTTGCAAGAACATCCTTGCGCATTGCCTTAACAGTTTCACGGGCGATAATCTTTCCGCCGATACCTATCTGAATAGGAATCTCAAACATCTGACGGGGGATATTGTCTTTAAGCTTCTCTGCAATTTTTCGAGCCTTTGCATAAGCTTTCTCTGAATGGATAATAAATGAAAGTGCGTCAATTATATCACCGTTAAGCAAAACATCAAGCTTAACAAGGTCGGAACGCTGATAATCGGCAATTTCATAGTCGAATGAAGCGTAGCCCTTTGTTCTTGATTTAAGAACATCGAAGAAGTCATAGATGATTTCATTAAGGGGCAGGCTGTAGCTTATATCAACACGCTCGGGTGTGATGTAATCCATTGTTTTGAAAACGCCTCGTCTATCCTGACACAAATCCATAATTGCACCAACATATTCCTGCGGTGAATAGATATGAGCGTTTACAATCGGCTCTTCACTATAGTTTATTAGTGCAGGGTCGGGGTAATGAGTGGGGTTATCAATTTCAACAACCTCACCATTGTTAAGATGAATCTTATAAACAACGCTGGGGATTGTTGTTACAAGGTCAAGGTTATATTCTCTTTCAAGTCTTTCCTGAATTATTTCAAGATGAAGAAGTCCTAAGAATCCGCATCTGAAGCCAAAGCCTAAGGCACCTGATGTTTCAGGCTCAAATGAAAGAGAAGCATCGTTAAGGCGGAGCTTTTCAAGTGCATCCCTGAGATTTTCATAATCCGCACCGTCAGCAGGATAAACACCGCAGAAGACCATGGGGTTAACCTTACGGTAGCCAGGCAGTGCCTCTTTTGCAGGGTTTGTGGCAAGTGTAACAGTATCACCAACACTTGCATCTCTTACGGTTTTGATTGAAGCGGTTATATATCCAACCTCGCCTGCTGTCAGCTCTTTTGCAGGTTCCATTGATGTTGCACGCATATAGCCAACCTCAACAACTGTGAACTCTGCGCCCGTTGCCATCATGCGCATTGTGTCGCCTGCCTTGATTTTACCGTCCATAATTCTTACATAAACGATAACGCCCTTGTAGCTGTCATAAACAGAGTCAAAAATCAGCGCACGAAGAGGCTTGTTGTCATCTGCTTCAAGTGGAGCAGGAACATCAAGAACGATTCTTTCAAGAACCTGATCAACATTAAGACCAGTTTTTGCAGAAACTCTTGGTGCAAATTCGCAATCAAGACCGATTACATCCTCCACCTGCTTTGCAACCTCCTCAGGCTGAGCGGCTGGCAGGTCGATTTTGTTAATAACAGGGACGATTTCAAGGTCATGGTCAAGAGCTAAGTATGTGTTTGCAAGAGTCTGAGCCTCGATACCCTGTGAAGCGTCAACAATCAGCACTGCACCCTCACAGGCGGCAAGTGAACGGGACACCTCATAGTTAAAGTCAACATGACCGGGAGTGTCAATAAGGTTAAGCACATACTGCTCGCCGTCCTTTGCTTTATAATCAAGCTTAACGGCATGGGCCTTGATTGTGATTCCTCTTTCACGCTCCAGATCCATATTATCAAGAAGCTGTGCCTGCATATCACGCATGGCAACTGACTCTGTAAGCTCCAGCATTCTGTCGGCAAGGGTGGACTTGCCATGGTCAATATGAGCTATTATTGAAAAGTTTCTAATATTTTTCTTTGGTACAGCCAAAATATCACCTCGAATATTATTACATTTTATTTTAACATAATGTTTTGCGTTATTCAATCAAAATTTAATATTTCTTTAAACTTTCATTTTCGACATAAATTATTACAAATTATTGCGACAATGTAACCATTTGTAACTTCTTATATTTTCAACAAAAATTCGTTCATAATAAGAACATTTTCACGCCATTCGGGGCATTGTGAGCTAAATCGCCCCTTGTCCATTGTGAAAACTGCACAAAAATCTCAACATTGAGAATTTGACATATGTATTAAGACCCATTATAATGACGCTTGTTTTGAGCAGAATATTCTTGTGCTCGGCTAAAAAGTTACAAATTTTCCAACCTAAGGAGTTTTTTTATGAACGCTAAAAGCAAAAAATTGAGCTCTTTCTTAAAGAATTTCTTCAAGAAAAGAACAAGGATTGCAATAACGGTCATCATTGCCATCTTATGCGCTGCCACTTTAATGACTACTGTTTCAGCATTAAACACAGTTAAAATCATTCATAACGGTAAAGAGCACGAGATTTCAACACTCAGAACAAATGCTGAAGAGATAGTCAGAAAAAGCGGAATTGACTTTGACGAAAAAGAAAGCCACATTGACACAAGCCTTTTTGAGGAGCAGGGAATCATTTATGTTAATGACATCTGCACTGTTACCTTTATTGATGAAGGCGAAAGCGTAACTGTTAAATCTCACGGCACTGTTGGTGATGCGCTGAAAGACGCTAAAATTGAGCTTAGTGAAAACGATGAGCTTGAGGGAGCTAAAATAGACGATTATCTTTCACAGGGTCTTGTTGTTAAAATTAAAAGAGCCGTTTCTGTTATGATTAAAGCAGACGGCGATATTACAAATGTTTATGTAACAAAGGGAAGCACAGTTGAGGATGCCCTTAACAAGGCTGTTATCACCGCAGATGATGACGACATTATTTCAAAGCCACTTGATAAGGTTATTAAATCCAACACAACAATTAAAATCACACGAGTAAGCATTGTTGAAAGAACAGAAAAGCAGACAGTTGAATTTAAAACAAAAAAAGAATATGACAAAAACCTTGCAAAAGGCAAAACAAAAATTAAAAAAGAGGGCGTTGACGGTCAGCAGGAGGCAACTTATGAAGATAAGTTTGTTGACGGCGAACTGGTTGAATCAAACCTCAAATCAACAAAAATTATCAAAGCACCTGTTGACTGCATCAAAATTGTAGGAACAAAATCATCTGTAGTTTCTGCAAATGCAAAGGCTTCAGGTTCAAAGGGTGCCGCCACAACATCCGGCGGAGCAAAAACAGCATCGGGCGTTAAAACGATTTCTGTATTCACTCCCCCATCATCCTTGAAGCTTACAAAAAATAATGTTCCCACATCTTACAAAAAAAAGATTTCAGGCTCTGCCACCGCATATTACGGCGGAACAATCACAGCCACAGGCGCATCTGTAAAGCCGGGTATTGTTGCTGTTAACCCAAGGCAGATACCGTACCACACAGCTATGTGGATTGTATCAAACGATGGCAAATTCGTTTATGGCTACAGCTTCGCCGAGGACACAGGCGGATTTATAAACTTCACAGGAGCCAGAACAACTCTCTGCGATTTATATATGCCCTCTCTCAGCGACTGCTATGCATTCGGCAGAAGAGATGTTACAATTTATATTTTCTAAAATTTAACAGATATAAGAAAAGATGGTTATGAAGCGTTTGCTTTGTAACCATCTTGTTTTATTTATTTTTGAATTTTGAGCTCTGGCAGAAGTATTACATTCACTATTTCGGGAACATTGTAAAGCCTTGGAAGCAGGTATGTTTCTGTTGTGATTCCGCTGCCAACTATCATTGTTGATTTGCCGTTTTTATATTCGCCGTGAGCATATCTCGGGAAAATCTTTTTGCCGCCGCCTGCAACGCCTGCGTTGGTGTGAGGGAATCTCCAAAGTCCGCCGTGGTTGTGTCCGCTTATAATAAGGTCGATTTTTTCATCGCCCTCTGTTTTCATAGGCACATGGCGCAGAAGCACAGAGAAAAGTCCTGTTTCTTCACATTTTGCAATAAGCTCTTTTTTAGCTTCAATAGCCTTGTTGTCCTCAAAGATTTCGTCATTGTCGCAATGAACATAGTCTGTTCCGCCAATAAGAATCTTCTGACCACTTTTGCCTTCAAAAACACAACTGCCGTTTTCAAAAACATTGATGCCCATTTCGGCAACTTCTTCTTTAAGCTTTGTGTCTCTTTTGCAGTCAAGGTCATGGTTGCCCAATACAAAGAAGCAGTTTTCGTTGATTTCTTTTATCTTTTCAACAAGCTCAAAGGTTCTTGCAAGCTCCTTTTCTGAAGAATGTTTATCAAAAATATCTCCTCCGAAAAGGATAACATCTGCATTAAGTGAGCTGACAGTTGAAAGGAACTCCTCGCCGCCCTTTTTGAATTTTTGTGAATGAATATCTGAAAGGAAAGCGATGCTGACGGGCTTCTGAATTTTTTTGCTTCTCACGGTGTAATCTGCCACAGTGAGGGTGTTATCAAGACCCATAACTGCAAACAACGCACCTGCCGCCGCAACAGAAATAAGCTTAATCTTGTTTTCGTTCTTCATATTTCCTCCTTAATTATGCTTTCTGAGGATTTTCCTCCCCGTTAAGCGGAATATTTCTGATTACATTCTTATAAAGTATTATAAACAGCACTGTTGCAACTGTTACAGACATAACCTCTGCAATGGGGAATGCCCACCAGATATTTGCAAGCACACCTGTTTTTGCAAGGAGATATGCCGCAGGAATGAGCACAACAATCTGCCTTGCGATTGAAATAATCATTGAATAAACACCTTTGCCGAATGCCTGAAATGTTGATGACAAAACAATTGAGAATCCAGCGGCAATAAAGCTGAAGCTGATTGTTCTTAATGCGGTGATGCCGATTTTCATCATTTCATCTGACGCATTGAATATGCTGAGAAGCTCTTTTGGAATAAGCTGCATAAGTGCAAAACCAATCATCATAAAGGACACAGCAAAAATCAGCGCAACCTTAATTGCTTTAAGAACACGGTCTCGTTTCTTTGCGCCATAGTTATATGCAACGATAGGAATAACACCGTTGTTAAGACCGAATATTGGCATAAACACAAAGCTCTGAAGCTTGAAGTAAACACCGAAAACAGCCGCCGCAGTTTCTGTGAATGAAATAAGGATTCTGTTAAGAGAATATGTCATCAATGAGCCGATTGCCACCATAATTATTGACGGAACACCGATTGCATAAATTCTGCCGATTATTTTGAAATCGGGTTTAAATTCTTTCAATTTAAGGTTTACATCGGGATTTTTGAATTTATTAAGAATCACTGCAAGGATAAAAGCCACAATCTGACCTGTTACTGTTGCAACGGCGGCACCCTTTGCCTCCATTCTCGGGAATCCGAAATAACCGAAAATAAAGATAGGGTCAAGGATGATGTTTACAATTGCACCGACACCCTGAGTGATAAGTGTATAAAATGTTCTGCCTGTTGCCTGCATAAGTCGCTCAAACACTATCTGACCAAAAAGACCAAATGAAAGGCAGCAGCAAACTGTAAGATACTCTGTGCCATAGTCAACAATTTCTTTAACATCCGTCTGTGAGCGGATAAACGCACCTGTGCCGAAAAGTCCAAAAATAAGGAAAATGACGAAGCCTACTAAAGCCAAAAGAACGCCATTCTCTGCAACACTGTTGGCTCTTTTAAAATTCTTTTCGCCAAGGCTTTTTGAAAGCAGGGCATTGATACCAACTGCCGTTCCTGTTGCAACAGCAATCATAAGATTCTGCGCGGGAAAAGCCAGCGACACTGCTGTAAGAGCATTTTCGCTGACCCTTGAAACAAACATACTGTCAACCACATTATAAAGTGCCTGAACAAGCATTGAAATAATCATTGGCAAAGACATTGTTGTAACAAGCTTTGCAACGGGCATATAGCCCATTTTATTTTCTCTTTCCAAAAAATCACATCCTGAAATGTGCGTGCCCTTTTATTATGCCATCAATAAAGCAACAACAGTTGAGTAAAATTTTATGGGATCACGCAAATATTTTTCTTTAACCGCCTGAGCCTGCTCCAAATCGGCAACAAAAAGCGTAACGCTCAAAAGCCTGTCATCATTATCAAGGACAGACAGTGTAACATCATAACCTGTGCCGTGAGGCTCAATTTTAATTTCATTTTCTCTTTCACGCTTAAATTTTGTAAGCATTTCAACAGCAGTGTTAAGAGCGGCTTCTTTAACAGTGTAAGGCAGTTCATCCTCTAACTGAGCGGTGTTTGATTTGCCAAGCTCGGTCGGGTAAAGTAACTCCTCGCCGTTATCAAATTCACAGCGGATATTGCCTGTTTTAATCATATCGCTGAGAGCCTGACTGATTTCAAAATAATTTGCAAGGCTTTTTTTGCATATAACATCAATCAGCTGAGTTTTGGTTATTCCGCCGTCAACCCTGCAAACAATATAGCATATGAGCAATCTGATTTCGCCCCTTGTGCGAAGTCCGCCAGGTTCAACACCCTGAAAGAAAGCATCATAAGCTCCTATTTCCTCTTCGTTCTTTTTATTTTCGGGGAAAACCGTATCTTCTGAATCAATCAGACTTCCAGAATTTTCATAGTTATCCAATTTTATATTTTCAAAGCTGTCAAAGCTTTCCATATTATCCATACTCTATGCCACCTTTCGGTTATTCAATGGGTATCTCAATAGGTTCTCTATTTTTAAAAAGAGCAACAGAGGAAAATCCGCATCTTTTTGCAATCTCCATACCACGCTGAATTCCATTGCCAATCTTTTGAGCATAATGTGAATCTGAGCCGATTGTAACAAGTCTGCCCCCAAGCTCGTGGTATCTTTTTATAACTTCTTCGCCAGGCAATGTGCTTCTTAATTTCTGGAAAAGACCCGAGGTATTGATTTCAAGAGCCTTATCTTTTTCTGCAAGGAGCTTTAAAATTTCATCAATTTTATTTTTAAAGCGGTTCATATCAATCTGAATACCGTGCTCACCCTGCATATAACGAAGAGGATAGGTAAGATGTGCAAGTGAATCAAACTTGCCCCACTCCACAAGATTCAGCTCTTCGTCAAAATACTCGTCAAGAATAGCTTCGCAGTCATAATCTGCATAATCAAAAAAGAAAAAGTCCTGCTCATCTCTCAGGTTATGAATTGAAGCCACAACAAAGTCATAATTTCTTTCGGTTATGATTTTTTCTGCGATTTCGGGCTCAAAGCATGCTTCGCCAAGCTCAATACCCGAGCAGACAATCAGCTTGCCGTTAAATGCACAGCGAGCCTTAACAGTGTCAACATAAGACTGAACGGCGACCTTATCATAATGCTCCTCATAATAACAGTCTGCCTCAACATGGTCTGTAAACGCAACCGCTTTAATATTTTTTTCGCACGCTTTTTCGCACATATACATTATAGAGTGGTTGCCGTCAAAAGAATTATCTGTATGGACATGCATATCCATGATGTTTTTAAACGCCAAAGTAATACCTTCCTAAACATAAAAATACTATTATATAATAACTCAAATTTAAAAAATTTTCAACAGTAAATAAGAATATTTATTCTCTCTTAATGCAAACTATTTATAAAAAACAGGAGATGATAACATGATAGATAAGATTTCACTTGTGCTCGTCATTATCGGCGCATTAAACTGGGGCAGCATCGGTCTTTTTCAGTTTGACATAGTTGCATGGATTTTTGGCGGACAGGGCGCAATTATCAGCAGAATAATCTATACTCTCGTTGCCCTTGCAGGTATCTGGTGCATTTCAATGCTTTTCAGAGAAAGCGAGCAGGTAGAGCTTGGCTTAGAGCAGTAATTTTAAGAACTGCCGTCTTTGGCAGTTCGTTACATAACAGTTGATATTTTGTTGACATTCCCGATTTGGTGATATATAATCTAATTATAATGAAAACACTGAAAGGAATGACAGCTTTGAACAATCTCCCTCCACTTAAATTTAAAGACGGTAAATTCAAAATTATGCTTGCAGGTGATTTGCACGAATCATACGCAAAGCATGACCCGCTGATTCAGAAAAAGACCGCAGACGCAACAAAGCTTCTTAACAAAGCAATTGAAGAGCTGAAGCCTGACCTTGTTATTTATCTTGGCGACATCGGCAAGGCAGACACAGAAAAAGAAATGCGCTCTGTTATCGGCAGAGTTACTTACCCCGTTTCTGCTCATGATATTCCTCTTGCAATTGTATTTGGTAATCATGACAGAGAGTGTGAGCTTTCACTTGAAAGACAGCTGGAGTTATACGCAGAGGAATATGATAAGTTCTATACATATGATGCTGTGCCGGAGCTAACAGGCTGTGGCAACTGCAACCTTCTTATTAAGGATTCAAATGGTGAAAAAGACATCCTTAACCTTTGGTTTATGGATAGCAACAACCTTTGTGATAACAGAAACCTTTCATATTATGACTGGGTTCACGAAGATCAGATTGATTGGTATAAAAAGACTGCCGCAGAAATCAAAGAAAAGAATGACGGCAAGGCAATGCCCGCTCTCTGGTTTATGCACATCCCTGTTCCTGAGGAATACGAGCTTGTCAGAGAGGCAAAGCCCTATGAGTTTCCCAATTCTATCAAGGGACACGGCACACGCAACAAGATAAACTATGTTCTTAAAGATGATGTTGAGGGTTATCTTGGCGAGGGTCCTGCCTGCTCAGAGGTTAACAGCGGTGTTTTCAAGGCATGGAAAGAAACAGGCGATGTTCTCGGTGCATTCTTTGGTCATGACCATATGAATGACTTTGCAGGATATGTTGACGGCATTCTCCTTGCTCAGAATAAGCTTGCAGGCTTCCGCCCATATACAGACGGCTGCCGCTCAGGTGTAAGGCTTATTACAATGGACGAAAACAATCTTGAGGATGTTAACTCAAAGATGTATTATTTCAAAGGCTTCGGTCTTAAGAGCGAAAGCCTTGGCCCTGTTCAGAGGAATTTCTCTGACAGACAGGTTATCAAAATCAAAGCAGCGTCATGGATTGCAGGCGGTCTGACCGCAGCTGTTGCAACAGCAAAGGCTGCAAAAGCAATCAAAAAAGCTGTTAAAAAATGAAATAACAATCAAAAAATGCCCTAAAGTTCATCTGAGCTTTAGGGTTTCATTATTATAAGGGGGATTTAATACGGCAAATGCACAATTCGCCATCATAACAAAGCGTACTAACTATTTTTTAATGCGGTTACACTAAAAATCTATATTTACAAATCCTCAAAAAAAGAGTAGAATATGTTTGTTCACTTTATTTTCGTGAAAGGGGAAAATTATGAAAAAAATAAGCACAAAAATTCTTTCTGTTATTCTTGCTCTTGTGATGATTCTGGCTGTTGTGCCGATGAATTCAACAGCAGCAGAGAAAATTCTCGGAGCATTTCCAAAGGATGAATTAAAGTTCGGCGTAATGTCTGACCTGCATTTTTATCCAAAAGAGCTTACAGGCGATTATTGCGACACATTTATGTTTAACTCAAATGCGGCTCTCGGCAGAGAGATGTATCAATCTCAGGCGATACTTGACTCTGCTCTTGCGGCATATGAAAAGCACGCAAAAGAAAACGGACTTAAATATCTTATTATTGCAGGCGACCTTACCTCAAACGGTGAGTATCAGGCTCATGTTGAGCTTTCAAAGCGTCTTGTAAAATTTGAAAAAGACACAGGCATTCAGGTTATTGCAATCAACGGCAATCACGATATTGTGAAGCCCGAAGCCACAACATACGAATCAGGCGAAAAGAAAGAGTCAAGAAAGCTTTATGCCAACGAGTTTCTTGAGTTATATAAAGACCTTGGCTATGACATTGCTTACCATAAATACACTCCGCCTGAGGGAAAAGAAGCAAATATGCTTTCATATTCAGTTGTTGACGGCAACACAAGATTTATCGTTATGGACACAGGCATTTACAGCCCCGATGTTACTAAAAACGGTGAATACGGCGGCGAAACAGCAGGCTGTATGTCTGACGAATTTCTGAGCTGGGTTCTTGACGAAATCAACGAAGCCAAAGCTAACGGCGAAACAGTTATCGGTGTCAGCCACCACAACTTTATGTATCATTTCCGTGGCGAATACAGAGTTCTTCGTGGATTTGTAATCAACAACTTTGAGGAGCTTGGCGAAACACTTGCAGACGCAGGTATGCACTACAACTTCTCAGGTCATATTCATCAGAATGACATTGCACAGGTTGTAAGCGACAGCGGTGAAACTCTGACAGAAATCTGCTGCCCCTCTCTTTCTTCATATCCCAACTATTTCCGTGAAGCTTCAGTTAAAACTGCTGCAAACGGAAACATAACGGTTGATGTTAAAAGCTTTGATGTTGACTGCGTAAAACCAGTTGAGGTTAACGGTGATAAATACGGCTCTCCGTTTATATATGATTCTTTCGGTCTTACCTTTGTTGGTGAGGACGGCTTTGCAAGCAAGGCAAGCGAGCTTATTCTTTCACTTCTTAAAAACTACGGACCCAAAATTGAAAAAGACGGCATTGTTGGTCTTCTTAAAGGAATGGGCGTTGATCTTGAAGAGATTCTCACAGGCTTCCTTGGCGATGGTGTAAAACTTGGCAAGGTAGATATTTTCACAGCTAAAAATATTCTCAACTTTGCAGACGACCTTTCAAATCAGATATACGAAGCTTATCTTGCAGACCCAGAGGCTACAGCGGATTTCCTCAAAGCTGAAATAAACGAGATTTTAAAAGTTAAAGTTTCTGACCTCCCCTGCGACAGATTTGTTGATACATATGGCTTTGGCAGTAAGACGAGAGCAGGCGACCTTGAAGATCTCCTTTGCTGTGTACTGGTTTATATGTATCAGGGCGATGTATATGTAGAGGACGATCCGTTTGTTATGGACGCTGTTGAACAGCTGAAAAACGGCGACACTGCATTTGAGCTTTTTGATGTTCTTGTTAAGGTTTTGGTTGACGATATTGTTCAGAGCAAAGTGCTCAGTGATATTGAGCTTCGACTTGAATCACTTTATCCCAACGGAACACTTGGACATATGCTCCTTTCACTTCTTGCCGCATTTGCAAAAATTATTTTTCACAACGATACAAGCCTTTTAAATCTTGCAAATACGGTTCTCAACACTGCATACAATCTTAGCATTGTTGATTTTGGTTCTGTATGGGGAATCCTTGAATATTTTATGGATTTATATCTTACTGAATCTCAGCTTCAGGGCATAGGTCAGACACTTGCAGGTCTTGTGCTTGACTTTGCAGAGGATGACAGCATTAAAGAGGACAGCGACGCAACCTTAACTTACACAGGACCTATTGAGGTTGAGGCAACAAGAGAAAACTATCGCCTGCCCACAGCAGTTACCGTAACATTTGGTGAGAATCAGTCAGCAAGAAATATCAGCTGGTACACCAAACCCTCTGTAACAGGCACCGATATTGAAATTCTTGAAGAAACAAACGGAACATTCACAGGCAAAAATCTTGTGCCCGCAGGTGTAACCGTCAGCGCACAGACAGTTAAAACCACAAGGCAGTACCCTGGCGTTGATTTGGGCATAATTGGTGTTATGAATTATGAGTTTGCAATGAGCAGACACATTATAAATGTTTCTAACCTTGAAGCAGGCAAAAAATATATTTACCGTGTAGGCGATGCTGGCAAAAACTGGTGGAGTCAGACAGGCTCATTCACAATCGCAGACGGCGGAGATGAAACATCTTTTGTTCATATTGGCGACCCGCAATCTCAGTCCGCTCAGCAGTATGACACATTTGCAGAGCTTATTAAAAAGGCATACGAAATATATGATTCTGATTTCATTATCGACACAGGCGACAATGTTGACCACGGCGATAATTTCAGACAGTGGCAGTGGCTTCTTGACGAAGCATCAGATACACTTATGAACACAGTTCTTATGTCGGCATCTGGCAACCACGAGGATATGGGCACAAACGCAATAGATAAGAATTTTGTTTATTCAAATGTCCCCGAGCAGGATGTATCAACAGGCATTTATTGCTCATTTGATTACAACAATGTTCATTTTGCAATTCTCAACACAAACGACCTTGATGATGACGACAGCCTCAGCGATACACAGATCAACTGGCTCAAAGAGGATATGAACAACAGCACCGCCGATTGGAATTTTGTTGCACTTCACAAAGCGATTTATTCTAACGGCTCTCATTATAAAGACGGTGATGTTCGCAAAATCAGAAACGAGCTTTGCAAGCTTATGCCACAGCTTGGCATTGATATGGTGTTCCAGGGGCATGACCATGTTTATCTCAGAACAGGCTCAATGGTAAACAACTGGGTTGAAAAGGTTGACACAACCAAGACAAACTTCAACGGCAAAGAGTATGAGGTTAAACAGAGCCCTCTCGGCACAGTTTATGTTATCAGCGGCTGCTCAGGCGTAAAGGTATATAATCAGAAAGACGCAAGCCTTACAGATAAATATTTCCCAAGAGCTGAAGCTATTTATGATGTTGATGATTCAATGTTCTCAGGTGTTCACATTGTGGGCGATACACTTTATTTTGACGCTTACACAGTTGATATTAAAACAGGCGAAACAGAAAATATTGATTCATTTGCAATTCAGAAAAACCTTGGTGCAGAGAAGCAGGGCAAGGCCGTTCCTGCACTTGGCTCAATGCTTATGAATATTGTCAGATTTATGGCATCAGTTATTCAGAGTATGCTTCAGTTTATTACAAGACTTTCAAACTTCTGCCCCGCAGGCTTAATAAAATAATTAAATAAATCCAATGAACTGGCTTCGATGTTTTGTCGAAGTCAGTTTTATTTTTATCGCTCTTGCCAAAAAAATAATCTCATGATAAAATCAATAAAAATATTTTTTACGGAGCTTAATATGGAACTTCTTTTTAAAAAATTTTTCAGCATTTTTCTTGTGGCAATTTCTACCGTTTTAACATTTTTTGACATCGGCACAAATCAGGCAATATGCCCCAACGTTAACGGCATTTCTTTTGAAAAAATTCAATCAATAAAGGATGCTGGCTATTCGCTGAAAGAATACAAAAAGCTAATTGATAATGATGGCACGCAGGGGGATTTTGTTTGCAAAGACAGCACTTTCACTGTTACCGCAGGTGGAACAGACATACCAACATACACCGTTCCTTTATATAACGGCAGGGCGGATAAAGGCACTTTACATTCATTCTGTTATATTGAAAAGGACAGCTCTGCGCAATTTGAAATCAAGATAAAAACATCGGTTCTTTTAAATCCGCAGATATACCCTCAAAAAGATTTTTATCGTGGATTCAATTTTGTTTCGTTTAAAATTCAAAGTGGAGAAGCAGGAACATACACATTTTTTTCTAATAAAAATTCTGACAAAAATGTTTTAACAATTCGTGTTTTTGAAAGCCGCAATGATGAAAAAAATATTGAAAATTATCAGCAGAATTTCGGCAAAGAAAATGTGATTGTTTTTGAAAAAGGAATGAATGAAATTGAGCAGATTCTTTTGAAATCTGACACAGTTCTATATCTTAAATCGGGTGCATTTTTAAAGGTGAAGCACAGTGAAAAAGCTGGCGGCGCAATTAAAGCAGAAAGCTTTGAAAATATTATAATTGACGGCAGGGGTGTGCTTGATTTATCTGAATTAAACTGGCACGAAAGGAATGGCATGGAGTTCCTTTTCGGCACAAATCTCACCATAAAAGATATTACGATTCTCAACAGTGCAAACTGGTCTTGCTACCTTTATAATGTTAAAAATGCGGTGATAGAAGATGTTAGCATTTTCGGCTCAAGGCAAAACGGCGATGGAATTGACATCTGCAACAGTAAAGATGTAACTGTCAAAAATTGCTTTGTAAGAGCTGGGGACGATTGCTACAATGTGAAAACCCTCGGCAATGAAACAGACTCACCCAGTGAAAACATCACCTTTCAAAATAATGTTGCGTGGGCAACCAAAGCCCGAGGAGCAGGGATAACGGGAGAAACAAACTGCAACATCAGAAATGTTGTTTTTAAGGATATGTGTATTTTAAGATGTGATGCCACATGGAACGACAAGCGGATTGGTGCGCTGGCGGTTGTAACAGAAGAGGGCGGCGGAAATATTGACGGCGTTTATTTTGAAAATATTGATATAGTCCGCTCAGCCTGCCCACCAATTCTTGTTTCTGTTTTAAGCGACAGGGATGATGTGAAGATAGAAAACATCCATTTTGAGAATATCAGCTACAACAGCAAAAAGGAGCCGTCCGTGCTTAAAGGGGCAGAAACCAACGAAATAGACTGCAGATTTAAAAATATTTTAAGAAACACAAAATTCTAACCGTAGTTTGTTTATAAAAGGCGTAGTTGAAAAGTTTTAACGAATATGATAGAATTACAACGATCATAGATCTTATCCTAACGGTTCTGTTTTTAATGGAGGTATAAAATGACAATTGAGCAATTTGCCAAAAATAAAAATACAAGTAAAAAGAAAGTAATAAAATGGATTGAAAAGGGTTTAATCCCACAAGCTGATTTAAAAGAAAATTATGTACCCGACTCTGCGAGAAAGCCATATACGCAAGCTCGTGCTAAAAAAGCAAGTTCAATTTATCATAGCATTATTAAAGCCTCTAATAGCAGATACCATGTACTGCCTCAATTATATGGTATGGATGAAAAAGAATTTAATGTATATATTAATAACCTTGTTGAAGCAGGTATACTAACAATAAGAGAGTCTGACGGTGTAAGATATTATGATGTAACTTTCCAATATCAATCTATCAAAGGCGATAAATTGAATAAAATAATTGGAACACTTGTTGAATCAGCCGCTAAAGGAATGACGTGTGCGATAACAGATGGTTTCAAACAATATATCTAATGAGTAAGTAAACAGTCATACTTATTCGTAACATTTAAATGATAAAATCCACTTTTTCTCTTTTTTGGTGATGTTTTTATATTTCATATTGAAAATTAAACCACATTTAAAGTTGAGCTTTTAGAATAATTGCATAAACACTTTAAATGGAGGGATGGATATGAGGTTACTGGTTGCTGAGAATGAAAAGGATTTAAATGGTATTGTTGCTCAGAAACTGAAAGCCTGCGGATATTCGGTGGATTGCTGTTTTGACGGTAAAGAAACACTGGAGCTTTTAAGCTACGCAGAATATGACGGCATAATTATCGACATCGTTCTGCCCTTTGTTGACGGGTTAAAAGTTGTTGAATCGCTTCGCTCTGAAGGCAGAGAGACCCCCGTAATTTTTATTGCGGCTGGAGATTCTATTGACGAGAATATGAAAGATATTATGAGTGAGGGCGCAGATTATCTTGTTAAGCCCTTCTCTTCTGACGAGCTTATAACAAAAGTAAGAGGCGTTGTGAATAACCTGTCTGCTCAGTCCCCGAATGTGCTTAAAGCTGCCGACCTTGAGGTAAACACCGATACACGCACCGTTACAAGAGGCGGTGAAGCAATCTGCCTCACTGCAAAAGAATATATGCTTCTTGAATATCTTATTCAGAATAAGGGCATTGTTTTAAGCCGTGAAAAAATCGAGAACCATATCTGGAATTTCAGCTATGAGGGCGGCACAAATGTGATTGATGTTTATGTCAGCTATTTAAGAAGAAAGGTTGACCCCAAAAACGCTTTAAGGCTCATTCACACTATCCGTGGCAAAGGCTATGTGCTGAAAGACTGATTCGCAATTTTTCATAACAAAAAACTGTCTTGTATGTTAACTTTGATTGGTTGACCGCAAGGCAGTTTTTTTATATTATTTTGTTAAGAATTATTGCAAAGGTGGGAATTTTATGAGAAAATATTATTTAGACAACATCCGCTGGGGAACTGTTTCGCTGGTTGTGATTTACCATGTGATTTATATGTTTAACGGCGTTGCAAGCGAGGGCGTGGCTGGACCTTTTAAGCCTCACCAGTGGCAGGATGCTATACAGTATGCACTCTACCCCTGGTTTATGGTTTTGCTTTTTATTGTTTCGGGAATGTGCGCAAAATATTATCTTGATAATCACAGTGAAAAAGAATTTCTCCGCTCAAAAACGGTAAAGCTTCTTGTGCCGTCAACAATCGGTCTTTTTGTTTTTCAGTGGATTCAGGGCATTGTCAGCATGAAGCTTGGACACGCATTTGAAACAATGGGCAATGTGCCAAAACCGATTTTGTATCTTATAACCGCTGTTTCGGGCACGGGAGTTTTGTGGTATATTCAGCTGCTTTGGCTTTTTTCTGTTTTGCTTTTACTTATAAGAAAAATTGAAAAAGGCAGGCTTTATAATCGTTGTGAAAAAGTTGCAGGCTCACCGATTTTTATGTTCATTCTCGGTGTTCTGATGTGGGGATTTTCGCAGATTCTCAATACCCCTGTTGTGGTGGTTTACCGCTTTGGAATTTACGGATTTTCTTTTCTTATTGGCTACTATATTTTCACTCACGAAAAGGCAACAGATTGCCTGGTGAAAATCAGATTTTTCACCCTGCCTGTTGCGGTGATTTTAGGTTCAATTTTTATAATGATTTATTATGGCAAAAACTTTGCCGTTGAGCCTGTTGTAAACTCTCCGTTGGCGGTGGCATTTCTCTGGTTTGCGTGCCTTGCAATTTTTGGATTTATGAAAAAATACTGCAACAAAGAAACGGCATTTACACGCTTCATGAATAAAAAAAGCTGGGGCATTTATGTGTTTCATTATTTGCCCGTTTCACTGTGCGGATTATTTTTGAAGCAGACTGCTTTGCCGCCGCTTCTGATTTATTTTATCGCTCTTGTTTCAGCGTTTGCGGTGTCGATTTTGCTTTATGAGATCATTTCACGCATACCGTTTTTCAGATGGTGCGTTCTTGGAATTTCACGAAAAAAGAAGGCTTGATTATGTTTAATGAAAATCTTACAACTCTCAGAAAATTAACAGGTATGTCGCAGGAGGAGCTGTCAGAAAAAGTCGGCATTTCCCGTCAGGCACTTTCAAAATGGGAGTCTGGTGAAACCCTGCCCGATATTGAGAAATGCAAAACCCTTGCAGAGATTTTTGGTGTAACCCTTGACGACCTTGTGAATTTTGAAGCAAAAGAAAATTACGGACTTTCTGCTCCGCCAAAGGGCAAGCATCTTTTGGGTGTTGTAACTGTTGGCGATAAAGGGCAAATTGTTATCCCTGCCGAAGCAAGGAAGCTTTTCACCCTGACAGCTGGCACAAAGCTTGTGGTGCTTGGGGATGAAGCGCAGGGACTTGCCATAATCAAGGCAGACCAATTCCTTGAAATGGCAGAAATAATGCAGAAAACAGTTAAAGGCGGAATGTAAGGTTGACAATCTGCCCCAATGGTTGTAAAATTCCTTTATCATCTTTTAAGGAGCAAACTATGGCAGAGTTTAAAACAAATGTTATGCGTTTTCTTGACCAGAAAAAAATAAAATATATTCCCCACGAATATCCCGTTGGCGATGACGTACCAACTGACGGAATCACTGTTGCAAGCTTTATAAAAAAAGACCCGTCAACTGTTTACAAAACGCTTGTAACCGTTGGCGCATCTAAAAGAAATTATGTTTTTGTTATTCCTGTTGCGGCTCAGCTTGATTTAAAAAAATGCGCAAAGGCAGCAGGCGAAAAGAACATTGAAATGATTAAGCAAAAAGAACTGCTTCCGCTGACAGGATATATACACGGCGGTTGCAGTCCCCTTGGCATGAAAAAGCCGTTTAAAACTTTCTTTCAGCAGGATGTTTCTTCACTTGAAACAGTAACTGTCAGCGCAGGCAAAATCGGTCATCAGATTGAAATTGCGCCTGCTCTCATTTTAAAGCTTGCAAATGCAAGAACAGCAGATGTTATTTTTTCTGATAATTAACAATGCCAATGCCTGTTGCTACAAGCAAAACAGAAATTAAATGAGCAGGGGTAAAAATATTTTCGCTCAGTGCAATTGCAGAAAAAACATTGCCGAATATGGGTGTCATCAGCTTAAAAACGCTGGTCTTGCTTACATTATTATATTTAAGAAGTCCCGACCAGATAAGGAATGCCAGCGCAGACACCATTGAAAGGTAAACAAGGCAAAGGTCAGCCTTGATATTTGAAAATGAAATATGCCCCTTTAAGGGAATGGCAATAGCCGTCAGAATAGCACCGCCTATGAGAAGATAATAGCCTGTGAGCATAACAGGGTTAATCTCAAGGGCGGCTTTTTTGTTGATGATAACACCAAATGTTGAAAAAAGAGCTGAAATAAGAATGAAACTCTCGCCTGTGAGCTTAAATGAAATATCTGAACCGCCACGGATATTTATAAGCACAATGCCTGTAAGACCGATAATACAGCCGATAACTTTCTGCATAGTGAGCTTGTCATTTTTAAAAAACAACGATACCAAAATAACAGCGCAGAATGTGTCAAATGAATTGACTACCGCCGCAACTCCGCCCGATGTAACCGAAAGGCCAAGATAATAAAAGAAATAATCGCCTGCCACCTGAATAAGAGCCAGCAGAAGCACGGGCTTTATTTCGTTATTCTGAAGTACGGGGAACTTTTTGTATCTGATAACATAAACCGCAAGCACCATAAAGCCTGCAATAATAAAGCGGATGCCTGCAAACAAAAGCTTTGAGCCTGTGTCGCCAATGCCAAACCATTCATAGCCAAGCTTAATTCCGGGGAATGCAGTACCCCAAAGGGCTGTTGCGGCAATGGCAAGAAGTGTGAATGATAAATTTTTGTTGAAAATATTTTTCTCTTCCATAACAAATTCCTTTTAAAATAAACTATTATGATTATAACACCTAAAATTTAACTTTCAAGAAATTCGTGATAGTTATAGACAAAAATTTTTTATTGTGCTACAATTAGTTGAGTGTATAAAATGTAAAAAGGAGGCGGCTCATGTCTATTAAAAAGGTAATTGCTGCGGCTGTTGCGGCGATTGTTTTTCTTTCTTTGGTTGTTAACATAACAGCTGCTGAGCCAAGTGCTGCCAAGTTAAAGGTTATAGATGTTTCAAAATGGAACTCAACAATTGACTGGAGCGCTACATCAAAATCTGTTGACGGTGTTATTGCAAGAATAGGCTACCGTGGTTCAACTGTAAGAAACCTTGTTGAAGATAATATGTTCTGCTCACATTTAAGCGGTGCAAAGCAGTATTCATTGCCCTTTGGTGTTTATTTTTATAGCCTGGCAATGAATGAAAACGAGGCTATTGAAGAGGCTCAGTGGGTGATAGACAAGCTTGAAGCCTATAACTGCAAACCCGATATGCCTATTTATATTGATATGGAGGACGCTGTTTTGCAGACCTCCCTTAACACAAGGCAGAGAACTGACATTGCCCTTGCTTTCTGCAAGACTATGAAAGACAGAGGTTATTACGCAGGCATTTATGCCAACACCTACTGGCTTCAGTCAATGCTTTATGATTATGAACTGACAAGCTATCCCCTGTGGGTTGCTCAGTATGCTGAGCAGTGCTCATACAGCGGTAAATATGGTATGTGGCAATATACCGACTCAGGCAATATTGACGGTGTATCAGGCAAGGTTGATATAAGCGAATGTTATTTTAACTACCCCGAATTTATTAAAAAATACAGCTACAACGGATATTCGGGTTCATATAATCCCTCAGCCAATGACAATGACTATTCCAAAAGCGGAATGTATAAAACTATGACCCTTACCGATGTAAGGTCATGGGCATCGGATTCAAGTCCTCTTTCGGGCAGACTCCCTGCTGGCAGTGAGGTTTATGTGAATTATGCCTATAACGGCTGGGGTGCAATTCCCTATGATAACGGAATGGGATGGATTAAGCTCAGCTCTAACACAAGCAAAACATCTGAATATATTTCACAAAAAAGCGGCATTGGCTATTACATTGTAAATGTTGATTCATTGAATGTTAGAGAAGGTCCTGCCACATCATACGGTGCAGTTACACAGCTCCATTATGCAGACACCATTTTTATTTATGGTATTCAGGATAACTGGGGCTGGTTTAACGGCAACGGCACAAAATGCTGGATTTCGCTTGACTATGCTGATTTTTACGGCACAATCTGCTTTGTAACAGGTGTAAACGGCAGAAGCATTGAGCCAATCAAAGCTAAAAAAGGAAGCAATGTAAAGCTCCCCAAATGGAACATTCCACAGACAGAAAAGAAATTTGAAGGCTGGGCAACATCAAATGGCGGTGCGCCTGTTTATGGTGATGAGGCAGAATTTACCATGGGCAACACAAACATTGTGCTTTTTGCCGCAGGAAGTGGCAAAACCGCTTATTCATTTATCAAAACACCAAGAAAAGTTGAAACAGGCATTGTGATTATCGGCGACGAGCGCATGACCGAAGCTGATTTCATGAAAAAATACATTTCACTTTCAAGTGGCACAACCTACACAATGAAGCTTGACGAGGGTTCCTTTGTTGGCACAGGCAGTCTGCTCACTATCACATCAGGCGGCAAGGTTGCAGACAGACTTACAATTATCGTTTCGGGCGATTGCAACGGAGACGGAATCTGCGACGGTATCGACCTTTCTGATGCACTTAACATTTCAAAGGGTGCAGACAGCAAGGTGTCATACTCAGAAATTCAGAAAAAAGCAGTGGACATCAACTTTGACGGAATGGTTGACTCCACTGATGTTAAAACAATAAAAGATGTGGCATTCGGTAAAGCCGAGATGCCCATATAAAGGAGTATTCATATGTTGAAAAAAGTTTTTGCGGTTCTTATCTGCGCTGTTATGGTTCTCTCACTTATCCCAATAACAGTTAATGCGGCAAACGGCGCAAACTTCAAGCTCTGCGTTGTTTCACAGGATGAAAAAAGCGTTACAGTAACACTTGATTTTGCAGGCGGAACAGGATTCTGTGCACTTGATGCAAGCATTAAGTATAACAGCCTCAAGTTGACACTTGAAAATTGCCAGTTTGCCTCAGGCTTTGCGGCATTTAAAAATTATCTTGAGGGTCAGGGCGGAATGACAATATTCAACGCCAACAGCGACAGCAACCCTATCAAAATTTCAATTGCAACAACGCTTCCGTTTAAGATTGTTAATAAAGACGGCGCAATTATCAAATTAAAATTCTCAAAGATTGCAGGTGTTAACCTTTCAGATTCAGATATTTCTCTTTCTTTTGAGAATTGTCAGAACGAAAACTTTCAGGATATAAAAACATCTGTTGATTATGACCTTGAAACAGGTTCATCATCTTCATCATCAGATGCAACTGTTGAGGGCGGTCAGCTCCCCGAAGCCAGCGCAGGTCAGAGCACAACAGCTCCGTCTGGCGCAGAGGGTCAGAGTGCGGTATCAGCCGAAACGGAAAGCACCACAGCAGATAATTCGCTTGTTGCAAAAGACAGCACAAAGAAATCAACAACTTCTGAAGCTGAAACAGAGGTTACAGTTGCAAACGAGGGCATTTCAAGCAAAGGCAAAACAGTTGCAGTTGTTGTTATTGCAATTATCTTTGTTGCCTGCCTTGTTTTCCTCATTTCATCACTTATGAAAAATAAAAAGTCAACAGAAGATTGATTGAAACCTAAATAATAGCAAAAAGGCACCGCCAAAAGCGATGCCTTTTTATTTTGGTCGGAGTGACAAGATTCGAACTTGCGACCTCTTGGTCCCGAACCAAGCGCACTACCAAACTGTGCCACACCCCGAAGTGCCTATCAATTATATATTATAGCGGGGCTAAAATCAACCCCTTTTTTAAATTTTTTGTTCATATTGCCCTGTAATTATTCGCTTTTGGATTTATAAGGCATATAGTTTAAAAATTCTTTAGTGCGGTTGAAAAATTTTGTAAAATATCTTGTCTTTTTTTACTTTTTAGAGTATAATGATTATGAGGGTTTTTATACTCACGGATGTATTCACTGATTTGGCGGGTACTTTTTAAAGTAGTATTAGCGCTGTACCACTTTTATCCGTGCGGATTCCCTTAACTAAATTTTATTAGGAGGAAAAACACATGGCAAAAATTCTTTCAACAATCATGGCGGTTATCATGCTTGTTATCAGCTCTATCGTACCTGGCTTCGTAGCTCCCGGTACTGATACAGTTTCTACAAGCGATTGGCTGTATGAGCTTGATGTAGAGTTTGGTTTTGCTAAAAACGATGACTTTGATGAAGTTAAAGTTGCATCAGAGTGGGGCGTTCTCGTTGATTATGACACAGACAAACTCGACCTCGAAGAGCCTGTTACAGCAGATTTCGTAGCAACTACTCTCGTTAATGCTGCAAACCTTACTGCTACACCTGAAGAGCTTGCATCAGTTAAAATTAAGAACGCTGATAAGCTTGCTACTTATGACAAGGTTGCAGTTGCAGTTGCAAAGGGCGTAATCGCTACAAGCACATTCAACACTGTTTCTGTAGGAGCAATGGATGCAGACGATTGCTGGGATGCACTTGACTGCGCACTTGAGCTTGCAAACAACAAAACATTCAAAGAGAGCGCATTCGACGTTCAGTATGTTGACGGCGTAAAAGTTGTTGACGCTGACTTCGAAGCAGACGGCGACGTTATCACATTCTCTGAGGATGCAGGCATCGACGCTGGCGACATTTTCGTAGCTGGCAACGAAGCTTACCTTGCAGAGTCAGTTGACGGCAATGTTGTTACAACAGCTGCTGTTGAAGCTGAAGATGTAATCGACAACGTTGATTACGAAGGCACATTCGCTCCCAACCTTGCTGCTGCTGTTATCACAGACGGTACAGGTGCTGTTGTAAGCGAAGGCGCTTCTGATTTCGCAACAGATTCTATTTTCACAGACCTTAAAGATAAGGCTTTTGACGCTCTTTACAATGCTGACCTTCTTCAGAAGATCAACATCAGCTTCTCAGTAAAAGGCTTCAAGGTTAAGGCAAAGGTTACAGACACTGGTCTTAAATTCAGCGTTTCTAAGTCTCTTGGTAACGGCAACGTTAACGTAAGCAAAGAGTATGACCTTCAGAACCTTAAGCTCAATGCTAAGTTTGATGCAAGCATCAAGAACCTTAAGTTCAACGAAGTATATCTTACATCTAAGTACACTCTTGTTGACACAACAACAATCAGCGGCGGCTATGTATGCTCACTCGCTGAAAAAGAGCTCGGTGAGGGCGCAGACGCTGTTACATTCCTTGACAGAGTTAAGCAGGGTCTCTTCGAAGTTAAGTCAGGCGAATCAAAGATTGACATTGCAAAATTTGATATTCCGATCGGCAACACTTCTCTCACAATCTCAATTGATTTCTCAGTTGTTATCGGCGTTGACGGTTCAATGCAGGTAGTTGTTACATCAAACAACTATTCAGGTTATGAAATCATCAACAACAAGGGCAGATTCATCCATGACGAAGAGAAGCTTGACAAGCAGATCAACGCAGCTGGCGATTTCTCAGTTTGCCTTGGTGTAGGTCTTGGTCTCGGCATCCTTGGTTATGATGTAGTTGACGTAAACGTAACAGGCGGTATCGGCGCTAGCGTTTATGCAACACTCAAGTTCCTTGATGGCGAAGGCAATGTAATCACAGAAAGCACTGTTAACGTAGCAGTTGACGCTGTTTCAGCAGCAATTGCTGGTTCAGACCTCGATGTTGATGCTGACCTTCACGGCACAGTTGAAGTTTACGGTATCCTTAAAGTATCTGTAGGTCAGAACAGCCTTATCAAGAAGATCGGTCTTAACAAGACATGGACTATCTTTGATAAGAGCAACGGCACTTTCTTCACTTACACATTTGACGCTTAATCGCATAAAATGACTCACGGGAGTCGGGGAGCAATCCCCGGCTCTTTTTTTGCGCAAAAAACCTCCGCTCAATGAACGGAGGTTAATTTATATTATTCTTAAAAGTCTTTCAGTAGCTCTGCGAATGGATTTGACGAAAGATGCTCGTCCTTACCCTCGCTGTAATAATATCTGTTAAGAGTCAGATTTTCTTCATTTTGCAGTTTTGCAAAGAGCAAAGCGGTGTTGTATGCGTCAACAAGAGCATCATGTGCACCGTCTTCATAGTTAATATCTGTAATTGTTAATGCTTCAGAAAGACTGTAAACCTTTGGTGAATTCATTTTTTCTCCAAAAATAACCTGACAGTCAACATATGAACTCAGCATATCCCCAAGCTTCGGTATCACAATTCTTTTTGCCGCCATTTCTTTTCGGAGCTGTGCTTCATCATTTTCGCTCCATGTTACAATTGTTGCATCGTCGGGAAGCCATGAAGTGAAAGCCTCAAGAGCGTCTTTTAAGTCGGGAGCAGAATTGGTGTTTTTCCGTGTTATGCCTGTAAGACTTTCTATGTATGAGTCAACTATTCCGTATGCTGGCGAAACATAAGACATGAATTTCTCTGTTACTTCAAAAGAGTTGTTAAGTAAAACAGCACCGATTTGTATTATTTCGCTTTTGCAAGGGTACGGAATTTTTTCAAATGTGCGATTTATGCGGCACATTTCAAGGTCAATCACTGCATATTTGCTCATTTTTTTATCTTCTTTCTTTAGCATTAAACAGACCGATTTTTTATCTTGCGATGCTCATCTCTGCACTGTAAATCAGACTTTCCAGTTTGGATGCTGGAATTTTATAGAACTCATCAATACTCTGTGCAATAGCGTAGTGCCTGTTGCACAAAGTTTCAGCATATACCGTTCCGTCAGTATCACCATAAATGTAATATGTGATATCTGAACTTGTCGTTCCTGTTTTTATTAATTTCTTTCGCATATAACCCTCCATAGATGGTAAATTCTGAATTACTGTTTCTGATTTCAATTGTGTACTTTACTCAACAGAACCACGCTCTCAACGTGGTTTGCGTGGGGGAACATATCAAATGGAATGGCTTTATGGATTTTATAGCCATTTTTCATCAAGAAGCGGACATCACGCACCTGCGTTTCGGGGTTACACGAAACATAAACCACTCTTTTGGGTGCACCTTTAACAAGGGAAATGAGAAACTTTTTACTGCATCCTGCTCTTGGCGGGTCGATAAAAACAGTGTCATATTTCTCGTTTGATTTCTCAATCACCTCGCCCGCATCTCCGCAGGCAAATGTCATATTTTTCGCTCCGTTTAGCTGAGCGTTTATTTTTGCATCCTCAACGGCGGTGGGGTTGATTTCAATGCCTGTGCCCTCTGCGCCCTGCGATGATGCAATTATGCCAATTGTGCCTGTGCCACAATAAGCATCAAGAAATTTTTCGCCATTTTCAAGCTGAGCCAGCTCCACAGCTGTTTTATAAAGCTGTGCCGTTTGCTTTGAATTTATCTGATAAAAAGAGTGAGCGGAAACTCTGAATTTTTTGCCGAGAATTTCATCTGTTATGTAGCCATTGCCAAAAAGAATTTTTTCTTTTTCACCCGTCATAAGCACCGCATCGCCTGTGTAAATGCTCTGCACAACGGTTGTGATTTCGGGGTGCTTTTTAATAAGGGCATTCACAAAAGAACGCTCCTTTGGAAGCTCGCCGTCTGTTGTAACAAGCACCACCATTGTTTCGCCTGTTGCAGGTGAATTTCTCACAACGGCACTGCGGAAAAATCCCGACTTAGTTTTATTATTATATATTTTTATTTTGAAGCTTTTTAAAAGCTGTGCAATAGAATTAAAAATTTTATCGCTGTTTTCTGTCTGCAAAAAGCACTTTTCAACGGCACAAATTCCACCCGTAGCGGACTGATAAATTCCCCAGCGGATTTCTTTATTTTTGCTTTCAAAAAACACTGCACTTGCCTTGTTCCTGTAACGGAACTGCTTAGGCGAAGCAACAATTTTTTCGGGCTTAATTATGCCGTAAAAAAGCTTATTCACCTTGCTCTGCTTTAATTTAAGCTGTTGTGAATATGTCAGATTATTAAGCTGACAACCGGAGCATTTGCCCGAAATGGCACAAATGCTGTTTATTTTTTTATCTTCCATATTATTTCTCTTTAAAATTACCGTATGATATTACTGTTTTTGTTGTTCCACTCAACGGTCCGCCTGAAACATAGTCAAACGAAATCTCTTTTGCAGAGAATTTTGTTACATATTCAATCTTGACAGACTCGAATTTTTTTGTTGAATAATCAATAACTGCACTTAGTTTTATTGAATTTATTTCAGTGGACGCTCCTGATTGGCTCGCACCGTAACCTGCAATTCTTTTTGTGAAATCGGATGTTGCCATGTAATCGGGTGTAAGATTTTTAATAGCATCGTTGAAATCACCCATGTAGGGACTATACGTGAAGCTGACATTCACCTTACTGCCCTCTGCAGATGCAGAGCATTTTTTAACGAGATCCTCTGTAACAGGTTTTATTGCAAACGCAAATGAAATATCATCGCCAAAATAATATGTCGATTCAAGGGAGCCTACGCCCATCATATCTGCACAGGCAGACTTAAGCATTGATGTGTAGGACGCAGTTGCACCCGAAACAGATGCCAGTGTGCCTGCGGAATATGACTCCAGCTTTGTTGTCTTTTTTCTTGTAAATTCAATATCATTTTGATAAAAAAGTTCAAGCGCTCTGTTGAAATATTTTATAATAGCCTTATTGCCTTCGGGGGCAATGGCGGTAACTTCGTTGTCTTTTTTCTGTGCAACATTTCTGCTTGAAGTGGGCAGAGTAACCTGCCTGTTTGTTGTCATAATTCCTGCAATTTCCTTGTGGGTCAGCTTGCATGAGCAAAGACCTGTAACAACGCAGAAAACGATTATAAGCGATACGATTTTTAACAATTTATTTTTCATACAATCACCTTAAAGAGCAAAATCTTCTTCTGTAAATTTAGTCAGTTCGGGCTGTTTGTTTGGAACACGGCAGAGAGGGTCATATTTGAATTTTTTGCAGCAGGAATCGGGGTTTCTTATTCCTGTTTTATCGCAAAGAACTTTTTCTTCCTCTGTCATCATTTTGCCGTATGTGCAGTTTTTGCACATTTTTATAGATTCATCAATATTAAACAATTTCTTTTTCATTTTCATCATCCCGATTTCAAAATATGCCACGCAGGCACTTACTCTTATATATAATATCACACTTTTCGTGCGGGGGCAAGGTCTAAAATAATCAGAGATGCAGTAATTATTGCCGCTGCAGAAGCATATGCGGAAACCGAGAATGAAACAGGCACAATCTGCGCTTCAGACGCAAAAACCTGCACTTCACAAGGAAAGAAATGAAAAAGCAACTGAGCTGCCACCGTCGACACCGCACCGTTAACTATGCGAAAGGCAAAAAACAGCTTGTACTTTAAATCCACACTGCTGAAAAACGGCAACACCTGCGCATGAACAGCAAAGCCCGAAAATCCAAGAATAAACGCACACACCGCCACAGGGAAATTCACGCTGGCTGTTTTGCATCCGTTAGTTACTTCGCAAAGCATATCTGCCCATAGCTTTAAATTGCTGGGCAAGCTTGCATCGCTGATTATCTGACGGAGCGCACCGAAAACGATTATCCATCCGCACACATAAACAATTGTTTTTATTGCACTTTCAACAGATTCAACAAGCACTCCGCCTGTAATTTTTTGTGATGCGTGGGCGATTTTTTTCTCGTCATTTTTTTCAAAAAATCGTGTAAGAAATCCAACTAAAAGTGAAGAAAAAATTGTAGCAGAAAGAAGAATTATTCCTGCTTTCTGACTGCCGAGCATGGACACTCCCACAATATTTATTATAAACGCAGGCCCTGCATTGACGCAAAAAAGCATCATCCGCCTGCCTTGATTTTTTGTAAGATTTCCTTTCTCCACCGCAGAAGAAATCATTTTTGCGCCCACAGGAAAACCGCCAATCATGCTCAAAAAAATTATGCACGCAGAATCCCCCGGCAAGCGAAAAATCTTTCTGCAAGGTCGCTCCAAAAATTTGCCTGCTGAGGATGCAAGACCTGAATTTATTATATAAGACGAAAGTACCATAAACGGCAAGAGGGACGGAATAACCGTTCCGCCGCAAAGCTTTATAGCATCAATAACACCAGCCGAAGCAGCGCTGTTTTTAACAAGGCACAGACCCATTGTCGCCAAAACAATCAAGCATAAAAAAACATTTTTTACGGTATTTTTCACTATTATCACCCATAAATATATATGGCAGAAAATAATTTTTATTATGGTGATATGATGAAAAAAAGAGCTTCAAAAATTTCTGACATTGCAAAAGAATTTGACTTTCCCGAGGACCTTTGCAGTGGCGGATTTCACATAGAATTATTCACAGACACGGTTATTGTTGACGGGTGCAAAAATGTTGCGGAGTATGGCGATGGCTGCATTAAGCTAAATGTTGGCAAAAGCAGAGTTTGCGTTTTTGGCGACAGCCTTACTATTAAAAGTTTTATATGCACGCAGGTAATTATCTCTGGCAAAATTGTTTCACTGGAGCTTGAATAAATATGTTTCTTTTGAATTTTTTAAGGTTATTCACAGGATATGTCAGGTTCAGAGCCTGCGGCGGATTTGGTGAAAGATTTTTAAATCTCTGCTCTCAAAAAGGCATTGTTTTGTGGGATGTTGAAACGCTGAACGACGGCATTTACGCCTCCACTTCTATTGAGGGGTATAAAAAAATACGCACAGCTGCCAGAAACAGTGGAATGACTGCACGCATTATTAAGAAATATGGCTTGCCTTTTCTTATTTTCAGATACCGCAAAAGAATCGGCATACCAATTGGCATTGTGATTTTTGTTATATGCCTTTCTTTTCTTTCAACAAGAATCTGGCTGATTGATGTGGAGGGCAACAACAGAATCCCTGAGGAATACATAATCTCTGCCGTTGAGGATGCAGGGCTTCGCATTGGATGCTCAGTTTTTACCGCTGACCCTGTTAAAGCCGCCCTTGTGGCTGGCAATAACACGGAGGGAATATCTGATATAAAAATAAATATTATCGGCTCACGGGCAACAATCAGAATCAAAGAACAGGAGCCGAGCCCCGAAATTGTGAACACCGCAGGACTTTATAATGTGGTTGCAAATAAGGATGCACAGCTTGTTTTGCTGGAGCCTTATTGCGGAACTCCAATTGCAAAGGTGCTGAACACAGTTTTAAAAGGAGAGGTGCTTATCAGCGGAGTTGTGGCGAACAAGGATGAATCAACGCACTATTCTCACGCTTCGGGATACGCTGTTGGCAGAACGGAAACGGTGATAAAATCGGCAGTAAATTCTGACGAAGTTTTTCACAAAATTGAAAGCAAAAAAAGACGATATGCTCTTTCATTTTTGAGCATTAAAATTCCATTTGGAAAAGGTGAAAACAACAGCACATTTTTATTAAGAAAAGAAAAATTCCTTTCGTTTTCAAATAAGAAAATGCCTTTAGGAATTTTATGTGATGAGTATTCATCTGTTACAAAAAACAAAGCATCTCTTAATGAAAAACAAATGGAACTTATTGCCATTGAAAGGTATATAAATGAAGCAGAAAATTATACAGAAAACCGTCAGCTCATAAGCGAAAAATGCAACGAAAAATTCGGCAAAAATTTGAAAGAAATTAACGGCATTTTTGCTTGCTACGAAAGCATTGGCAAAGAAGAAAGCTTCAGCATAAATGAAACGGGCAGCTCCTCTCAATGAGGAACTGCCGTTATTTTTATTCGTTTTCTGCTTCTCTTTTTTGTGCGATTGCTTCAAGAATTTCAGTCTTAAACTGACCGTGAATTTTATATTTCTTTGAGAAGATTGCAAGTGAAATCAGAATGAAAAGAGGGGGAACGATGAACATAAGAGCTGAAATTGCACTCTTTGACATCGATGTCTGCTGAACAACCTGATTGCCCGTAACAACCTGATATTTTGTGATGCCAAATGAAGCATACATAATGATGCTCTGAATTGTGTATGCCATTTTCTGCAAGAAGCCTTTCATAGAGAATGTAAGGCTCTGATTTCTTGTGCCAAGCTTATACTCGCCATAGTCAACAATATCTGAAAGCATAACTGTCTGATTAACAAACATACTGCCGATACCGATTGAGGCAACCATGTAGCAAACGCCAAGACCGAACACATTGCCGCCGAAGCCGTAGCCGACAATTGCCATGCCGATATATCCAGCCGCTGCAAGTGAAAGTGAAATCTTATAAGTTGAGCGGTTTGTAAGGTTGAACTTTGAGCAGACAGGAATCACAAGAAGGCCGAGAACAGAACCGACTGCACCAAGTGTGAAGAAGATTGACTGATTGCCCCAAACACCTGTTACAGATTTGAAATAATAGTTGCTGATGCCTGATGTCATATAATAACCTGCGTTTGAAATCATTGCAAAGAGCATAAATACAAGAAGCTGGTCGTTGTTTTTAATTACGCTGATTGCCTTTTTAAATGAGAACTTTTCGCCTGCCTGAATCACATTGCGCTCTTTTGTTGACGCAACGCAGACAACTGCAAAAACAACAAGCAAAACTGCGCAGATTGCCGCCCAGCTGCCAAGACCTTTCTGAATATCGCCAGAGGACATATTTTCAAGACTGCTCTCTTTAGAACGGCTGAGAATTGCAACCATGGGAACAGTAAGAATACCGATAATTCCCTGACCAAGACCAGAGAATGTTCTTGCAATTGTGGAGATAAGGTTTCTGTCTTTTTCTTCGTTGGCAAATGATGGAATCATTGACCAATATGGAATATCTGCAAGAGTATTTGTCATGCCCCAAAGCACATAGAAAATTGCAACATAAGCATAAACAGCCTTTGAGCCTGCTATGCCTGCGGGGGTGTTAAACATCAGAATAAGGACAATTGCGTTGAGAATTGCACCACGGAGAATCCACGGTCTGTATTTGCCCATTTTGTTGCGTGAAACGTCAACGATTGAGCCCATCATGGGGTCATTGATGCCGTCCCATATTCTTGCAAGAGGAGTCAGTATAAGCAGGAACCACGGAGTAATTCCCAGTGCATCTGTAAGATAAATTGAAAGATAAGAATAGAAAAGACCGTAGCTCAGGTCAAGACCGACGGCTCCAACGCCATAGCCTATCTTCTCTTTAAAGGGAAGCTTCTGCATAGTTATCAATCCTTTGGCAATTATTTTAATCATAAAAAAAGGCGATAGTTAAAAACCATCGCCCGTTAAATTAGTCAGCTGTAATAATTCCTGTTGCGAGCTGCAAAACAAGCAGTGCGTCTGTGGAGTTTACATTTCCGTCGCCGTTACAATCTGCGTCCTTGAGTTCATCTTCTTTAAGAAGAATAAGCTCAACTGAATGCTGAAGAATCATAAGAGCATCAGCAGATGAAACTGTTCCGTTCTTGTCAAGGTCAGGGTTAACCTTTGGCATTACTCTTGATTTGTGATAATCACGACCGCAATATTCACAAACAAGCTTTTCAACACCAGTTGTTCTGTATGTGGGACGAACCTCGGGAACATAAACTTCCTTATGACCTGTTGCAGGTGCAATTTCAATTTCTGTTTCACCGCAGGCTGAGCAGGTGCGCTGTCTTAATCCCTCTTCAAGGCAAGTGGGAGCAACTGCATATTCCCAATCACTAAATTCATGACCCTTAGCTTCAACAATCTTTCTTTCATAAACCTTGCCTGTGCCGCAGTGCTTGCAAACAATGCCGATAATACCGCTATCTGTGCAGGTAGGCTCTTTGATTGTGGTGTATTCATCGCTGGGTTCATGAGTGAGAGGCTCAATAAGCTTTGTTTCGTATTCAAGTCCGCAGTTTTCGCATACGATACCCTCTTTACCGTAAACACCGCATGAAGGCTCGTCAATTACTTTCCACTCAGACTTTTTATGACCTGTTGCAGGGATAACCTCTGAACTGAGGACTTCACCGCAGGTAGCGCATACCTTGCTTGATGTGCCGTCCTTTTCGCAGGTTGCTGCAACAATAACAGCTTCTTCTGCTTCTGTATGACCAGTTTTGGAAAGGTCAACCTTTTCAACAACTTCGCCGCAAACTGAGCAAACCTTCTGCTTATAACCATCCTCTGTGCAGGTGGGCTCTTTAATTGTTACCCAGTCTGCAAGCTCGTGGCTGCCCCTGCATTCAATAACCTTTGTTTCTTTAACTTTACCACAGAAACGGCATGCAAGCTCTGCTTTACCATTTTCTAAGCAAGTTGCTTCTTTAACTGTTACCCACTGATAATCATGATCAACAATGGGAAGCTCCTGCTTGGGCTCTGCTCTGCCGCACATTGTGCAGACATACTGACCCTCGCCAGGTTCTTTGCATGTGGGCTCTTTAATGTATGACATCTGCATATCGCAGGGGATAACAGGAACATCTCTTTCGCCTGAGCTTACGTTACAATCGGGGCAAACGCACTCTTCCTTACCAACTTTCTGGCAGGTAGGCTCAAGAGTAACTTTCCATTCTTTTTCACCGTGATCTTTAGGAGGAAGAACCTCTGAATCATCTGTGTATCCGCAATATGTGCACTGCTTATGGAGTTTACCGCCCTCTGCGCAGTTTGCATAAATTGCTGTTTCTGTGTAATATTCAGAACCCTCTGTGTGATAGGGGCAAAGAACGTTGAACTGAATATCAAATGAACCAGGATATTCGCCAGCACCGATTACATGAACAGTAGCTGTTCCGATTTCAGTATTGTTTTCATATTCAAGGTTGTAATCCTTACCCTCTTTAAGTAATGAACCGCTTGTATTGTAAAGCTTAAGGTTTGTAAGTGTAACAGGTGTGCCGATATAATATTTAGCTTCGTCAGCACCCTTGTATGTGCAACTTGAAATATCTTCAAAATATTCAACCTTAATGCCGTTGTTCTTAGCAAATTTATCTGCTGTAGAACCTTTTTTGCATTTAATAACAAGGTTTGACTTTGAGCCGAGGAATGCAAGTGAACCGATTGAAACATCCTCACCGTAAATTGTAACTTTTCTGAGACCTGAGCAATTGAAGAATGCACCTGAATCAATTGTTTTAACAGATTCGGGAAGAACAACCTCCTGAAGCTTTGAGGTTGAGCTGAATGCACCGTACTTGATTTTTGTTACAGGCATAGCACCAATTCCGTTTTCTGCATCATACTCTTCGGGAATGTTGAAATAAGTAGCATCCTTATCTTTAAACTTAGCAAGAGTGTAAGTTTTCTTTGATGCATCAAGATCCCAATCGCAAAGAGTTGCAAGGTTGATGTCAACCTTAACATTGTTTGAAACGGGGGTATAAAGAGCAGTTGTGTCTTTGCTTTTACCTCCTTCTAACTTTGTTGCAGCATTTGTAACCTCAAGGTACATATTGTTGTCGCCCTCGAGATTTGCAAAATCCTTTGCTTTGAAAGTGATTACTACAAAATCAGTGTCTTTTTCGAATGTGAAACCATCCATTGTTGAAAGAGCAAAGTTTACCTTGCCCTCTTCTTTAAAGCTTGCGCCATAGATATAGTCGCCTGTTTCAAGGTGAAGCTTTGTGCTGTTTGCAAGCTTTGCAAAAGCAGCGTTAAGACCCTCGCCCTTAACCACCTGAACAACAGTGAAAACATCGCTGTTATAATTGAGTGTAACATCAAGAGCTGCGATATTTATTTCGCTTGGCTTAATATCCTGTGCAAATTTAATGGTAACATCAAATTCTTCACTCTGGCGTGTTTCAACATCGTTGATTGTGAAAAGCGGTGCTGCCTTCTGCTCAGCGAATGAGCCCACAACAGTAACGCTCAGCACAAGAACGAGTGCCATTATGAACGCTATCAGTTTTTTGACTTTTATCATTATGACTTCCTCCTTAACAATAACAGTTATGTAAGTCCTAATATATAATATTACATTTTAAGAGATAAGTCAAGGTTTAAAACATCATCAACCGCTCAAAAACTATGTATAAAAGGGCAATTGAAGCAAAGTTTACCGATTATTCACAACTTATCTCTTGAGAAAACAAAATCCCCGCTCACAAAGAGGAGCAGGGATATGTAAGCTTATCCGACTTTTAATCAATAATCGTATTCGTCTTCGTCTTTCTTCTTTTTGTTTGCGATAACGATACCTGCTGTTGCTGCTGCAACAAGTGCTGCTGCTGAACCGCCGATTGCGCCAATCATTTTTTTGTTGAGTTCGGGCTTCTCTTCCTCTTCTGCTTCAGTGCTGGTGTCTGTTCCATCACCTGAGTACCAATTGTCCTCTTCGTTCATGATTTCATCATCATAAGTTTCAATATCCTCGGGAGCTGTTGTGCTCTCGTTCTCTGATGTGATATCCTCAGGAAGATCTGTTGTTGGAATTGATGCTGTGGTTGTTGTTGACTTTGCTGTAGTAGTTGACTTTGTTGAAGTCTTAGATGTTACTTTTGTAGTAGCCTTTGTTGTTGACTTATTGGGGTCAGTTTTCTTTGTTGTACCAGTTGACTTTGTTGTAGCTTTAGTAGTAGCCTTTGTTGTTGACTTTGTTGTAGCTTTTGTGGTTGACTTTGTTGTTGATGCTGAGGTGGGCTTTGATGTTGAACCAGAAGCTGAGCCGCTTACAACAGGAGTAACTGATCTGTTGCCGCCGTTATCTGTAACTGTGCAGCTTGATGCTGAACCTGTGATGCTGTAGCTGCCTTCTTCAGGAACAGTGAATGTTGCTGTGATAACCTGACCGCCTGTGTAACCATCAATAGAAGCCATTGAAACTTTACCGTTGTTTTTGTTGCCGTATCCGCCAGTGGCTGAAATTGAATCACAGGTAACACCTGAAGATGTGTTGAACTGGAAATCCATAGCGTTGAAGCTGCCGCTTGTGAGGTTAACTGCAACTGTAACCTTGTTGCCGTCTTTGCTTGTCTGTGTAACATTCAATGTGGGGTTGCCTGCTGCGCTTGCATCAATAACATATGCAGAAACAAGACCCATAACCATAATGAGGCTGAGAATGAGAGCAAGAACTTTTGCTGTCTTTTTCATAAAACTTTCTCCTTTAATAATTCTTTCGGGTGCAGTGTTTGCAAATGGAAACACCTCCCGATTACGAGATTGTCTATATAATATCAGAAAACGCGCAATAAATCAACAGTTATTTTATGTTATTTACAGTTTGTTAAAATCTGACTGCCCTTTACAGGCAAAATAAGCATTGACACACGCTTTTAATTTGTGTATAATGTGTTTAAATATAGATTAGGTGGGTGTTGCCTGATGAGAGCTTTTTTCAAAGTAATTGCTCTTGTTTTGTGTATTTCTCTTATTTTGCCCATATGCTCTCTTATGTCCTTTGCGGCATTCCCGGGGGAGCCTACACTGAGTATTATAAAAATGCCCGACAGGGTTGATTATTATGAAGGAACCGACTGGTATTATGATTCTAAGGGTGCAATACTTACCTATAAGGATCTTGACATCAGAGGCACAGTAATCGGCTTTGAGGGGATGGAGGTTCCTTACTATGTATTCCCGTGGGGACCAAATATGTTTTGTGCTGCCCGCAACGACAAATGGAAAGTCGGCGCAAACGAAGCTTGCATTATCATTGATGATGTTGACGATGAATACGCTCCCATAACCGTATATTTTCATACTATTAAAAAGGTTTCTGTTGCAGAAGCTCCCACTGTTACTCATTACATAAGAGGTTCTGACTGGTATTATGATAAATACGGAAACATTGCAATATATGACCTTTATCTTGACGGCATAAAGCTTAAGGCTGAGTATTCAGACGGCACAACAGGCTACATCACTAAAAATGATGCTTTTATTGACTGGATAATTGTTGACGACTATTTTCAGTATAAGCTCGGCTATAACACAGTGTATGCCCTGTTCAACAACAAGACGCTTCCTTTCGGAATTTACATTGAGCTTGACGAAATCACCAGTGTGAGCCTTAACTCTCTTCCCAAAAAATCCACTTTTGATTTTAACAAAGACTGGTTTATGGTCAGAGGAAAGCCCCGTGCAGAGCTTGACCTGAGCGGAATGACCATAACAACAAAATATAACAACAACAAAACCGAAACAGTCAGATATGATGACTGCCCCGAAAAATTTGAAATTATTCCCGGTCAGACTCTTAAGCCTGGATTCAACCAGATTCGTATGATGTATGACTCTAAATTTGAGTTCACGGCGAATTTCTCCCTTCTTATGATGGGCGATATTGATTTTGACGGAATGATAAATTCAACTGATGCCCTGCTTGTGCTCAGAAGCACGGTTGGCACTGTTGAATTAAATGACCGCCAGACCATTTATGCAGATGTAAATGATGACGGCATTATAAACTCGGCAGATGCACTTTGTATTCAGCGCAGATGTGTCGGCCTTATAACAGCATTCGATGCAGAACTATAATATATCGGAGGAGATAATTATGAAACATTTAAAAAGATCATTATGCATTGTTCTTTCGCTGATTATAGCTTTTTCCGCTTTGGGATTATCTGTTTTTGCAGCTGACCCCGAACTCCCTGAAAACGCTTCATATGTAAGCGGCGACGCAGACGGAAATGCTATTGTAAACTCAGCAGATGCACTTACAATTCTCAACCATTCAATCGGTGAAATTGCTATTACAGACGTTGTTCGTCTTACCGCTGCTGATGTTAATAATGACGGCAAGCTTAACTCAACAGATGCTCTGTATGTACTTAACTTTAAGGTTGGCAACATCAACGAGTTCCCTCGCCACGACTATAACCTTAAAAAGCTTGCAGGTAACATGATGGTTGACGGTTACACAGGCTGCGTTATCGACGCAAAGGGTGTTGGTCTTATCGGCTATGCTTACGATATGAATGCGGGCGTTTTCTATGCAACAGGTGAAGGCTTCCAGCGTGAGTTCGGCTATGCTGAAATGTATGACCGTGTTGCAGTTGTTGGCACAATGCCTCTTGACACAACAAGAATCAAATTCAACTATGACGGCAAAGACTGGATGGTTCAGTTCTGGAAAGGCTTCTATGGTCTTGTATTCGCAGGCTGCGAAATCGGTATCTACAACCGTCCCGAAGGTATGGGCGACGATTTCTCAGCATACAACGTTGTTACTCAGGAATATTATCAGGACTTCACAATTGAGTTCTTCTATAATAATCCTGATAAATCAACTCTCTTTGGTAAGGCAGAGCCTGACTTCACAAGAAGCACAAGAACATGGTGGTTCACCGCTTTCGAGCCCTCAATCAACGTTTCACCCTCAACAAACGTTCCTAAGATGAAGTTTAAGTGCACAATGAAATTCAATGACCCAGGTCTTTACAAGGCATATGTTGAAGCTATGAAGGATGTTGACAACATCTTTGCTAACTACACAGGTAAGGCAAGAAGCTTCTACTTCGTAGAGGGTCAGAACTTTAAACAGCTTGGTAACAACACTGTTTGGTTCGAGTGGCAATAATATTTAACTCCCAGCGGGCTTTCATTTTGGTGAAAGTCCGCTTTTTTGTGCGTTTGTTGTTGACAAATATCGGTTGAAATAATATAATACATTTGTATGTTTATAAGCAGATTATTGACAGTTTGCGTATTTATTCTATTTATTTAAGAAAAGGAGCAATCAAAATGCTTGATTTGAAATTTTTAAGAGAGAACCCTGAAATCGTTAAACAGAACATCAAAAATAAATTTCAGGATAGTAAGCTTCCTCTTGTTGACGAAGTAATTGAACTTGATAAAGAAAGAAGAGCCGCAAAGGGCGAGGCTGATGCTCTTCGTGCTGGCAGAAACAAAATCTCAAAGCAGATTGGCGCACTTATGGCTCAGGGCAAAAAAGAAGAGGCTGAAGAAGTTAAAATTCAGGTTACAAAAAATGCTCAGCGTCTTGCAGAGCTTGAGGCTCTTGAAGCAGAATACAATGAGAAGATCACTAAGATTATGATGACAATCCCCAACATCATTGACCCGTCAGTTCCTATCGGTAAGGATGACAGCGAAAATGTTGAGGTTCAGAGATATGGCGAGCCTTTCGTTCCCGATTATGAAATTCCCTATCACACAGAGATTATGGAAAAGTTCAACGGCATCGACCTTGACAGCGCAAGAGATGTTGCAGGTAACGGTTTCTATTATCTTATGGGCGATATTGCAAGACTTCACTCAGCAGTTATCTCTTATGCAAGAGATTTCATGATTGACAGAGGCTTCACTTATTGCGTTCCTCCCTTTATGATTCGCAGCAACGTTGTAACAGGCGTTATGAGCTTTGCTGAAATGGACGCTATGATGTATAAAATCGAAGGTGAGGACCTTTACCTTATCGGTACAAGCGAACATTCAATGATTGGTAAATTCATTGACAAAATCCTTCCCGAAGAATCACTTCCACAGACTCTTACAAGCTATTCACCCTGTTTCCGTAAAGAAAAGGGCGCACATGGCATTGAAGAGCGTGGCGTTTACAGAATACACCAGTTTGAGAAGCAGGAAATGATTGTTGTCTGCAAACCTGAAGACAGCAAAATGTGGTTTGATAAGCTTTGGCAGAATACTGTTGACCTTTTCCGCTCACTTGATATTCCTGTTAGAACACTTGAATGCTGCTCTGGCGACCTTGCAGACCTTAAAGTTAAGAGCGTTGATGTTGAAGCATGGTCTCCAAGACAGAAAAAATATTTTGAAGTTGGCAGCTGCTCAAACCTTGGTGATGCACAGGCAAGAAGACTTAAGATTCGTGTAAACGGCAAAGACGGCAAATATCTTGCTCACACACTTAACAATACCGTTGTTGCTCCCCCCAGAATGCTTATTGCTTTCCTTGAGAACAACCTTAATGAGGATGGCAGCGTTCGTATTCCTGAGGCACTCAGACCTTATATGGGCGGCAAAGCGGTTATTGATAAGAAATAAAATCCAAAAGAGGTATATTATCAATGAGTAGCGCAATTCCCTGCACCGTTATGCTCCCAAGAGCAGAATCACCCGAAAGCGTAGGCGTAGATTCAAAGGTGCTGGCAGAATACATTGACAATATTGAAAAGAATAAGTTCCGATTTGACAGCCTTATGATATTCAGACATGGCAAAGTTGCCGCAGAGTATTACTGGCGACCTTATACGGAAAATACTTTTCATGATATGTATTCTTTCAGCAAGACCGTAACTGCAACAGCTGTTGGCTTTGCAATTGACGAAGGTCTTCTGTCCCTTGACACAAAGGTTTATTCATTCTTCCCTGAGAAGTATGCTAAGCTTACAGGCAAAGAAAAAGAGCGTGCTGACAAGCAGACTATCCACTCTCTTCTTTCAATGCGTTCAGGCAAAACCATAAGCCTTTTTGCCAACAAAGAAACAAACGACTGGACAGATATGTATATGGATAAAAAGTTCAGCTGCGACCCCGATAAAAAATGGGGCTACATCAGCGAAAACATCTATATGCTTGCAAAAATCGTTTCAATCGTTTCTGGCATGACAGTTACAGAGTATCTTACACCACGCCTTTATGAACCGCTTGAAATGGGCATTCCCAGATGGGAAGGCGACCATGACGGCATTGAATCCGGCGGCTGGGGTATTCAGATGTCAACTGAGCAGATGGCAAAGTTTACACTTGTTTATCTTCAGGACGGTATGTGGAACGGCAAACAGGTTCTTCCAAAATCATGGCTCGATGTTTGCCAGAAATCACATATTGCAAAGGTTCCCTGTGTGATTCATGACGGTACAAGCTACGGCTATCAGATGTGGCTTAACAATAACCCCAAATATGTCAGATTTGATGGTCTTTTCGGTCAGATTTCAGTTATCTTCCCCGAATATGACGCATTCGTTATGTTCAACGCATCAGACCCCCGTGAATATGAGTTTATTAAAGATATTTTCAACTTCTTCCCCCGTGGATTTATTGACAGCACCTCTGAAAAATCGGCAGAGGAGCTTGCTCAGTACAAGAGAGATTCCATCCGCAAATGTTATGACTGGAGCGAGGCTACACCCAGAAATGACAAGATGGAAAAGCTTGTTGACGGTAAGAAGATTAACCTTAAAATCCGTGATAATATCAGTGCCCTCGGCATTATGACTTATTTCACATGGAGCAAGCGTGCAGGCAAAATGGAATACTGCAAATTTGACTTCAAATCAGAAACACCTAAATTCATCTGGAAAGAGAAAAACAGCGAAAAAAACAGCATTGATATTGGCTTTGACGGCGACTTTGCCATTTCTGAGGCAACAATTGCCGATGTCAAATTCGATATGGCTGTTCAGGGTAACTGGATTGGCGATAAATTAAAGCTTAACATTCGCCCCCTTGGCAGAACTCAGCGCCGTGAGATGATTTTTAAATTCACAAAGAATGGTGCAAAAATCAAATCAAACGCACTGCCCAACCTTGGCGAGCTGCTTGTTTTCTATGCTTATTTCAGTGGATTCAAAATCCCCAATGCTGTAAGATCCCTCATCGTTAACTACATAATCAAAATTGCAAACGCTGTGTGGATGGATCCTGACGCAAAAGGAAAATTCGAAAAATAATATTCAGATTAACTGCTGTTTCGGCTTTTGTTGAAATGGCAGTTTTTTTGTCTGTAAAGCCATTTTTTGCTCTTATTGTAAGGCTTTGGAAGTCGATTTTATTATAAAATATACATATTATTAAGCTATTCAAATAAAAAACTTGACATCAATTACAAAATGATGTAAAATAATGAGGATAGTAGTCTAATATGCCGTATTAGATGAACTCAGCGGATTACCGCTTTATGATAATTTACAGAAGTTATTATTATACTAAAATTCTACAAGGAGGTGTTGTTAACTTTGGTAAGTATTAAAACAGGATTTTTTGTTGGCATTATTCTTGCCTGCGTGGTTGTTGCCCTTATCGCTGGTGTTGCAGTCGGCATTATCTACCGCAAAAAGGTTGCAGAGGCAGCCATTGGCTCAGCTAAGCAGGAAGCTACACGAATAGTAAACGAAGCTGTTTCAAAAGCAGAATCAGTTAAAAAAGAGAAAGTTCTTGAAGCTAAGGATGAAATCCACAAGCAGCGTTCTGAAATGGAGCGTGAGCTGAGAGACAGACGAAATGAAGTTCAACGGCAGGAACGTCGTCTTAATCAGAAAGAAGAATCTCTTGATAAGAAAACAGAAAACCTTGAAAAGAAAGAAGAAACCCTCGCAGAGAAAATCAAAGCAGCTGAGAAAAAGGATGAGGAAATAGAAACACTCAAACGCAGTCAGCTTGAGATGCTTGAAAGAATTTCGGGTTTCACCAAAGAACAGGCAAAGGATTTTCTGCTTAAAACACTTGAGGATGACCTTACACACGAAAAGGCACTTAAAGTTTATGATTATGAGCAGAAAACCAAGGACGAATCAGAAGCTCTCGCAAGAGAGATTATTGCAACAGCAATACAGCGCTGTGCCGCAGACCACAGTGCGGAGGCTACAGTTTCTGTTGTTGCCCTGCCCAACGATGAAATGAAGGGCAGAATCATCGGCAGAGAGGGACGAAACATCAGAACTCTCGAAACAATCACAGGTGTTGACCTTATTATTGACGATACACCCGAAGCTATCACAATTTCATGCTTCGAGCCTGTACGCCGTGAGGTTGCACGCAGAACTCTTGAAAAGCTCATTACAGACGGCAGAGTTCACCCTGCAAGAATTGAGGAGCTTTTTGAGAAATCACGCAAAGAGGTTGAACATACAATCAAGCAGGCTGGTGAAAGAGCCGCTATTGACGCTGGCGTTAACGGAATCCACCCCGAGCTTATTAAACAGCTTGGTAAGCTGAAATTCCGCACAAGCTACGGTCAGAATGTTCTTAACCATTCACTTGAGGTTTCATATATCGCTGGTCTTATGGCTGCCGAGCTTGGCGCAGATGTTAAGCTTGCAAAGCGTGCAGGTCTTCTTCACGATATCGGCAAGGCTCTTGACCACGAGATGGAAGGTTCTCACATTGAGCTTGGTGTTGAATATGCCAAGAAATATAAAGAGAACGATCAGGTTGTTCACGCTATTCAGGCTCACCACGGTGATGTTGAGGCTAAAACAATCGTTGCGTGCCTTGTTCAGGCGGCAGATGCTATTTCAGCCGCAAGACCGGGAGCAAGAAGAGAAAATCTTCAGAATTACATCAAACGCCTTGAAAAGCTTGAAGAAATTTCAAATTCATTCAGCGGTGTTGAGAAGTCATTTGCAATTCAGGCAGGCCGTGAAATCAGAATTATGGTTAAGCCCGAAGCTGTTTCAGATGACCAGATGATTCTTGTTGCAAGAGATATTGCAAAGAAGATTGAGGATGAACTTGAATATCCAGGTCAGATTAAGGTAAATGTTGTTCGTGAAAGCCGAGCAATAAGTTTTGCAAAATAAAAAACACGGCAGAGTTCGAAAAATCGGCTCTGCCGTTTATATTAGGCGGTGTATTTATGAATTTAAAACCATACATAAAAAATGAGGGCGAAATGCCACTTGACAACATTGTTTCTGACGGTGGAATGTGCGGCATTTTCCGTGCAATGGGATTTATTGGCGACAGCCTTTCATCGGGCGAATTTGAAATTGTTGAAGAGGGCAAAGACAAGGTTTATCTTGACTGCTTCCAGTATTCATGGGGTCAGTACATTGCAAGAGCCGCAGGGCTTAAAGCAAGAAATTTTTCCCGTGGAGGAATGACCGCAGAGGAATATTGGGAATCCTTTGCAGATGCCAACGGATTCTGGAGCGAGGATTTGCTCTGTCAGGCATATGTTGTGGCACTCGGTGTCAATGATATTGTAAACAGAGGAATGGAGGCTGGCTCTGTTAAGGATATTAACGAGGAGGATTACAACCTCAATGCCAACACTTTTGCAGGCTATTATGCAAGGATTATTCAGCGACTTAAAAAGATAAACCCTACAGCAAAGTTTTTCTTTGTAACGCTTCCGAGGTGCAAAAAGTACGGTGATAAATCACAGCAGGCATCGGCAGTTATCAGAGAGCTGGCGGAGTATTTTGATAACACATATGTTATTGACCTTGAAAAATATGCACCCGTTTATGATGAAGAATTTGAGAGGAATTTCTTCCTTGAGGGGCATCTTAATCCCGCAGGCTATCTGCTCACAGGCAAAATGATTTCGTCATATATTGATTGGATAATCCGCAATAACCCCGAAGATTTTTATAAGGTTGGACTTATACCATATTGTGAATAATACAAAAGCAGGTGAGTTTCCGTTCACCTGCTTAAATTTTTTAAATATAGTGAAAATAACGCCATTGACTTTTTGAACAATATGAGATAAAATGGACAAAATTGTAAAAATATTACATTATCGAACAGGAAGCGTAGCTATGAAAAGATCAAAAGGAAAGAAAAAGGGATGTCTGATTTTTGCCGCAATTATTGTAAGCGTCATGGGTTTATTTGCTGTTTTAGGCTTTATGGGTTCAGATGCAGAGAAATCGGCGGACAAAATCACAACAACCGCTATCACATCTGCCAGCGAGCTGCAATGGTATGATGAAATAGAAGAACTCGAAACAACTACCACAACTACTACAACCGAAACCACCACCGAAGAGGAAACAACAACTGTAATAAGCAGAAATGTTACATCGGCTGAAGAAACAACAAAAAAGACCCAGAAATCAACCACGAGGTCTACAACCAAGCCGACCACTAAGACAACAACGAAACCGACTACTAAAGCCACTACCAAAGCTACCACCAAGTCAACTACCAAGCCAACCACTAAAGCAACAACCAAAGCTACAACTAAGTCAACAACAAAGCCGACTACAAAAACCACAACAAAAGCTACCACAAAGTCAACAACAAAGCCGACAACAAAGGCTACAACAAAAGCCACCACAAAGGCAACTACTAAGCCGACAACCAAAGCTACCACGAAGTCAACAACTAAAGCAACTACCAAGGCTACAACTAAGCCAACTACTAAAGCAACAACAAAAGCTACCACAAAGTCAACAACAAAACCAACCACAAAGGCGACAACCAAGTCAACTACAAAGCCGACAACTAAGCCGACTACAAAGGCTACAACAAAATCAACCACGAAGTCAACTACAAAAACAACTACCAAAGCTACAACCAAGGCAACTACTAAGCCAACCACTAAAGCAACAACTAAGGCAACTACAAAACCGACTACGAAAGCGACTACAAAAACTACTACAAAAGCCACCACAAAAGCTACAACTAAGTCAACAACAAAGCCGACAACAAAGGCTACAACAAAAGCCACCACAAAGGCAACTACCAAAACTAACACAACTGTCAACAGAGGGTCAAGCGGAACTTATGTTGCGAACATAAACTCAAAAAAATATCATCATTCATGGTGTGAAAGCGTTGCAAGGATGAACGACGAAAATAAAAGATACTATAATTGTTCATCTGCTGAAATGAGAGCAATGGGATATGTTCCCTGCCAAAACTGCAACCCGTAAACAAAAACGGCTCCCTTTTCAGGAAGCCGTTGATTTTTTAGTTTCTTAAATTATGCTTTGCCTGCGCAACCAAGAACTGTGTTGATCTTATGCTCAACCATGCCCTCAATTGCTTCACGAGCGGGTTTAAGATACTGACGAGGATCGAAGTGGCTGGGATTCTCTGCCATATACTTTCTTACAGCTGCTGTCATTGCAAGACGAAGGTCTGAGTCAATGTTGATTTTGCAAACTGCCATTGTTGCTGCCTGACGAAGCATCTCTTCGGGGATACCGATTGCGTCTGGCATTGATCCGCCGTACTGGTTGATAATCTCAACAAACTCGGGGATAACTGATGATGCACCGTGAAGAACGATGGGGAAACCGGGAAGACGCTTTGAAACTTCTTCAAGAATGTCAAAACGGAGCTGGGGCTTCTGACCGGGCTTGAACTTGTATGCGCCGTGGCTTGTGCCGATAGCGATTGCAAGTGAGTCAACGCCTGTTCTCTTTACGAAATCCTCAACCTGATCGGGGTTAGTGTAGCTCTCGCTGCCTGCCTCAACCTGAACATCATCTTCAACGCCTGCAAGTGTTCCAAGCTCGCCCTCTACAACTACGCCGTGTGCGTGTGCATAGTCAACAACCTTCTTTGTAAGAGCAACATTCTCTTCATAAGGAAGGCTTGAGCCGTCGATCATAACTGATGTGAAACCGCCGTCAATGCAGCTCTTGCATGTTTCAAAATCGGGGCCGTGGTCAAGGTGAAGTGCGATAGGAAGACCTGTTTCCTGAACAGCAGCTTCAACAAGCTTAACAAGGTATGTGTGGTTTGCATATGCTCTTGCGCCCTTTGATACCTGAAGGATAAGGGGGGCATTAAGCTTCTTTGCAGCCTCAGTGATACCCTGAATGATTTCCATGTTATTAACGTTGAATGCGCCTACAGCGTAACCGCCTTTATAAGCGTCTTCAAACATCTTTTTAGTTGTTACAAGTGGCATTATAATCACTCCTATTAAAATTTTCTATAGTATTATATCATTCTGACAGATTTTGTCAAGAAGAACTGCATCAGTCAAGGTTAACATCTGTAATTCTTTCAATAACAATATCTTCAGTTTCAAACTCACGAGGGTTATTTTCATCCAGCACAATAAGCCTTGAGCCGTGATTCGTGCCGTATGTATGATAACCTGCACCGAATGTCTGAATAAGTTTGATGCCCTCAACATCAAAAATAAAGTTGTTTACATGGTCATGACCAAAGAATGCGGCAATAACATCGCCGTGCTTTTTCCATAAATCAAACTGTGTTCTGTCTTTATTTGCAGGCACGCAGGGTGTTTCTTTCATATCACCGCTGATAAGATAATCCTTATTGATTATGTAATAATCATCGCCCCTCTTGACTGCGCCCTCGGTTGTTGCGTCAACCTTAATAAGTGCGTCATATTCCTGCGTAATGGGAATGTGCTGGAAAAGAATTGAGGGAAGAGGCTCACCGCCATTTTCTTTTTTAAGCTTCTCTGCGGTGCGCTCATACCAGTCAAGCTGGTCTTTGTGAAGGTGGTCATAGCCATCCATACGCTTGCCTGTTTCATCGTGGGGATAATCGTTGGAATCCATAAGCCAGATGTTGAATGCAGGCTTATTTGACTTACTGCCATTGATAACAATATTCTGATTACCACAGCCGTGCATTTCCTCTGCATTGAAAGTGCCGATAAAGTTATCGTATCTCATATAGCAGAGCATCTGAAATTCTCTGAAAAATTTCTGAATTTCAGAATCGTGATTGCCGAAAACTATTGCAAAGGGAATATTCTTATCTCTTAACGGCTTTGTAATTTTGTCGATTGTTTTTTCAACATAATCATATGTAAACTCCTGCCAGTAACCGCTGAGGTTATCTCCGCCAAAAACAACAAGGTCTGGCTTTGCACGCTCAATGCTTTCTTTAATAACATTTACAGTTTCAAGGCTGCAGGTGATGGCAACTGTTTTATCAGGGTCATCATCCATTTCAGGGTCAACCTCGTGAATATCTGTAATGTGAAGTATTCTGAATTTGCCGTCATCCTTAAATTTAAGCTTTGGTGCTTTGCAGGCATTGCTTTTATAAAAAACAGGCATTCCTGCTGCGGCACTGAAAGGGAGGGCAAACATAGATGTCAATATTTTTTTGAGATATTTGCTTTTCATAAAATTACTCCTTGTGCAGAATTTATTCAATTATAAACCATATAAAAAATATTTTCAACTGAAATGAAAAAACAGTTTACTTTTTTAATGGGTTGTGTTAGAATTTATTAAAATTTGAACAGAGTAGATTCGCAGGAAGCGTCTGGCGGACGGGGAGTTGTCGCCTGACGAAGAGAAATCATTTCTGCGTTTCGCATCCCGCTGTTATAATATTGACGTTTCAATGCCTCTTTATTATTCAGCGAAGGAGGTATTTTTTTATGATTAAATTAAAAGAATTATCAAAACCACGCAACATTGCACTTGTGGCATTGCTCATTGCCGCCAACATCGGCGTAAGTATGTTGTCAGTGCACACAGAAACACTGAAATTAAGCTTTTCATTTATCATCCTTGCATTCGCCGCATATTTCTTTGGTCCCGTTGCCGCTGCACTGGTTGGCGGACTTGGCGACATTGCAAGTGCGTTGATTTTCCCTGTTGGTCCGTATTTTCCGGGCTTCACTTTAACGGCAGTGCTTACAGGCATTTGCTTCGGTGTTTTTCTTTATGAAAAAACAAACATTTTTAAGATAAGTGTCAGCGTTATTCTTAATGAATTTTTAGGAAGTCTCTTGCTCAACTCTATGTGGATTTCTATTCTTTATTCAATCCCGTTCAAGCCTTTACTGATTTCAAGGCTCACAACGCAGATTTTGCCAATGACAGCGGTGGAAATTATTACTTTATGGCTTCTTTTCGGCAAATCAATGGTGATTGACAACATCAAAAAAGCTCTTTTGTCAAGGCAAAAATAATTCAAGAGGTAAATTATGTTAATCAGCTATTCACTTATTAGCGCCGCCGTTGTAATGTTTTCACTTGGTTTGTTTTTCAGTGAAGAGTATGAACGGCTTGGCAACAGCAACACCCGTGCATCATTCAGGTTCACTGGCGGTGCATTTCTTATCGGATTCATTATCCTTTTTATCATCAACAAATTTACGATTAAATTCACGCTTTTTTCAGCGATAGTTTCTCTTGTTGCATCACTTAATTCCATTTTATATTTTGTGTTCACGCTTAAAGCTCTCAGCAAAATAAATCTTTCGCTGTATTCCGTTTTTTGCTCCCTTGGCGGAATGGTTTTGCCATTCATTGCAGGGCTGACTTTCTATCACGAAACGCTCACCATCGGCAAAGAACTTTGCCTTATTCTGATTGTTGCCGCCCTCGCATTAACCATTGAAAAAGGTAATAAATCAGGCGGTGCCGTTTATTACATAGGAGTTTTCGTTTTCAACGGGCTTTCAGGTGTTTTAGCAAAATTCCATAATGACGCACATTTTGTGAAATCAGATGAAGCCAGCTACTCAATGATGATTGCTCTGTGGTGCATTTTGCTTTGCGCAATTCTGCTTGTTTTCAGCAAAGATGAAAAAGTAAAGCTCACCAAAAAATCGGCAGGGTACATAGCTGGCTACGGCATACTTAACAATGTGGCAAATCTTTTTCTTTTGCTCAGCCTTAAAAGAGGACTGCCCGCATCTGCGCAGTATCCTTTTGTTACAGGCGGACTGATGATCGTTTCAACAATTCTTTGCTATTTCACACCAAATAAGCCAAAAAAGAAAGAGATTCTTTCTATCATTCTTTCATTTGCAGGCATTATGATTCTTTGTTTGTTTGATAAGTAATTATTGTATTTTTGGAGGAAATTTTTAAGATGAAAATTGCAATGGCAGCTCCCTTTGATATTAAAAATAAACGCTCTTGGTCTGGCACTCCATGGAGCCTTTATGACGGATTATGTTCGTATAAAGAGAATGAAATTGAAACAATTAATCTTTCAGAATATCACACAGACAAACTTAAAAAGAAAAATCTTTACAGCCATCTTGATATAAAAGAAACAATCAGGCAAAAGCATCCTGTTTCCGCCCTTGGTCCTGCATGGATGAATCCCCTTAACAGCAAAATCTTAAGCGAAGTCTGCAACAAAAATGATTATGATGTTTTAATTGAATTTGGCGGATACCAGCCCAATAAAAATCTTCCGCCTTATTATGTTTACACTGACGCTTCACATGATTTATCTATTGATTTTTTGAAGCAGACAGGTGCGCTTCCCTGCGATAATACATTCCCGTTGGAGAAGCTCAAGGCGGCATCTGAATTTGTAAGACCGATTTATCAGAATGCGGCAGGCGTTTTTTGCATGAGCGATTTTCTTGCAAGAACTATGATTGAAACAACTGGTGTTGACGAAAAAAAAGTTCACACAGTTTATGCCGGTGCAAACTGGCACGGTATCGCTTTGCCTGAGATTAAGCCAAAAAGCATTGAGGGCAAGGACACAATAAATCTTTTGCTCACAGGTGTTGACTTCAACCGCAAGGGCATTGATATTGCCATTGACACAATGAAAATTCTTGAGAAAAAACACGGCAAAAAATATCAGCTTCACCTTTGCGGAATAAAAGAAAAAATCGAAGAGGACAGCTGCATAATTAACCATGCTTTTGTTGATAAAAATGAACTTAAAAATCTCTTGATGGAATGTGATCTTTTTGTGTTGCCATCAAGATTTGATTGCTTTGGAATTGCATTTATTGAAGCTATGACATTTGGTCTGCCCTGCATTGGCAGAAATATCTGCGCTATGCCCGAAATGATTGATGAAGGCATTAACGGTGAACTTATCCGTGATGATAACCCCGAAAAATTAGCGGAGCTTATTGAAAAAATCTGCTCAGACAATGCACTTTATGCTTCATATTCTCAAAAGGCAATTGAGAAATCAAAGCGATTCACATGGCAAAGAGTTTGCAAAGATATAATGAATGTAATCAGAAATGATATGGAATAAAAATAGCGGGAATGGATTGCAAAAATCCGTTCCCGCTTTTTGTTAAAATTTGAATTCGGGCATTTCATTATAAAGGTGCGGCACAATGTTGTGATAAACAAGGTGTGTATCTGCAAAGCTGCCTGTGCCTTTTTCAAAAAATATTATTTTTGTGATGCCCGTGTTAAAAAATGACGGGTCAAAGCTCTGCTCGTGTGAAAGACCGAGAGCCGCATACATAAGAAATGTATTTATGGCTCCGTGAGCGGCAATCATAATTTTTTCGCCGTTATGGTAGCGGTCAAGAATATACTTAATGCCCTCCTTTGCCCTTTCAAGAAGCTGGCTGTCGGTGTCATCTTTTCCGTGAAAAACCACTTTTTCTTTTTCGTCAGTTCCAAGTGCAGAAACGGCAAGGGGAAAATCTTTTTTTATTTCATCAATCGTTCTGCCAACAGTTTCTTCGCCTGTGTTGCATTCAGTAAAAAGCTTGTGAACCTCAACCTGCTTTGCTCCATTCTCTGGCTGACGGGCGGCAACCTCGCAGGCGGTGTGGACAGAACGGCGAAGTCCGCTTGAAAAAACCCCGTCAAGGGGAAGAGATGAAAAATGCTCCGCAAGAAGCTGAGCCTGTCTTTCACCTTTTTCTGAAAGAGGTGCGTCAAATTTTCTGTCGTCATCAAACATTTCCGCTTTGCCAATATTTCCTAAAGATTCGCCGTGGCGAACAAGATATAATTCAAGTATTTTAACTGGGGATGCCATTATAATTCCTCCGAAAAATTTTTAATAATCATATCATATACTGTCTTTTTATGCAAATAAAAAAATAAATTTGTTGACAGCAAAAATTCTGAATGATACTATAAATTCATAACAATTTGTAAGGAGTTTTTTTATGATAAAAATTGGCATTATAGGAACAGGCTGGATTGCCGAAGAATTTGTTAAGGGAACACAGCTTGTTGACGGTCTTGAATTTTCAGCCGTTTATTCAAGAAGCAAAGAAAAAGGTGAAAAGTTTGCGTCCCCTTTTGGCGGAGCAGAAATTTTTGACAACATAGCTGATTTTGCACAGAGCGATATTGACGCTGTGTATATTGCAAGTCCCAACTCGCTTCATTACGCTCAAAGCAAGCTGATGCTTGAAAACGGCAAGCATGTTCTTTGCGAAAAACCAATCACTGTTACACCCGATGAATTTACCGAGCTTCTGACCCTTGCCAAAGCTAAAAATCTTGTTTATATGGAAGCAATTATGTATCTTCATCTGCCTGCAAGAAAGGTGCTTTTTGAAGCTCTTAAAAAGGCAGGCAAAATCACCACTGCGCACTTTGATTTTTCTCAGCTTTCTTCAAAATATGCCGCACTTAAAAGAGGGGAAATACCAAACATTTTTAATCCCGAATTTGCAACAGGCTGCCTTATGGATTTAGGCATTTACTGCATTTACCCTGCACTTGAAATTTTTGGAGAACCCCAAAATATAACAGCCTCCTCAGGCTTTCTTTCAACTGGTGCAGACGGATTTGGCACTGCAATTTTTGATTACAGCGATAAGCAGGTAACTCTCACGTATTCAAAGGTAGGTCAGGACAGATGCGGCTCTATGATTTGCGGTGATGAGGGCACAATTATTCTGCCATCTGTCTCAAAGCTCACCCAAATGAAGCTTATTAAAAAAGACGGCACAGAAGAGGCTCTTTCGCCCGACCTTGAAAAGCATATTCTTATGTCTTATGAAGCAGAGAGTTTTTTGAAATACATCAAGGCTGGTGCAATTGACAGCGAATATGAATATTTCAACAAAATTACACTGGATGTTATGAAAACAATTTATAAAATCAGAGAGTTAGCAGGCATAAAATTTACAAATTAAGTAAAAAGTGCCTAAAATAACTTAAAAATTCATCCATTTAAAGTAATAATATACATAAAAATTCAAAATTATTTATGCAGTTTTAAGTTTGACATTTTTATGTTATTTTGGTAAAATGTAATGGCAAATATGTTTATTCTAAGGAGGAATACGTTTTGACAGATGCAAATTTGAAAGATTCAAAAACGCTGGCTTACATTAATATGTATGCCATACTCGGAACACTCGAAAACCTTTGTGAATTAAGCGCAGAGGCAAGAGCTCTTGTTGACACCAAGAAGCCCATTTCAATTGGTTTCGACGTAAAGGATGGCCCCAAGGCTACTCTTACATTCAAGAACGGCAGATGCCGTATGGAGCAGGGTTGCGACAAATGTGATGTTAAGCTTCCTTTCAGCTCTTGTGACAAATTCAACGGACTTATTGACGGAACAGTAACACCTATCCCCTCAAAGGGTTTCTCAAAAATCAGCTTCCTTCTCAAGCAGTTCACCCCTCTCACAGACCTTCTCACTAAGTACATGCGTCCTTCAGAAGAAGATCTTAAAGATGAGGAATTCTTCAATCTCAGCACACAGCTTCTTTTCTATACAATCTCTGTTGCTATTGCTCAGATTGGTAATAACGACGAAATCGGCTCATTCAGCGCACACTACATCCCCGATGGCACAATCAAGATGTCTATCGCTGGCGGTCCTTCAGCTGGTATCGAGGTTAAGGATCACCGTATGGTTACAATCAAGAAAGAGCCTGAAAAGTTCCGTGCAATTATGGAATTCGGCAACATGAAGCTCGCTCACGACCTCTTTGACGGCAAGGTTAACGCTGTTGCAAAGATCGGTGAGGGCGAAATCATCATGAAGGGCATGATCAATATGCTCGATAATATGAACCGTATTCTTGACAGAGTCGGACTTTATCTTGCATAAGGAGGACATACATAATGAGTTTCAAAATTAACGATTATACTAAGAGCCACGAGCTTTTCGCCCGTGCAACAAAAGTTATCCCCTCAGGTATCTATGGTCATCTCGGCCCCGCAGAAGGTAACTGGATCCCCGTAAGTGCTTGGCCCTTCTATTCAGAAAAGGCTCAGGGTTCTTACTTCTGGGATGTTGACGGCAACAAATTCATCGACTATATGTGCGCATACGGTCCTAACATCCTTGGTTACAATGACCCCGATGTTGACGCTGCTGCTATTGCACAGGCAAAAATCGGCAACTGCACAACTTCTCCCTCTTACAAGATGGTTGAGCTTGCAGAGCTTATGGTTGACACAGTTAACACAGCTGACTGGGCTTTCTTTGCAAAGAACGGTAACGATGTAACATCATGTGCTATCCTTACTGCTCGTAACGCAACAAAGCGTAAGAAGATTATCTTCATCAACGGTTTCTATCACGGCGTTTCAGCATGGACTCAGAAGAAAGACTATCCCGGAATTCTTCCCGAGGATGTTGCAAACAGCATTTACATTGACTGGAACGATATTGACGCTCTTGAAAAGGCTATTGCTGAGAACAAGGACGAAATCGCTGCATTCATTTCAACTCCTTACCTCCACGGTAACTATTTTGATAACGTTCTCCCCGCAGAAGGTTATTGGAAGAAGGTTCGTGAAATCTGCACAAGAGAAGGCATCGTTCTTATTATGGACGACGTTCGTGCAGGCTTCCGTCTTGACCTTGCTGGTTCTGACCATTACTATGGTATCGAAGCTGACCTTATCTGCTTCTGCAAAGCTATTGCTAACGGCTGGAATATTTCAGCTCTTTGCGGTAAAGATTGGCTCAAGGACGCAGTAAGCGGACTTTCATACACAGGTTCTTACTGGATGAGCGCAGTTCCTTTTGCAGCTGCTATTGCTAACATCAACAAGATGAAAGCTATCGACTGCCCCGCTCTTCTTAAAGAAAAAGGCGTTAAGCTTCTTGACGGCCTTAAGAGCGCTGCAACAAACAACGGTGTTGACCTTGTTTGCTCTGGTGAACCCTCACTCTTCTATCTCAGAATCGCTAACGATGATTCAATGATTATCCATCAGGATTGGATTGCTGAAATGGTTAAGCGTGGCATCTTCCTTGCAAGCCATCACAACCACTTCATCAACGCTTCTCTTTCTGACGATGACATCAAGCTTACATGCGAAGTTGCTGACGAAGCATTCAAAGTTGTTAAGAAGATGCATCCCGAAGCATTCTGATTAAACAGAGTATTTTAAAAGTGCACGGCAATGTTAATTCATTGCCTGCATTTTGAAATATATAAAATTAACCCCAATAAATTTTCAGGGAGGAATTTAACATGGCATTATCAAAAGCTGAATGGTTAGCTCTTGAAAAGAAAGCACATGAGCTCCGTAACCTTTGCCTTGACACCACATACTGGGCAGGTTCAGGTCATATCGGCGGCGGCATGAGCGTTATGGATATGCTTACCATTCTTTATCACAAATACCTTAACATAAAGAAAGACGACCCCAACTGGGAAGACAGAGACCGTTTCATCCTCAGTAAAGGTCATTCAGGAATTGCTTATGCTCCTGTTCTTTGCGACTTCGGTTACAATGACCCCGAGCAGCTCAAAACTTTCAACCTTACAAACTCAAAGATGGGTATTCATCTTGACTCAAACAAGGTTGTAGGTGTTGACGCTTCAACTGGTTCTCTTGGTCATGGACTTTCAATCGCTCTTGGTACAGCCCTTGCAGCAAAAGTTCTTGGTAAAGATTACAAAACATATTGTATCCTTGGCGACGGTGAGTGCGACGAGGGTTCAAACTGGGAAGCAGCTATGTCAATCGCAGCTTTCAAAGCAACAAATGTTATTTCTTTTGTTGACCGTAACAAGTGCATGATCGACGGCCGTACAGAGGATGTTATGCCTCTTGAGCCTTTTGCAGATAAATGGCGTGCATTCGGCTTCCACGTAATCGAAGTTGACGGTCATGACCTCAACGCTCTTTCAGAAGCTATCGACTACGCTCTTGGCGAGCCCGATGCTCCTGTTATGATCATTGCTAACACCATCAAGGGTGCTGGTATTGACTTCATGGAAGACGATTATCACTGGCATTACGGTGCTATCGACGAAGCAAAATACAATCAGGCTAAAGAAAGCCTTCAGAAATATTATGAGAAGCGCGTTGCTCGTGCAGAAAAGGAGGGCAAATAATTATGGCAGGCGGACTTGTTTATACAGCTCTTGAGTCAACTGAACTCTCTACTGCTGAAATCTACGGTCAGACCCTCGTTGACCTTGGCCGTGAACATAAGGAAATTGTCGGACTTTCTGCTGACCTTGCAGGTTCAACAAAAATCGGCGTATTCGGCAAAGAATTCCCCGATCGTTTCTTCAATGTAGGTATCGCTGAGCAGAATATGTTCGGTATCGCAGCAGGTATGGCAAAGGCAGGCCTTGTTCCCTTTGTTTCAACCTTCTCAACATTCGCATCTCTTCGTTCTGCTGACCAGATTCACACTGACATCTGCTATCAGAACATCAATGTTAAAACAATTGCTACACATTCAGGCACATCTTTCGGTCAGGCTGGTTCAACTCACCACGCTATCTGCGATATGGCTACAATGCGTGCAATGCCCAACATGACTCTCATCTGCCCCGCTGACGGTGTTGAAACAGCTGAAGCAGTTAAGGCAGCTTATGAGAATTTTGGTCCTTACTACATCAGAATTAACCGTGGTTTTGACCGTGTTCTTTACAACAAGGACTTCCCTCTTGAGTATAAGTTTGAAGTAGGCAAAGCATTTGAAGTTAACCCTGGTACAGACATCACTGTTATCGCTTGCGGTTCTTGCGTATTCCAGGCTTATCAGGCAGCTAAATTCCTTGAGAATGCTGACGGACTTAAAGTTCGTGTTCTTGATATGCACACAATTAAGCCTATCGATAAAGAAGCTATCCTTAAGGCTGTTATGGAAACTCGCCGTATCATCACTGTTGAGGATCACACTGTTCTCGGCGGTCTTGGTTCAGCTGTTGCAGAAGTTATGGCTGAGGCTGGTAAGGGCTGTGCATTCACACGCCTTGGTCTTCAGGATAAGTTTGCTCCTATCGGTCTTCATGAGGATATCATGTCAATGCTCGGCATCGACTGCAACGGTATCATCGCTGCTGTTCGTGAAGCAATGAACAAAGACTTCGAAGAGGACGACAACTGGGACGACGAAGTTTAATTTAATTTCAGAATCCACAGAAAGGAATGATTTAATATGGCAAACGAAGCAATATTGACCAATAAAATATTTCTTTGTGCTGCTTTGCCTCTTATAAAGGTTATTGCAAACGATGTGCCCTCACTTTCTAAAAAGTTTGAGCATATGCACGCTGTTTTCCAGCTCAGCGCTATCGACCCCGACAGCCCCGGCGGAAAAGTAGGCACTCACTTCACAGTTAACAACGGTGAGTGGCGTGTTTGTGCAGATAAAGTTGCAACAAATGCTTTTGTTGACCTTGAGTTCAAGAGCATTGACGCAATGAACTCTTTCCTTAAAGGCAAAATAGCTCCTTCAACTCTTCCCAAAATGAAAGGCGCACTTAAATATCCTAAGGTATTTGCTGCTCTTATGGCAACACTCCTTAAGATGTCAAGCGTTTTAACAGCTAAAGAAGCTCCCGCAGCTGAGGAAGACAAGAAACTTATGGTTAAGTGCTATTTCTATCTTCTTTCATCTGGTATCAGCCAGCTTAACAAGCAGGGTCATCCCGCTGTTCATGATTGGACTCTCAAGAGCCCCGACCGTGTTTATGCTTGGGCTGTTGACGGATATGAAGATATTTCAGCTTACCTGAGAATTAAAGCAGGTAAATCACGCGCAGGCAGAGGCGTTTATAAGAGAGCAATGCCTTTCTTCACCATGCGTTTTGATTCACTTGACAGCGCACTCGGCATCCTTATGTCAACTGATGATATGCTTGAATCCACAAGACAGGGCAAGCTTATTATGGACGGTGCTCCTGAATTTGGTGCACAGATCGGTGAATATATGATGCTCGTTGGCGAATACGCTCAGGGCTAATAAGTTTTAACTTTGACCTCAGAGGAGAAATCCTTTGAGGTCTTTTTTCTAAACAGATTTTATGAAAGGATGTATGACAATGCACAAATTGATTACAGTTAAGGGCACAGGCAAAATTAGCCTCAACCCAGACACAACAGAGGTTACAATGACGCTGAAAACGCTGGATAAAATTTATGAAAAATCCATGAGCCAGTCGGTTGAAATCCTTGAAAACCTTAAATCAGCTCTTACCGCCATTGGCTTTGACGAAAAAGCACTGAAAACCACCAACTTCAATGTTTTCAGTGAATATGACAGCGTTCAGGATGACAACGGAATGTATCAGCGTGTTTTCAAAGGCTACAGCTGTGTTCATATGCTTAAATTAGAGTTCAGTTTTGACACAAACAAACTTTCGCAGACGCTCACCGCTATTTCAAACTGCATTGCCGAGCCCGAATTAAACATCCGGTTCACAGTAAAAGATAAAGATTCTGCAACTGACGAAATTCTTAAAAATGCCGCCGCTAACGCAAGGCACAAGGCAGAGATTCTTGCCGCCGCATCAAATGTGAAGCTTGGCAAGCTGGTTTCTGTTAACTATAATTGGGGCGATGTGAATTTTTATTCCAACACAACATACGGTATGGAAAGAAAGTGCATGATGGCTGCCGACAACGCAGGCATGAGCATCAACCCTGACAACATCGAAATAAGCGATGATGTTACATTTGTGTGGGAAATTGACTAATTTCAATATATAATTATAGTAAAAATTTAATTTTTTTGTCGCAAAAGCTCAAAAACATCTTGCTAAACTTTTGATTTTGGATTATATTATATGTATAAAACAAAAAGGAGCTATGCTATGAAAAACCTCAATCCGGTTCAGAAATCATATTTCAACCGCAATAAATGGGTATATTCACTTGGCGGTGTAGGCAGAGATCTTGCCTATTCACTTTATACCTATTTCCTGCTTACATTCATCCTTTACACAAAGGGCGTTACCTCAGCGCAGTTTGCAACCATAAGCATTATTATGGTTATCTGCCGTATTTGGGACGGTATCAATGACCCGATTATGGGCGGTATAATTGAAAACACCCGCACAAAATTCGGCAAATTTAAGCCGTGGATTTTTATCGGCGCTGTTACAAACGCTGTTGTGCTTGTTCTTATTTACACGCTTCCCCTTAAAGGAACAGCTTTTGTTATCGCATTCACTTTCCTTTATCTTATCTGGGATATTACATACACCATGAACGATATTGGCTACTGGGGTATGCTCCCCTCACTTACAAGTGAACCAAGAGAGCGTGATGTTATCACCTCAATGTCAAACCTTTTTGCAGGTCTTGGCACTATCCTTGCAAACGGACTTATCCCCATTCTTACAGTTGGCTCACACGCAATCGGCAACTCTGCTGTAACAGGCTACAAGGTTGTTGCAATTGTTATCGGTCTTGTGTTTATCGGCTGTCAGTCTTCTGTTTGCATCGGCGTTAAAGAAAAGAATGTTGAAGCCGCAATGGCAGAAGAAAAAATCGGCTTCAAAAAAATGGTTCAGATTGTTTTTAACAACAAGCAGGTTTTGTGGACCTCTCTTATTCTTCTCTTTGTTAACCTCAGTGGCGCACTTCTTACAGCATTCGGCACAAACTACATTTACCTTTCATATGGCTATGAAGGCTCATTCACAACAATTTTTGTTGTTTTCTACGGTGCCGCATCTGGTTTGAGCTTTGTTATTTACCCAATGCTCACAAAGAAGCTTACAAGAAATCAGATTATCAAGATGTCTTTTGCCGCAACAATTATCGGCTATATCTGCTTCCTGCTTTCGGGAACATTTATTAAGAATGTTAACCTTTCATTCTATCTTCTTTGCGCTGAGTCATTGTTTATCGGTCTTGGATATTCACTCTTCTATCTTATCGCCGCTATCTTCCTTTCAAATACAATTGAGTATAACGAATACATGACAGGCGAAAGAAATGAAGCTCTTATTTTCTCTGTTCGTCCATTTATGGCAAAGCTTTCAAGCTCGCTTCAGCAGGTTATCATTATGGTGGTTTACCTTGCAATCGGCCTTACAGAGATTACAAACAAAATCTCTAACGCAGAGAATCTTGCGCTTCAGAACCCCGATTTGTGGACTGTTAAATACAAGGCAGATTATATTGCAAATGTTCTTTCAGGGGCTTCAAGCGGCATGACGCTGGCTTTGAGAATCGTTATGGCAGTTCTTCCAGTTATATTTATGGGTATCGGCTATTTCATCACCATGAGAAAATACATCATTGACGAAAAGAAATATGATGAAATTCTCACAGAGCTTAAAGCTCGCCACGGCGAAGAAGAATAATTAAAAGAAAAGGGCGGAGGCTTTCACAGCTTCCGTCCTTATTTCATATAAAAGTTTTCATTACCTGCGCTTCTGTTATAAGTGATTTCGGTGAATCGTCGGGCATAAATTCAAGTGAGCAAAAATGCTCTTTAGTATCAGAATGAAGAATTTTAAAATATTCTTTCCATTCCTTTTCGCCATCTTTAAGTGGCAAACGCACATTTGGCTGCGGCCAGTTAAAAACATGAACATTTTTAATATACGGCAACAAAGATTTAAGAGCGGTGAGGTTATATTCAAAGCTCTTGCCCTCATTGGGCTGCCAAAACATTTTAAGATTATCTCTATTGGTTTCTTTCATCAGCCTTAATGATGAATTATAATCATCCGTCAAGGTGTATCTGTGGCATTCAAAAGCAACGGCTACGCCATCTTTTTTTGCCATATCAGCTATTTCCACACACTCGGCTGTGATTTCAGCTCGCTTCTCACTGCTGATAGTGTCGCTCCCCTCAGTGCCTGCCCAGATTCTGATTACGGGCGCACCTAAAAGTACCGCCGTGTGAAGTACCTTTTGAAACTCTTCTTTATAATTTTTGCCGTATGTTCCCACTCTGTAATATGAGCCATAAGCGGATGTTTTAAGGTTTGCGTCTTTCATCAGCGTTGCAACATATTTTGCCTTTTCAAAATCCCCGTGAGGCACATGAATATCACCGCCCCACTCAATTGCATCAAGCTCGCTTCGCTTCACAAGAGAGATTATCTCTTCACATGAAAGCGGACGGAAGCTAACAGAAACAAGTCCGTATTTTATCATAAAATCACCTCAAGCCATTGTTTCAAGCATTTTTTCGCTGACTTCGTATTTTAAAGGCTCGCCCTTTAAAAATGCCGAAAACTCACTATACATATATTCGCCCATTCGCTGAACCTCATTACCGATCGACCCTGCCATATGTGGCGTGAGATAAACATTCTTAAGTGTATAAAGCTCACTGCCATTTTCGGGTGGTTCGGGGTAGGTTACATCAAGAACGGCGCAACGGCTGGTGCAATCCTTTAAAGCCTGTATCAGATCACTTTCAACCACCTGCTGACCTCTGCCTGTGTTGATAAAAATGCCGTTTGGCTCCATCAAATCAAAGCAGGTTTTATCTATCATATTCACTGTTTGAGGGTTGTTTGCAAGGTGATTTGACACCACGTGGCACTCCTTAAAAAGCTGTGGAAGCGAATTAACCTTTTCAACCCCAATCTCTTTCGCCCTTTCCTCTGACATAAAAACATCAAACACTTTCACATTCAGCTTATATTGCTTCAATTTTTCAATGACTATTGTGCCAATCATCCCTGCGCCAATAATGCCAACGGATGTGTTGTAATTGCCCACATGAGGAGTGCCAACATAACGCTCCTGCCAAAAAGCTTCTCCGCCACGGTGGAGGGTCTGAAAAAAGCCTTTATTTGCAAGGATGATTTCAGATACAACTGTTTCTGCCACTGGAACGGCATTTGCTCCCCACGCAGAGAAAATCTTTACCCCTCTTTTCATAAAAGGTCTTGCAAAGGGCTGAACTGTGCCTGCCGCATAAAACACCGCCTTTAATCTTGGCAGGTATCTTTCTATCTCAGATTCTGAAAGGGCAGGCATTCCCCACGTTGAAAATATGTATTCCACATCATTTAGTGGCAAGAATCTGCTGTTGCCTGACTTAAAAAAATGATCAGAATAATAATTATCCAGCATATTAAGCTCTGTTGAAAGCAATTTTTGAATTTCTGGCGAAAAAGCATTGTCGATAGCCTTTTTATTGCTAAAAAATGCACCTGTTGGTTTATACATAATATTCCCCTCCTGTTCACACTCTATTTTAAATTAAACGGTCAACAAATTCAATAACCCTGTTGATTTTTCACCTGCAAAATTGTATTATTAAATCACAACAAACTAATTGGAGTGATAATATGGAAAGAAAACTCAGAATAGGTGTTATGGGTGCAAGACGAGGCGAAACCATGATGAGAGTTTTGGAAAAGCATCCCGATGCTGAGCTGACAGCGATTTGCGATAACTTTGAGCCTGCGTTGGAGCGAGCTCATAAATTCTGCAAAGAATTTGGCAAAGACATTGCAATATACACCGATTTTGATGAATTTATAAAGACGGATATTGACGCTGTTGTTCTTGCGAATTTTGCAAACGAACACGCACCATTTGCCGTTAAAGCTATGAGAGCGGGCAAGCATGTTATGAGCGAGGTTTTGCCCTGCCAGAACCCTGCGGAGGCAGTTTCACTGATTGAAGCTGTAGAAGAAACGGGCAAGGTTTACACTTATGCAGAGAATTATTGCTATATGAGCGATACTTTTGAAATGTGGCGCAGATTTCAGAAAGGCGATATTGGTGAGCTTCACTTTGCTCAGTGCGATTACATTCACGATTGCTCTGCCGACTGGCTTGACCTGACATATGGCGACACTGAGCATTGGCGAAATCAGATGCCGCCAACATTTTATTGCACTCATTCCCTCGGTCCTGTGCTGATGATGGCAAATTCCCGCCCTGTTGAGGTTACAGGATACGAAACGCTCCCCATGGAGCCATTCAGACAGGTTGGCAGTGCCACAGGTCATACCAACGGAATTGAAATGATTCGCCTTGAAAACGGTGCAATTGTTGAAAGCATTCACGGTGGACTTAAACGCCCGAAAAATAATTATTACAGCCTTTATGGAAGCCTTGGCTACCTCGGCAACCTTGAAAATGACGATGTTTTATGCTATTTTGAGGATGGCACGCTTGAAACCGCAGGGGACAGAGGAACAAAAGAGATTTACACCCCCGAGCCGTTTGTTTCTGTTGAGCTTCGCAGAAGTTCGGGCATGGAATCTCACGGCGGAAGCGATTTTTATGCAACACACTTCTTTATTCAAAAAATACTTGGCAAAGAGGATGGCAAGTGGGCGATTGATGTTTATCAAGCGGTTGACATGGGAATGTGCGGTCTTTTGGCACACAGAAGCATTCTCAATGGCAGTGTACCTATGAAGATGCCCGATTTCAGAAAGAAAGAGGACAGAGATCTTTACAGAAACGATATTGCCTGCACAGACAAAAAAGTTGCAGGGGATAAAACGCTCCCCGTGTCGTCATACCCCGCTCACATTTACACCGAAGAAGAAAAAGCGGAGCTTAAAAGAAAATGGGAAGAATCCCTTAATCAATAAACTTAAATGGCAGAAAGAGCGAATCTTCCTGCCATTTTTTATTGAACTATTCCGTAATAAACTTTTTCTGAAAGTATTCTTTCAAGGCTCTCGTTAAGCCTTTCCTGCGTGATTGTGCCGTTCTTAACCGCTTCAAGTACCGCATTATATGATTTCACAAAATTTTGCGGCATAAGAATAATATCACACCCTGCGTTTATTGCCATCACAGCCGCTTCGCCTGTTTCATAATAATTTGTAACGCCCTGCATTTTAAGTGAATCGGTGATTACAAGACCGTCAAAACCTAACTTATTTCTAAGGTAGCCTGTAACAACATCCTTATCAAGGGCGGCACTCTTTCTGCGTCCTGTAACATTGGGTAAAGCGATATGCCCCACCATAACGGCACTGTGGCTAAGGTCATTGTTGATATACGGCAGCCAGTCATCTTTCATAAGCCTGTCAAGATTGTGATAATTCACCGCAAGGCTCACATGGCTATCCTCCGCAGTGTCGCCATGCCCTGGGAAATGCTTGAATGTGGGCATAATCCCCTTTGAAGCAAGACCTTTTGCCGCCGCACCTGAGAGCTTTGAAGCCATTTCAGGGTTAGAAGAGAACGAGCGTCTGCCGATTACGGGATTGTTGGGGTTTGAATTTACATCTGCAACAGGGGCAAAGTCGATATTAAATCCGTATTGTTTAAGGTAAGCGCCTATGCTCTCGCCCATTTTGAATGCGTCAGCCTCTTTGCCTGTTGAGCCAACTGCCGCCGCACTTGAATATTTTGGCAGATTGAAATTTTTATTGCCTGCAAGTCGGGCAACAAATCCACCTTCTTCGTCAACAGCAATAAACAAAGGAATTTTTGACGCACTTTGAAGTTCCCTGTTAAAAGCCGTTATTTGCTGAGGGGACACAATATTTTGTGCAAACATTATCACACCACCAAGGTGATATTTCTGAATGGCGGCTTTTATATCGCCCGAAGCGGAAACGACAGCATTTTTGCCGATGCCGTCATTAAGTCCAACATAAGTGTCGATGCCCGAAAGCGTTTCGGGGAAAACCATAAACAGCTGACCCACCTTTTCCTCAAGGGTCATTGAGCTTATCAGCTCCTGCGTTCTGCTTTTTACCCTGTCAACAGTTGTGGTGGTCGTGGTGGTAGTTGTGGTGGTCGTGGTCGTTGTTGTAGTAGTTGTTGTTGTGGTGGTAGTTGTGGCGGTAGTAGTTGTTGTTGCGGATGTTGATGTTTTGCCATTCACCGGTTTTTCTGTGGGTTTATGTGCCTTGCATGAGCAAAGGAGCGACAAAATCAACATCAAAAGAAATATGCGTTTTATTATTTTCATTTTTATTGTTCTGACCCCTCAGTTGATTTTCTTAAAGGCAACCACCATGTGAAGCCAAATAAAAGGCAGTTTATAAGAGCTTTCCACCACGGAAGCTCTTTTTCTTCGCCTGTCTTTTTGCCAATTATAAAATATTCGCTAAGGTGCATAACAAAAAGGGCGATCAGCGGAATTAGTGTTTTCACCACAGCGCAATAAATTGCCATTACATAAAGCAAAATACAAAATGGCTGACCTGCGTATTTTATTATTTTCATCATATTACCACCTCAAATTTATATAATTATATCACGGACTCCATAATTATACAACAAGCAACAAGAAAAAGTATGTTAAATCTTGCCGAATAAAAATCATCTGTTATGCAGGATGCTTCAATTTTCGACCTGCCAGTTGTGTTACACTTAATTTAACTATTATGAAAGGCAGAAAATAAATGAAAATATCAGCTTTGATTATTTTTATCACCACTTACATAGGCTTGCTCACATTTCAAAAAAAGCGAAAATATGTGGCGCTCGCCGCCGCACTGGCAACAATTATTGCAGGCATTATTCCGTTCAGAGAAATCCTCACCACAATTGATTTTAATGTGCTGATGATGATAACAGGCACAATGGGCATTGTTTCGCTTTTTATTAAATCGGGTATGCCTGCACTGCTTGCAGATATTCTTATAAGAAAAACCAAAAGCGTTAAGTGGGCAATAATCACACTTTCGCTTTTTGCAGGGGTTATATCTGCCTTTGTTGATAATGTGGCAACGGTGCTGATGGTTGCGCCAATTGCCATAAACATTGCAAAAAAGCTTAAAATTTCGCCTGTTAAAAGTATAATTGCCATTGCTGTTGCTTCCAATCTGCAAGGTGTGGCAACGCTTGTGGGCGACACAACATCAATTATGCTTGGCGGATATGCCAACATGGACTTCCTCGACTTTTTTGTTTTCAAAGGCAAGATGGGACTTTTCTGGATAGTTCAGTTAGGTGCACTGGCGGCAACTGTTATTTTGCTTTTTGCTTTTAGAAAAGATACGCAAAAAATCAGCCACATGGGGCTGACGATTGTTGATGACTTTTTCCCTACATACATCCTTTGCTTCACAATTTTGCTTCTGATTGGTGCGTCATTCATCCCTGCCCACAAAAAACCGTCTGTAACAAGTGGTGCTATCTGCACAATTATGATGATTGTGGGGATTATTTATGATTCGGTGAAAAATAAAAGCATACGAGGCTCGGTGAAAATAATCAAGGATATTGACTATGACACGCTTCTTTTGCTCTCTGGACTTTTTATTGTTATTGGCGGACTTACCCACGCAGGCGTGGTGCAGGATATTGGCAATCTGTTTGTGAAATTCAGCGGCAACAATGTATTTTTGATTTACACAATTCTTGTGTGGGCATCTGTTCTTTTCTCTGCATTTATTGATAACATCCCCTATGTTGCCACAATGCTACCCGTTACGCAGGCAATCGGCACCGCAATGGGAATTAACCCGATTATTCTTTATTTTGGGTTGCTGACAGGTGCAACCCTCGGCGGTAATCTGACCCCCATTGGCGCAAGCGCAAACATAACCGCCACAGGGATTTTAAAAAGAGCTGGGTATGAGGTGAAATCCTCTGAATTTATGAAAATCAGCGTGCCATTCACCCTTACAGCGGTTTTCACTGGGTATGTGCTTGTATGGATAACATACAAAAGCCTTATATAAAAATCAAGGAGCTGGCAGAACCAGCTCCTTTTGAATTAGTGTTCTTTAATATATTTTGTCCATTTAATATAGCCGTAGGTTGTGTTTGTGAAGTAACCTGCTTTAAGAACAAGCAGAACCCACTGACCTGAAATAATGTTGATTGCAGTTTCAAGAATTGCACTGATATACCATGCGAACCACTGCTCACGGTAACGGAACAGAATAAACAGACCGTTTGCAATGCCAACCGCACTACAGCAAGCGTCAAGATAACAAACAACATTTTCCATAACAGGGTTATCTGCAAGGATGCCGTATTCGGGACTGAACTTTGTAAGAAGATAGCCAATGCCAATAGTCCAAACGCCAATTGCAAGAAGAATCATAATCTCCTGCCAGCCACGGAGTGTTCTTACCTGTGTCAGCTCTTTTTCAGTCTTGTCAGGATGTCTGTGCCAGTTGACAAAGCTTGCAATGTCGCAGGGAATCCAGAAAAAGATGGTGGATGCCATTGTTGCAAATCTGTATGCACATACAATGCAAATTGCAATTTCTGTGGCTTCAACTGCAAGTGAAACAAGGAAATTCCACTTGCTTTGCTTTGAAATAAGAAGCTCACAAAGAATATTTGTGAATATGTTAAGAAGGTAAAGGCCCATAATTACGCTGCCGTTTACACCGCCAATATCCTCCTCGGGGAAGAGGAATGCAAATACAAAAGCAAGAATGATTATACTGCAAAACCAGATTTTTTCATATGTTGTGAAATAATTGAATAATTTTTTTATTTTAGATTTCATATTGTTCCTTTCTTTTTAAATAGCCTTAAAGGTTTCGCCATTGGAAGAGATTTTAAAATTCAATGTTTTATCGCCAAAGCGATAGGTCATTTCGCCCTTTTTGCCAAGAAATTCTTTAAGTCGGGTTTTAAGAGCACGGGATTTTAAATTATCTGTAACAATCCATTTGCCCTTGCCATCGCTTATTTCTGTGAAGCCAAAGAGCTTTTTATTTTTGCATCCCTCGGGAGCATATTTATTTGTTGCAACAACTGTCAGACCGTTCTCTTTAACAAGCTCTTTAACAGCTTCAATGGTACTGTCGCTGATAAATCTTCCGCAAAGGAAGCAAAGCTTCAGACTTTCGAGCTTCTCTTTTTTAACCTGATCGTCAAAAACAGCCGCACCGTTCATTGAAACAAAGGAGCGGTGAGGAGTGAGAGAGCGAAACTCAATTCTGCTTTTGCAGATTCCGCCGTTGCCTGTTTCGCCATGAGTGATGATGTTAAACACCTTTATCCACTCTTTTGAAAGCTTATCGGCTTTGATTTTGGGATTACCCATAAGCATATTTCGCCATAAGAAGCGAAGCCTGCCCTGACCCCAGAATGAATCGTCATAACGGATTATGCCGATTTCAGGCTTATAATCCTGAATATCATAATCACGCTCTTTGCCACGGTATTCTTTTGTAAATTCATCAAAGGCTTTGCCGTATTCATTTTGATTATCGTCTTTATCATAAAAAGCACTTGCCGCCTCAACATAAACCCTGTTGACACCGCAGAGATATGCAAACTCAAGGTTTGACTTCATCTCTTCAACGCTATGACCAGGGAAAGTAAGCCTGTACCATAAATCAACGCAGTTGAAAAGTGGTGTTTCATATTGAAGAGCCGCACCTGCCGCAACAGCAAACTGAACATTGGAGCAGGATTCTTTTTGTGATTTAAAATTGGGGATTATGCCATTTCTTGCAAATACATGAAAAAGAACAGGGAAAACATGCTCACCGCAAAGCATTTTTACGCCGTTTGATTTAATCTTTTCTGCATACTCTTTAAGCTGAGCTGAAAGTGTGTCAAACTGCTTAATTGCATCCTTTTCTTTAATCACAGGGAAAACAGGCTTATCTGTTTTGAATTTTGAAGCAAGAGCCAGCGAAACATTGCGGTTGATTATGCAATGCTCAAACTCATCATACATAAAGCCAAGGAAGTTATCTTCAGAAGCCATTGCCTTTTGATATTCCTCGGGCAAAGCCACAACATGAGTGCCATCATCCTTATTTGCCCAGTCAAAGCCATCTGTTGAAACGGTAACATCAACAAAATTCTGCTTTTCGTGGTTGATAATACAATCTGCGCCAAGGTCTTTTATGGCAGAGATAACCTCTTTTACGCTTTCACTGTCTTGCGCTACAGTGTGATTATCATCGGGGTCATGATGGCAAAGAATGAAGTCAACGCCCCCTCCGCCTTTGGCTGGGCCATAAAACTCCTGCTTCTTTTTATAATAAGCATTAGCGTTTGTGTGGTATCCAATAAGTAGTGGTTTGTTGCTCATAAATTGTCCCCCCATAAAAAATTATGTTTTATTATATCATAATTGAAATTCAATAACAATAAAAAAATCCTCACAAATTTGATATTTGTAAGGATTTTTAATCTATCAAAGAAGATTTATGTTGTTTTCAGCGCACTGCGCACGCATATCATCGGGCCAGATTGAAACCTGAACCTCGCCAATATGAGCCTTGCCAAGAAGAAGCATACAAATTCTTGACTGACCGATACCGCCGCCGATTGTAAGGGGAAGTGTGCCCTCAAGGATGCCCTTATGATAGGGGAACTGCTCTCTTTCAAGGAGGTTAAGACCCTCAAGCTGTGAATGAAGTGATTCAGCGTTAACTCTGATACCCATTGAAGAAATCTCAAATGCACACTTCAAAACATCATTCCAGATAAGAATATCGCCATTAAGAGACCAATCGTCATAGTCGGGTGCTCTGCCATCGTGAGGCTTGCCGCTCTTGAGAGGTGCGCCAATCTGCATAAGGAAAACTGACTTTTTCTCTTCAACAATTTTGTTTTCTCTCTCTTTAGCGGTGAGTTCGGGGTACATATCCTCAAGCTCCTGAGTTGTGATAAAGAAAACATCCTCGCAGATTTCTGTTTTAAGTGCAGGATACTGAGCTTTGAGAGCTTCGCTTGTGCGTTTAAGAGCGCCAACAATGCTCTTTACTGTTTCTTTTAAATATTCAACATTTCTTGTTTCTTTGGTGATTACCTTTTCCCAATCCCACTGGTCAACAAAGATTGAGTGAAGGTTATCGCAGTTATCATCACGGCGGATAGCAAGCATATCTGTATAAAGTCCTTCGCCAGCCTCAAAGCCGTAGTTATAAAGAGCCATTCTCTTCCACTTTGCAAGGGACTGAACAACCTCTGCTGTGCCCTCGATTTCGTTCATTGTGAAATGAACCTTTCTTTCAACGCCGTTAAGGTCATCGTTAATGCCAGATGCCTTTGTAACAATAAGGGGAGCTGTAACTCTTTCAAGGTTAACTGCCTTGCTTAACTCTGACTGAAATGTATCTTTTGTAAGCTTGATAGCTTTCTGTGTATCTCTTAATGAAAGGGGAGATTCATACCCTGCGGGAAATACTAAACTTCTCATATTATTCTCCTTTTATCTGATGTTGCCAACTGTACGGGGATAGAAAATTACATCTCTGATGTTGCTCATACCTGTGCAGTACATAATAATTCTTTCAAAGCCGAGACCGAATCCGCTGTGAGGAACTGAACCGTATTTTCTAAGGTCAAGATAATCGCTGTAATCGTCTTTCTTCATGCCCTTTTCGTCCATTGCCTTAATGAGCTTGTCATAATCTGCTTCTCTTTCGCTGCCGCCGATGATTTCGCCAACACCGGGAACAAGAAGGTCTGTTGCAGCAACTGTCTTTCCGTCGGGATTTTGCTTCATATAGAATGACTTGATGCCCTTAGGATAGTTAATAAGGAATACCGGCTTTTTATAAATTTTCTCTGTAATGTATCTTTCATGCTCGCTCTGGAGGTCGCAGCCCCACTCAACGGGATACTGGAACTCAACATCAGCCTTTTTAAGAAGCTCAATAGCGTCTGTGTAATCAACAATAGCAAACTCGTTGTTTACAACATTAAGAAGCTTCTCTGTAAGTCCTTTTTCAAAACGATCCTCAAAGAATTTAAGCTCTGCGGGGCATTTTTCCATAAAATCCTTGATGATATATTTAATCATATCCTCTGCAAGCTCAATAAGATCGGGAAGCTCGCAGAATGCAATTTCGGGTTCAATGTGCCAGAACTCTGCAACGTGGCGAACAGTGTTGCTGTTCTCTGCTCTGAAGCTGGGGCCGAATGTATAAATCTTACCAAGTGCCATTGCGGCAACCTCGCCCTCAAGCTGACCTGAAACGCTAAGACCTGCCTTTTTGCCAAAGAAATCGTCTGCGTAATATTCCTCTGCGCTCTTGTAATCCTCTGAATAACCGATTGTTGTTACCTTAAACATTTCACCTGCACCCTCACAGTCGCTGCCTGTGATAAGGGGAGTGTTTACATAAACGAAGCCTCTATCCTGAAAATAGCGGTGAATAGCAGCTGCCATAACAGAACGAACTCTGAAAACAGCGTTAAATGTGTTTGTTCTAACTCTGATATGAGGGATTTCACGGAGAGTTTCAAGCTTCTGGAATTTTTTCTGAAGAGGATAATCAGCAGGGCATTCGCCTAAAACTGTAATCTCTTTTGCGTTGATTTCAACACCGCCGTTGTTTTCGTTAGCAACAACTGTGCCGATAACCTTAATAGCTGCGCCAAGCTTGCCTGCCTGCTCGGGAAGTTCAAAGCCTGCGGCTTTATCAATAACTATCTGAAGATGATTTAATGTTGTACCGTCATTAAGTGCAAGGAATGCAACATTCTTTGAATTTCGTGCTGTACGAACCCAGCCGCAAACTGTAACTTCGCCGCCAATAAGCTCTTTGTTTGAAAAGATTTCGATGATGTCAGTGTGTTTCATATCTTTTTCCTCCATATAAATTAAAATACAGTTGCCTGTCCTACTGAACTTCCGTTTCATAGGACGAGCAACTGTAACCCGCGCTACCACCTATATTGCCCTTTTCGGGCCTCTCTTTTGGCTTCATAGAAAGCCTGTTGATATAACGGTCAACCCCCGGCTTGCTTAATTGCTTTCGCTTTCAGCTTGCGGCTCCAAAGTGTTCTTCATGTAAATGCTGCTGCGGGGCTCACACCATTCCCTGCTCTCTGTAAGTGCGTTTTTACACTACTTTTCTTCATCTTCGCCTGATGGTTTATTATATCGTTATATCTTAAAAATGTCAACTAAAAATCCACCAAAATTATTTGTTTTATAAAATAATTTTAGCAACAATTTATATAATCGGCAATTATTTTACAAACCAAAAGTCATTTTTAAATCTCAGTGCAGGGAAATTCCAGCCGTCAAAGCCCATAACCTTTGCAATCTGAACGCTGATTTCGCAGTTTTTATATGCTTCACCTGAAACAAAGCCTGCGTCCTCTGCTGAAACATAGCATGGAACATTCACGCCTGTATGACCTGTTTTGGTGTAATAATACTCGTCTGTTTCTGCGTTATATGTAATTCCGCCTGTTTCGTGGTCGGCAGTAACAACAACAAGAGTATCGCCATCCTGCTGTGCAAAATCAAGAGCCACCTGAACAGCCTTGCTAAATTCAACAAGCTGATTTGCTGCCCCCTCCATATTGTTGGAATGTGAGAATTTATCAACCTGTGCACCCTCAACCATAAGGAAAAATCCGTCCTCGTCTGCACTGAGAAGCTCAATTGCTTTCTCTGTCATATCCACAATATAAGGTGTGCCATTTGAATTATCTACATTTGCAAAATCGCTGAAGCTGAACTGACCAAATGAGCGTGTGCCCGGCTCAAGAGCTTCCATTTCATCCTGTGTGGTGATGTATTTGAATCCCTGCTTTTCGCAATATTCAGCTGTTACAGATTCACTTTCTGCACCCCAGATAAGGTCGAGCTTTGAACGCATCTGATCTTTTGAGATGTCCTTTTCCTGTCCTCTGTCAAACGAATGGGCAGAGAATGTGCCGGGTGTAGCTCCGCTTGTTTTATCTGTTGTTACAACACCTGCCGACTTGCCGTTTTCAATTGCAAGCTCGCAAAGATTTTTTGGTACATTATAGAAATTACCAAGAGGAGCAAAAAGATAAACACCGATAGCTCCGTTGTATGTTCTGATACCTGATGCCAATGCAGTTCCGCCAGCAGCACTGTCTGTTACCTTATCTGTAAGGCTTCTTGTTTCAGATTCGCAAAGGACAGGCATATTATCCATTGCAAGGGTGGTGTTTTTGAGCTTTTTGGTGGCGGCAATTGTGTTTGCACCATCACCGTCTGCAATCATAAGAATTACATTTTTGTAGTTTCTGTAATCATCATGACCAGTTGCCTTATAGCCTGTAAGACCAAAAAGGTTGCCAAAAAGCATAATTACTGTTGTGAAAAGTGAAATAATTATTTTCAGCATAAATTTACCTCCAAAGCTGTTTTGTTTATAATACATCATTTTTGATTTTCATTCAATTGACAAAAGCAACAAAAAGCGAAGCTGATAAATTACAGCTCCGCTTCTGCTATTAACCGAATATCTGATGACCCATATCGGGGTCGCCTGCTGAAGAGTCAACAGGAAAATCTTTGATTTTGCCAATGCTGAAATTGAGAATCAGCAACGCATCTGTTGAGTTCACCTTGCCGTTGCCGTCAACATCAGCGGCACGCTTTCCGTCTGAATCAAGATTCTGAAGTCCAACACTTGCCATAAGCACACACAGCGCATCAGAAGAATTCACTTTTTTATCGCAAGTAACATCGCCGTAATAAGTGAATTTTGCAAAAGCACTTAATGAAAATGTAAGAGCAAGCACAACGCACATGGCAAAACTGATAATTTTCTTCATGATAACACCTCCATGTTTTTTGCCGTCTGTTTACTATTTAATTATAGCAAAATTTTTAAGAAAAATCAACAAGAATAAAGGCGAATCCCATAGGATCCACCTGCTATTTCTCTTATTTAAAGAAGAAAACTGACATTGCTATCATAAACTGACCAACATAATAAAGTGCATGGTTAGACACTATGTAAGGTCTTGTATCTTTGTTTGTGCCAAAATATGTATTACTGAGAACAAGGTCTGAAAGGAAGAAAAGAGTTGCTCCCGTTGCCATCATCACCTGCGACCTTGCGCCGCCTGTTTTAATAGCTGTCAGCACTGCCATACTCAATGTAAGAGTAAGGAAGAATGTATAAAGTGAGGTTATAAATTTATAGCCTGTGAAATCAAGCTTCAACGGCTTTGCGGCAAACTGCGTACCACCGCAGACAATTGCAGGCGCAATGAAGCAGATAAGAAGCTCCTTTAAGTTTATGCCGTTTGAAAGCCCCATCGCCGAGGTGTAGCACACATGACCAAGCATGAAGAAAACGAATCCGCCATAGAGATAATATTTTATATCTCTTGGATAAATCCATTTAAGGTCAAGCCATATGTCGCCCAGCATACTGAAAACAAGACCCAGTGCAATGAGAAGTCCATAGCGCATATCGCCTTTGTTATAATAAACGGCAACAATCGCTGTCATAATAAACATCATACTTGATGATGTTTTGAGCAGGAGAGCAAAATGACTTGAATTCGCCTCTCTCTTGTAAATGAACACAACCGTGCATATAATACCGAGAACAAGACAGATCCAACAAATCATACAATCACCTCCTTGTTATCATTTTAGCATAGACCTTTGGGCTTTTCAATATAATTTTATAAAAATTATACAGTTTTATGTCATTTTTTTATTTATTTTACGGCATATTATACTATTTTCTTGACAAGAAAAAAGAGCCAAACTTTATAAGTCCAGCTCTGTTACTATTATGTTACTAATTAGTGAAGATTTTTAGGAGTTGTTTTTTTAGTAACCTTTTTCTTGTTGCCCTTATCGTCAACGATATAAGTGCTTTCAAGTGCAGAAACAAGGCTTGCTTTGTATGCCGCAATGTACTCCGCTCTGAGCTTTGCCTGCTCCTCTTTTTCTTCCTCTGTAAGTCCCTCAGCCTTTGACTTTCTTGCAAGCTGATTGATTCTGTCGATTTTTGACTGTTCCATAATTACACCTTACCTTTACACACAGGGCAAACGCTCATGCAAACGCCACAAACTGCGCCCCTGCCGATATGTTTAAACTCTTTTTTCATATATTCACTGCATTTCTGCGGATTGAAAACCTCTTCTCTTTCCATCCCTGGCTGCCATAATTTGCCAGTGATTGCACCTGACGGGCAGGCTCTGACACAGGCATCGCACTCGGTGCAAGGTGAGCTATACTCTTTTGCATCAATTTCAAAGGGGTAATCGGTTATGACCGTGCCAAGTCTGACATTTGCACCGAACTTCTTATGAAGGAACAGGGAGTTTTTACCAATTCCGCCTAAGCCAGCCAATGTTGCGGCTTTTTTGTGCGAATATCTGCCCTTATAATTCCATCCATCTTTATTTATGCTTTGTGAAGCACCAACGGGGATGTATCTGTATCCATTTGCCTGAAGCATCAACCCCGCACGCAGGCAGACATTGTCGATATAGGCATTCACCGTCCTGTAATGGTGAAAATAAGTGTGGGTTGGCTCGCCGTCAATTTCATCAACAACGGCATTTGAAAGATTCACGACCACTGTTAAAGCATATGAATTTTCGCCAAAAGGACCATCGGGGAGCTTTGAAAAGCCAACATCCGAAACGCCGTTTTCATAAAGCATATTTGAAATTTTATCCTGTATATCCAAAATTACACCTCATATGCCAAAAATACCTGAAATAATCCATTCCAAAATGCTCACCATAAAAGCGGTGATAAAAATGAACGAAATGGAATATATTGAATCACGAATTAAAGACCTTGAAAAATCTGTCAAGAACAACAATCTTCCTGCGAACATTAAAGAAATTCAGCAGACAGCACTTCTGAATTACCGAAACGACCTTGAAAGGCTTAAAAACAGCTTAGTTTAAAACAGTCAAGGTCATTTCTCCGCTGCGTTCCCCGGCATATTCGCCATTTTTATATGCCCTTGCAATATAAAGGCAATTATAATAGCCAGTGGAAACTTTTTTGCTGAGCTTATCATTAACAACAAACTGCCCAGGCTCTATCATAGGCGAAGTATATAAAACATTCTCCTCGCCGTCATCGCCAACAATTTCATAAACAGTGAACTGCAAGGAATATTCGCAGGCGGCAGGATTTTCAAACATAAAATCGCCCTTTAAAATTTTGCCCTTTGCCGTTACGCTGTTGTTAACAAGGTATCTGATTTCGCCTTTTGGAACATCCGTTATATGCTCAATGCCCTTAACAGATTCTATAACGCCATCCTGCGCCTTAGCTTTCGGAGTGAAAATCCACATAAATCCAGGGGTCAACAGCTGAACCAGCACCACTGCCACAACCAAAAGCGACACTATGGCAGAAATGAAAGCGATTTTCTTTTTTTTGCCTGTATTTTTCAAATCAATCAACACCGATTTCAAGCTTAATCTGCGCAGTCTGCATACCAACCTTTTTGAAAGTTTTGGCATCATAGCCTAAAACAGCCAGCGTAACATTCTGCGTACCATAAGGAATTTCGTCAAAAAATGAAATTGAGCGAACCTGTCTGCCCGGTTCAATGCCAAGGGAACGATAAAGCTCCTGCCCGTTTTCATCAATAATATAAAAAACAAGCACGCAATCGTTGGAATCTGCACTGCCAAACTCAATAAGTGCAGGGTCGTCATATTCATTCATGACAATTTTATCATTTACAAAAAAGTCAAACTTTCTCTTGTCGCCCTTAGATTTTGTTGCCTTTGAAAGAGCTTTTTGCTGATTTTCTGAAATGTCCATATCAAAAGCAACGGCTTCAGATTCAACTCTACCCTTATAATCTGCATTCTTAACATAATCGGGCACTGAATAATTGTTGCCTGCAATCAAAGCAATCACAACTGCCGTAACTGCAACAACGGCAACGATAAAGCCTAAAGCAATAAACACCTTTTTCATGTCATACTTTTTCTTGCATTTATCAGCAAAAGTCTTAACTTTTTTTGAAAGTGCAGAAAGCTTTTGGCTCAGCTTATCGAAATCAAAAGCAGGCTTTTTGGGAGCTTGCTTTTTTGTTTTCTCTTTCTTTTCAGGGGCAGACTTTGCCTTTGGGTTATTTTTTTCAACAGGCTTTGTCTGATTTTTGGCAGACTTCTGCTGAGGCTTATTAGCTTTATTTTGAGGCTTTCCACCCTTTGACGGAGCTTTTTTTGCTCCTTTATTATTACTGCCTGCGGCAGGTTTTCCCACCGCAGGCTTTTTGGCTTTTTTATTCTTTTTGTTTGCCATATGTATCATCCTTTTGATGAATTATTCCCAAGGAAGCTTATCTATACCCCAAATCTGCTGATAGCGGTTGACCTGAACAGATTCAACTGAAACAGAGATTCTCGGTGTAGCATTCTGAACAAGGCTGTTTTTGATAAAACTCTCTTCGTCAAAACCTGTGATGATAGATTTATCATAATCGTTGCTAAGCCCGCTGTTTTCAGTATAATAAACGCAATAATCTTCACTGCGGTTATCAAACCATTTGCTGGCAAATTTGTATGGGAGAGTAATATTCTGTGCAACTGTTCCGTCGGGCATAACCCATTCAACATTCAGCTTTACTCTTGTGTAATTTTTTGAATAGCCTTTCTGAACAACATTTATCCTAAGGTTGCCCACATAATTCTTTGCATTTGAATTAAGGCTGAGCTTATACAAACCGTCTTCATCAGGTGTGGCAGTGAAGTCGCTTCCATTGCTCTGCTTAAAATAAACACGGGCACTGCTATTAAATCCATAAAGCTTACCGCTCTGCTGCAATGAATTGGTGCTTGTGTACCAAGCTAAGGAGCCCGAAACGATTGCTATGACCGCAACGACACTCACGATAATTGCAGCTATTCTTTTTCTACTGTTTTTCATATCAATCAACCCTGCCCTTAAATTATCTTGTCATTGCACCGTCAACATCCTGTGTTGCAGTCATTGTAACATTTATATTGTAGTTAATGGAATCCCATGGTGAATCTGCAAATGCAAGCTCAGATTCGCACTCGTCATACTCAACCCAAAGTGCAACCTTAACAGTCTTTTTCTCACCGGGGTTAATCTTTACAAAGTGTCCGCTGTTGCCATCCTCACCAACATTATAGTTGTTAAGTGCCTTATCGTTAACATTGTTTTTAAGTGCAGAATAAATTGTTTCTTTAACACTGCCGTTAACGAGCATATCATCAGTATAATAAAAATACTTCAGACCCTTTGCACTTGATTCATTCTTAACAGTTGCATAAATTCTTGCGGGAAGTCCGCCGTCATTTTCAACATCAACATCAATAACCTTGACAACTGAATCAAACATAGTTTCATTTTTATCTTCATATGCTGTAGCACCGTCAAAAACAAGAACCTTTTCAATTGAGTAATCACCGTCAATATCAAAATCGGCGAATACAAATTTGTTATTTGTTCCATTTATCGACTGTGCCTGATAAAACCATGCTGTAGTCGGTGCCATCATTGAAAAATATCCTGTGCACATAACAAGAGCAAATATCATTATTATTGCAGATATTTTTTTAAATCTGCTCATTGCTGCCACCTCTCGATCCAGATTTTTTAGATTTTTGTATAAGTGTTGTCAGCGTAATAAGAATAATCACAACTATTGCAAGAATCACGCTGATTTTTATCAGATTTAATGATGAAATAAATATGGAAATATAACCTAAAATGGGAACGCTATACCAAACCTTGCCAATAATCTGCTCTGCCATTGAGGGCTGCGGGTCTTCACTTTCGCTTGCGTCGCCTTTTGTTCTGAACATTCCTGCTTCGTGGTCGATTGAAACGATTCGGTGGGTGAAATATCCGCTTCCATCCTGAAAGCTAACAGTTACAATATCGCCCTCGCTGAGCGTTTCAAAATCTGTTTCTTTAACAAAAACTGCATCGCCCCTGCTGAAAACAGGCACCATACTGTCTGTTACAACAGCGTAGCCTTTTGCTCCACTGAAAAAGTTAAAAGAAACAAATCCAACAGCCACAACTGTTATGATTGCAAGAATATTAAACAATACATTTATAGGTTTTATTTTCATACTTAATTAACGCCTGAGTTGACCTGATACTCTGCAAGTGAGCTCCAGCCAACATAATCTGCCTGTTTGGCTTCAAAAATAATATTAACCGTAACTTCGTTACCTGAATATTCCTCTGTGTTTACATCTTTATTATAGCAAACACTCTTGATTATATCAATATTGGGGATTGCTGGTGAAATTGAATAAACATCATCAACATTTTTAAGAGTAGATGAGCCGTAGTTAGGACCAACATAATAGTAGCAAGTGCCATCTGTTCCGTTGTTATAGGGAAGCCACTGTGATGGATTTACAAACTCAACCTGAAGGTCGTCGCTTTCGCTGCCAGAATAATTCACAGTTTTAGCTGAACCATTAGCGTAGCTGGTGTATTCGATTCTTACTCTTACCTGTGTATCAATTGATGAATTGTTATTCATTGTGAGAGTTGCATCCTTACCGTTAAGGATAACAAGATTCTGACCAGGATAAATGCAGGGCTTACCATAGTAATCCGCTTCCATTGTTCCAAGAATTTCTGCTTCGCTATCATAATTGATAACTGCAATGTCGATATTCTGCGCCCTTTTAACCGCTGTAACAAACCATGCGCCAGAGCCTTGACTTGTTATAAGACCTGCAACAACGGCAAGAGAAGCTATTAAAGCTGCAATTCGTTTTTTCATACTAATCCTCCTGAGGCGCCTTTCGCTTCATCACGAAAATTTCTATTTCAATCGCTATCCAAGCGATATATACACAAGCTAAAACAATTTTGCCCACCGTTGATGAAAGAAATTTTAAAATATATCCTACAAAAGGCACTGCAAAATCAACCCTGCCAGCAACAAAATAATAGCTTGTAAGAGAAGGGTCATTCTCTTCATTGGCATCGCCTTTTGTTGTGAACATCTGATTGGCTGTGTCAATCCCTACAACACGATGAGTAAAATATTTTGTTTCTTCGGTATTTTTGAAAGTGAGCACATCACCTTCAGTAATATCTTCAAAATCAACCATTTTTTCAAGCACCATACTGCCCTGCGGAATTGTGGGGCTCATACTGCCTGTTTCAATATAAAATGATTTATATCCCATAATCTTGGGTATGTAAATCACCATCAGTAAAAAGACAAGTGCACATATGGCAACTGAACTAATCAGCATCTTTATCTTTGACATTTTCTGTTTCATCAGCCAGTTGCTCCTCCGATTCATCCCTGTTAACAATAAGGTTAACAAGATTTACTGCCTCTGAAAAAGTTATAAAAATCAGCGGTAAAATAATAAGGAAAAATATAACTTTCGGGTTTTGCAAAATCTGCAACACAGAACCTGAAGCCACACCGAGATTAAATATAACCCTGCCGATTACATTCATCTGCAAAACAGGTGCAGCATCGTCAGCATCATTTGCATCACCCTTTGTGATAAACTCTTTTTCACCTGTAATCAACGAATGTTTTTCAACTATTCGGTGGGTTTCAACCTGTCCGTTTATCAATGGGTCAGGGTCGGTGGAATAAAAGCTGATGATGTCGCCAACTTTAAGCTGCTCTGGAGCAGTCTTTTTTGCAATTATAATACAGCCCGTGCCAAGGGTTGGCTCCATACTTCCTGTTCTGACACGCATGACGCTATAGCCGAGAACTGACGGAACTTCACCTTTATTGGCTCTTAAAACCGAAATAAATATGGCAAAACCTAAAATGAATGACAAAGCAGTTATAACAGACATAACTCTTTTAAAGATTGTCTTTGCTTTCTCTAATTTTGGGTTTGTCTTTTTTTCTTTTTTCTCTCTCATATTAGTCCACTTGCTGACCTAAAAGTTTAACTTCGCCAAGGCTTGCAGTGCCAGACGGAACAGTTGCTCCATTTGAAACAACATAAACATTATAATATACTTCAAAGGTGTAATGTTTATTTTTCTGATACTGTGATACATCAACTGAGAAAACACTGTCTGATCTATAATCAGCCATCTTCAAGCCCGTGCTGCTGTTGAGTACTTCACCAGTATCCTTGCAGACAACCTTGTAATCAAAATAAACAAAGTTCGCTGCTGCGTTGGTGCTGGTAAGTCCATCAAAGCTCATAACAATCTTAATCATTTTGTCATTGAATGTTTTAACATCCATTCTGTAGTAAGCGGTTTTGCCCTCTACCATATTGGACATTGACATATCGCCATCGAGCTTTTTATAAGTATTGCCGTTATCAGCAGATTCATAATAACTAACCGCCAGCGTTGAGCCTGAAACATTTGAATTGATAACAAAGTTACCAACCTTTTTGCTCAATGAATACCATGCAAAAGTAACAGCCACCAAAGTAAGGGCCGAAGCTATGAGCAGTATTATGTTTTTGATTGTTCTAAAATCTTTTTTCATTTTTCAACCCTCATATCCTTTGGTTAATTATCTTTTAAGACTCTCCCACAGGGAGGTAAGTCCCCATGGGATGTCAACCTTAACAATTGAGATAGTAAGACTAATTTCACTTGCGTTGCCGCACTGAACATATGTGCCGAGGTTGCCTGCGTCTGAAACATCAATATCTTTGCCATTTGAATCCTTAGCGGTAACAACAAACTTGTAACCTGTGGGGAGGCTTGAATCAATGTAGAAGCCGCCAGTTGTAACAAGGAGCTTGTTAAGTGATTTTGCCTTATCGCCGCTCTTTGTGAAGAAGTCTGAAGTGATTGTTGTGCCATTAGCCTTTGACTTAATGAGAACACCAACAAGTACGGAATCCATTGCATTATCGCCTGATTTATTCACAAGCTTGTAGTTAACTTTAAGATTACCGATTGTTTCTTCTATTGCTTCCTCTGTAGAAGCTGTTGCAGCTTCAAGAGCTTTGATATTTGAATATCTGTCTGCCATTACGGGAACAGGATATTTACCCTGACTCTGCGCCCAGCCTTCAAGTCCCTCAGGCTTTGAAGCTGTAAGCTCTGACGTTGTAAGTCCTGTCATGTTGCTATCTGCAATTCCGATAGCTGTTTTGTCTGAGTAAGCATATTCTGCCTCGTCAGCGTTAAGAACAGCTGTCTTATTATCATCATTTGAGCCTGCAACAAGTACCTTTTCAGCCTTGATTGTGCCGTTGTTAACCGCAACTGCAAGAGCGTCTGTGCCATGTGAGCTACCGTTTGCCATTACATCTGTAAGTGTAAGTGCACCATTGTTTGTACCAACAATCATACCGCCAGCCGCATTAACATCACAGGTTGTGAAGCAATTCTTAATAAGAGATTTGCCGCTTGTAACACCTGCAAGACCACCAGCCTTATTCTGAGCGTTAACCTTGCACATTGCAAAGGAATTAACAAGCTGTGATGATGCAAGTCCGCCGACTACACCGCCAACTGCACGGTCGCCACTTACAGAAGCACCAACAACTGAGCAGTTTTCAATGCCGTTAGTCGAATCACAATAACCTGCGATACCGCCGACATAATCAGCACCCTTTATGCCTGAGAAATCTTTGCCATCAAGAAGCTCAACATGAAGATTTCTTACAGCGCCGTTGCCTGTTACATTTGCAAACAAGCCAACATAATCAGAAACAGAATCAATATAAAGTCCTTTGATTACATGACCATTGCCGTTGAACACGCCTGCGAAATTCTTGATGGGTTTATAACCCTCGCTGAATACGCCATAAACGGTTTCGCCGTTCTTATCAATTGAGATGCCGTAATCTTTTTCTGTGATTGTTATATCTGATAACAATGAGTAGTAAGCTGTTGATGAATCGGGAATCTTTGCAAGGTCTGCCGCAGAAGCAATAATGTAAGGATCTTCTTTTGTGCCGCTGCCCTCAAGAGTATCTTTCTCTTCATCTTTCTGAGCAGAGTTGAAATTCTGATATTTCATTATTGCAGGCTCGAATTCATCATACTCGCCATCAATTGTATTATTTGAGAAATCTTTTGCGAAGTTTTCATCATCAGCAGGACGATTCACAAACTTTGCAACAAGTGCGGCAACATTCTTAGCTTCGCCAGAAAGCTTTGCAAATGCCTTACTGCCTGTTATCTTAACAATACCATCTGCAAGACCGATTATTCCGCCCTCTGTTGTTTTGCCGTTAACTGTTCCGTTTGCAACACAGGAAGCAATATTCACAGCCTTATCTGTTACACCAACAATTGCGCCTGCATTATCTGCGCTAACATCTGCTGTTACATCACAGCCGTTGATATTAAGAGCATCTGCTGAAGCAACTGCAACAACTCCGCCAGCTGCGTCTGTGCCTTTTATCTCTGTAGCATCAACTGTTGATGAAGTTATATCTGCTTTGCCTGAAACAAGAGCCGCAATGCCTGCCGCATCTTTAGCAGAGATTGTTGAACCTGTAACACTGCTTGAAGAAATCTTTGCACCGCTTGCCTGAACTGTGCCTGCAATTGCTGCGGCATATTCTTCTGCCTTAACATCAGATGAAACAACGCTTACACCGCTGATTCGAGCTTTATCTGTCATTGATGCTGTTACAACACCAGCAGATGTTTTGCCCTCAACCTCGGCATTGCTGAACACAACATTTCTTACTGTTGCGCTGCCACTCATTGTGGCAAATAAGCCTGCGTTATCTGCCTTAACTTTAAGACCTGAAATTTCAAATCCGTTACCATCAAGAACGCCTGTGAAGTTTTCAACCGGAGTCCATTCCTCTGAAAGAGAAACATCACTCTTCATGCTGAACACTGCGTTTGGATAAAGGCTAAGAAGTTTAAGAGTATCTTCGCTGTTAATAATATAAGGTGAAGCTGTTGTGCCCTTGCCCTCAGCATCTTTAATTGAGATAAGTGCAACTGCTGCTTCAAGTCCGTTATCGAACTTTATTACAAGCTTAGCGTCTTCTGTTGCTGTGCCAATTGCTGTTACAGTGCCGTTTTCACTGTTATACTTAACAAGATTTTCGGGTTCACTGTAAACATCTGCAAGTTTAAGTGAGCTGATGTCATAATCTGACTTAACTTCATCTGCAACCTTAACTTCATCCTTACCAACGAATACGAACTGACCGTCCTTGGCAGTTAAGCTGTTTACATCAACGAGCTTATCAAGATAAAGTGCGTTCTGATATGCGTTAATCTTTGCACTTGCAAAAGGTTTAGCATCATTCTGATAGCTTGAATATGTGATGTTGCTGAAATCAACTTCACAATCCTCTGAATCTGTGAATACATCTTCGTCAGCGTATGCTACAAGTGTTGCTATCTTGTCTTCACCATTGATTTCTGCTGAAATAACAGCGTTTGCAACCTTAACAACATCATATGCCTTTGCTGTAATGCCTGCGGCAAACTCTTTACCGCTTACTTTGCCGCCTGCAACAATGCCGTCTGCTTTAAGCATACCCTTTACATTTGCAACAACTGCGGAAGCAAAACAACCAGTTACATCTGCAAATGTTTTGGAGTTGTTTATAACAGCGTTATCACCATAACCAACAAGTCCTGCAGCAGAGCCGTCTGATGTTACCTTTACGCTTTCATCAACATCTGCATTAGAGATTGTTGTGTCAATTGCTCTTGCACTAACTGTACCAGCACAAGCTACATTGTAGCCATTTTCTTTTGTGCAGGATGTGATTTCTGTGCTCTTAACTGTTACATCGCTGATTTTTGAACCGTTTGCGTAAGCCACAACAGCGGCTGCGTTGCCCTGCTCTGACTCTGCAACAGCAGATGAGCCTGAAACATTTACATTTTTAATCTCTGTATTAACTGCATTTGCAACAACAACTGCTGCAACCTTTTCAGCTGATACAGCCATATCTTTTACATTTATATCTGTGATTGTTGCACCGTCTGTGTAACCAAAGAGTGCACCATTTTCAACATCACTGATTTTGATTCCGCTGATGGTATGACCATTGCCTATGAACACGCCATTGAATGGAACTTCGCTTGTGCCGATTGGTGTGAAGCCCTTGCCTTCGTTATAGAACTCACCGCCAAAATTGAACTCTTCTGCTTTAACTGCAATATTCTGAGTTAATGTGAAGTAAGCGTTCTTATCAGCATATGCTGAGATTCCCTCAAGCTCAGATGCGTTTGAGATGATATAGGGAGATTCTTTAGTACCCTCGCCCTTGAGAACAACATCAATCTTTGACTCTGCTGTGAAGCCAACTTCAAGGTCGATGCTGTCATCACCATCAAGGGTGTATGTGCCAACGATACCAACGATACCAGTTTTTTCTGCTTTCAAAATAACCTGATTTTCAGTAGAATCAACAACATCAATTCTCTTTTCAGATTCTGACTGCCAACCCTCTGCTGAATCAAATACGAAGCCAAGCTTTTCTGCTTCACTGTTGGAAACCTTAACTTTTACTTCGTCTTTATCTGTAATAACATCTGAAAGTGATGCTTTAACAGCCTTATCAAGGTCGCTGTATGTTCCGTCTGCCTTAACATCGCCATAAGCGGGAACATCTGAAGCATATGATGAGTAAACAACTCCACTGACAGCTTTCTTGATGTCTTTGCCGTTAAGTTCGGGTGTTGCACCGATAATATGACCTGATGTTGTGTTTTCATCAGATGAACCGTTTTCAACCTTTGCGGCACTTACGCAATCTTTGATTGATTTATCTGTTGCTTTCTGTGAAAGAACAGAGCCGATAAGTCCGCCTGCATAATCAGCGGCTTTAACTGTGCCTGCTGAATTTGTCTTTTCTATTGTTACATCACCGAAATCGTCAGCTGTTACTCTGCCGATGATTCCGCCTGTGCCCTCGATTACTTTTGATGCTGAATCTGAGCCAGTAACCGCTGCACATGATTTTGAATTTTTGATTGTTGTTTCGCCGTTAGCTTCACCAATGATACCACCTGCAACAGAAGCGTTAACCTTTACACCTTCGTTTGTAGCAGAGGAAACAACCTCTGATTTTTCGCCAGTTGCTACGATACCACCTGCTACAGCTGCGTTGCCGTCTGCCGTGATTTTTGATGATTTAACAACAGCGTTGCTGATTTTACCGCTGAAATCACCACAGATACCGCCCGCTACAGGAGCTGCGCCCAATGCATCTGCTGTTGCCTTGATTTCTGAATCGCAGACATCAGCCTTTGAAATCTTAGCTTTTTCTGCGCTACCTGCTACACCACCAACATTTCTCTTTGCGGTGAGTTTTGCTTCGTCAACAGAAACTGACTTAACTGCTGAATTTTCAACAAGACCAACAAGACCGATATTATTATCGCCTGAAGCTGTTGATTTTTCTGCATTAACATCTTTAATATCTGCTGACTTTGCATAACCTGCAAGGATACCTGCATCATTGAGAGCTGAAACCTTGCTGTCGATTATTTCAATATCAGAAACCTTGCTGTCTTTAACTTCGCCTGCAAGGATACCTGCGTAATTTTCTTTGCCCTCAACCTTACAATTCTTAAATGTAATACCGCTGACAACAGATTTATTTGTAATCTGAGAAGCGAGAACGCCTGCATAGCTTGTGCCAGACTTAACAACTGCATTTTTGAATGTAACATCCTTAACTGTTGCACCGTCAAGAGCACCGAAGAGTCCAGTCTTAGCCTTTGAGCTAACCTTAAGACCGTTGATTGTGTGATTTTTGCCGTTGAATGTACCGCTGAATGCTTTTGTTGCACCGCCAACAACATCAAAATCAACATCGCTCATATCAATGTCTTTCTTGAGGATGAAGTTCTTGTCTTTAAACTTATTAAAGTTGCTGTTGATAAATTCGAAATCTGCACCACTGTTAATAAGATAATTGCCATTTGCGTCCTTTTCAATTCCGTTTGAAATACCGATTTCTGCACGGAGACCAGTGGTTTTATGAACAATTACAAGTGCACTGTTTTTGATTGTTGATTTATTGTTCACTGCTTCAACAGGAACATAAACTGCACCATTCTTAACAGTGATCGCTTTTGCGTTTACTTTAAGAACAGATGCGTCATACATAACGCTGAAATCTTTTGCAGATACTTTTGAAGCATCAATTATATTTGATGGAAGAGCGATTGCAACTGCGCTGCCCTTGCCTGTTACAAATCCCTGTTCACCAGATTTGAACATCCATTTGCTTACTTTTGCATTTGCAAAATTCTTGGGGGTTGCAACAGCCTTTTTATTTGAAGAACCAAAATATGAATTTTCAATGTTTATCTGCTTATCTCCGCCACCGACAAATACATAATCGGTAACATCTGAATAGAGAGTAGCATAGCAATCTTTAATCTTGCCATTTGAATTATCGCTTGCATTTGCAATGAATGCGGCACATGATGAAAGCTTTTCACCGTTTGCACTTGTCATTGATGTAACTGCACCGCAAGAAGTGATAACTGCGTTACTGCTGTCAAGTACTCCGATAAATCCTGCAACACCTTTTACGCTGCCACTTGCAACGCTTACAGGAACATTTGTGAAGCACTCATTAAGCTTTGAAGAGCCAACAACCTTATTGAAGAATGCGCCAGTGCAGTTTTTGTTTGTAGAAAGTCCGATGAAGCTATTGCCATCCTTTGCAGTACCTTTAAGAAGGCGAACCTTATTAAACTCTGCGTTAACTGCGTTGCCAAACATTGCAGTGTTGATTTTGCCACCAAGAACAACATTCAGGTTAGTTACTTTGCCATAAACTGAGCTGAACAGGGGCTTAGAAGCCTTGAGCTTATAGCCATTACCATTAAGTGAACCTGTGAAGCTGAATGAAGAATCCCAGCTTTCAGGTAATGTAACATTCTTTGTGAGAATGAAGTTAGCATATGGAGCTGCGGCAATCATTTTAAGACCTGCACCACTGCCGATTTCAATAGGAGTTGCCTCTGTTAAGCCGTCGCCCTTGGAATTTTCGGGAACAGTGAGAACTGCTACTGTGAAATTCTTTGAAACAACTGAAGAATTATTGTAGCCTGCGTCAACAGCGATTCTTGCTGTGAATGAAATCTTACCAACTTTATCTGCTGACTGTGCAGAAATTGCAACAGCATTTTCTGTTTCGCTGAATGAAATTCCGTTGCCATCGCAAGAAACAGCCTTTGTTGAATCAAGAACGTAAGTTGCATTGCCAAACTTACCGCCAAATGCAGCCTTATCAAGAACCTTTGTTGAGCCTGCTTTAACAACAACATATCTTAAATCACGAATCATATCGCCTGCGGTTTCGCCATTTGCATAAGCGCAAGCTCTTCCGCTATTTTCTGAAGACCAGATATTATTTGAATATCTTGTTTCGCCCTTGGCAACAACTGCGCCTGTTTCTGATGCTGCGTCAACTCTTACAAATGAAGCACAATCCTTAACATTTGATGTTTTTGCGTTGTTATCTGAAACAGCTTTGCCGACGATTCCGCCTGTGCAGTTTGAACCGTAAACACTGCCTGATGCTACGCAGGAAACAACTGAGCCTGAGTTCACACCTGCAATACCGCCAAAGGCTGCCTTGCCGTTAACATTTGCTTTTAAGCTTTCAACTGTTGCGTTTTCAATCTTACCTGTGTTTTTACCTGCAACAGCACCGATTGCATCACTGCCTGATGCGGCTTTTATTGTTGCTCCGCTGAGCTTAACATTTGAAACTGAGCCATTGTTAATACCGATAAGGCCGATATTATTCTTAGCTGACTGAACATTTACAGAAGCATCTTTCACAACAAAATCAATAATTTTACCGTTATTAACTGCGATAACACCTGTTGATTCGTTAATTGAAAGTGCTTTTGCAATTCGCTTAGAAGTAACATTTCCGTTTGCACTACTTGAAATATTAACAGAAACATTGTTTACTGTGCAACTTCTGAATTCACCATTGTTGCAAAGAACAAGGGCACCTGTTGCGACAGCATTCTTTGATGAAACATTAACCTTAATGTTTTCAAATACAACATTTTTAACAACAGATTTTGCGCTGATGTAGCCAAACAATGCAACAGCATTTGAGCCGCTGTTGCTGATATTAAGTCCAAAAATCTTATGATTACGGCCATTAAAGTAAAATTTAACTGCGTTTGGAACTGCATCGCTCTTAGATTTATCAACTGAAATGATTGTTCCGGGGAGAACAGTGTTTGCTTTAAGCTGAGCATAGCTTACAGAAGAAAGATCAATATCATCTGTAAGGATAAAGAACTTATCTTTTAAGCGGGTGTTATTGATGATGGATTGCATTTTGAAGAGGTCATCAACGCTTGAAATCTTATAGGGATCAGCAGAAGTACCTGTTCCCTCAATAACATCCTTTGTAACTGAGCCGCCCTCGGCAACGATGTTAGGTTCTGTTGTTTTTTCTATAGCAGGGTTCGTGGGAGTCTGCTTGTTTTCGTCAGAAGATGCAGCAGTAGAAGTTGATGAAGGTATAGTTGTAGAAACGGATGATTCACTTTCTCTGTAAGACTGTGCAAATACAGAGTAAACCCCCGTTGATGATAATAATACTGCCATTGATACTATCAATACCAGTACCCTTTCAATAATTCTTCTCTTCATCATAACAACCTCCACGATGGTTAATTTATATTGATTCAGCCTTGCTGCTGCACAAAGCTGAATCAGTGAGCATCAAACTCAATTCAGAAGCTTTTTTATTGCTCCTTTGCCTTGGATTTAGCCGCCTTTGCAGCCTTTTCCTTAGCTATCTTTTCTTTTTCACGCTGTTTAGCTTTTTCGATGCGCTCTTTTTCACGCTGCTTAGCTTTTTCTTTTTCTTCTTTCTCTTTAAGCTTTGCTTTCTCTTTTGCTAAACGCTCTTTTTCTTTTGCCTTTTCTTTAGCAATGCGCTCTCTTTCGAGCATCTTTGCTTTTTCAGCGGCAATTCTTTCTTTCTCTTTCGCCTTAGCCTTTGCTACACGCTCTTTTTCAAGAAGTGCGGCTTTTTCTTTGGCAGCCTTTTCTCTCTCTTTAGCTTTTTCAGCTCTTTCTTTTTCAAGCTGAGCCGCCTTTTCTTTTGCAAGGCGTTCTTTTTCCTTTGCCTTTTCTTTAGCTACTCGCTCTTTTTCAAGCTGTGTTGCTTTTTCCTTAGCAAGGCGTTCTTTTTCTTTTGCCTTGGCTTTTTCAACACGCTCTTTTTCAAGCTGTGTTGCTTTTTCTTTTGCAAGGCGTTCTTTCTCTCTTGCCTTTTCCTTTGCTACACGCTCTTTTTCGAGCTGTGTTGCTTTTTCTTTGGCAAGTCGTTCTTTCTCTTTAGCCTTTTCTTTGGCTACACGTTCTTTTTCAAGAAGTGCTGCCTTTTCTTTGGCAAGGCGTTCTTTCTCTTTAGTTTTTTCTTTAGCTATGCGATCTTTTTCAAGCTGAATTGCCTTTTCTCTTGCAACACGCTCTTTCTCTTTAGCCTTGGCTTTATCAAGTCTTTCTTTCTCAAGCTGAGCTGCTTTCTCTTTTGCAAGACGCTCTTTTTCTTTTGCCTTTTCTTTTGCAAGGCGTTCTTTTTCAAGCTGGGCAGCTTTTTCTCTTGCGATTCTTTCTTTCTCTTTTGCCTTAGCCTTTGCAATGCGCTCTTTTTCAAGCTGAGCGGCTTTTTCTTTTGCAAGACGAGCCTTTTCTTTGGCGATACGCTCTTTTTCGAGTCTTTCTGCTTCTTCTCTTTCTTTGCGAGCTTTTTCTTTGGCAATTCTTGCCTCTTCCTTCTGCTTTGCAATAAGAGCAAGTCTTTCCTCTCTCTCTTTTGCAAGGCGTGCTCTTTCTTTCTCTTTGCGAGCCTTTTCTTTGGCAAGTGCAAGCTCTTTCTCTTTCTTCGCTTTGAGTCTTGCACGCTCTTTTGCTTTGCGTTCTTTTTCAAGAGCTTTCTCTTTTGCGATTCTTGCTCTCTCACGCTCTATGCGGCGACGCTCCATCTCTTTCTCATGAGCAATTTTAGCTTTGATTTTATCTTCAATAGCTTTCTTTCTTGCGTTCTCTGAAGCAAGTGCTCTGTCAATAGCTTCTTTGATTTTCGTTTCGCCCTCAAGCTTACGCTTTGCAACACGCTTAACTTCGTCAACAAAGACTCTCTTAATCTCAACCTCTTCCATATCGTAGTCAAGAACAAGTTCCTCTGCAAGACGCTTGAGCATTTTGGGCTTAATTTTTCTCATCTTGGCTTTCTTGCCAAGTGAGTCCTCAGAAATTGTGTTATTTTTGAGGAGCATATAGTTTGTAGCAATCAAACGGTTAAGCTCTGTTCTGTATTCATCGCTAACCATTTCATTTGATTCTTTAGAAATGATTTCATAGCCTACATCACGGTATGACTGAATGAACTGCCACAGCTTAAGGCAAGCTCTGAAGTTGGGATTTTTCTGGATTGCGTTAGTTCTCATAATAGGAGGACGAACAGGTGCACAACCCTGAAGCTCTTTCATAAATCCTGAATGAGCATATTCGTTGATAATCTTCTTGATTCTTTCAATTCTTTGGAATGCGGAGGCATTTTCGGTATCCATATCTGCGGCACCGTCAAGCTCATTACCGCCAGACTGAGTTGAAATTTCAAGTTTATAGGTAATCTTTTCATTACCACGGTATGTTTCATTTTCCATCTTCAAAGATGCCATGTTTTCGTCATCTGAAAGATTGAAAAGAACATTGTATCTAACATCAATAAATCTGATAAGGTTCTGCATAAGGGTATATACAAAACGATTTTCATAAACCTCGTAGCTTTCTTCTCTGAAAACATTAAGGATTTCGTTGGGAGTAACAGTATCGCCCTCAACCTTGGCAATCATATTTGTATGCTGGGCAAGATGGCGAACTGATTCCGCCGTAATTTTCTTTGCTCTTTCGATAGGAACAATTTCCTCTTCCTGAACAATGAACTTACGGGGAACTCGAATAATATTATCAAGAGGAATTATACAAGCTTCAATTTCTTCAACCCATGTTAAGTCGATTTTCTTTTCAAAATAACGGTTGAATAATGAATAGTTTGACTTACCTCTCTCAACGATGTCAGCCATATTCTCATAGAACATACTGTCTGTTGTGAGAGCATTCATACTGTCTTTATATTCCAAAAATAATTCAAGATATGATTTATCCATCTGCGCCTTATGCCCCTTTGCATAGATTTATCGGGATTAGTTTTATGATTACATAAGTTTCTGAAGTCTTAAGAGGTATTCTTTAGATTCCATCATATTTGACTTACCGAAATGCTTATTAAGGTAAGTAATAAGTCCGTCAATTTCATCACGGATGAATGAAAGGTTCAAGCTTTCAAATTTACGGAGAATCTTGTGGCAAAGAACGAAGTCGATACCGTCAATTTCTGTTCCGCCGCAACCAACATAAGCAGGAACGAACTCTTTAAGCTGCTTAACAATACGGTTACCGAAAGCAAGACGGAAGTGTTCGATAACATAGTCATCAAGCTCTTCAAGCTTGCGGAGATTTTCATCTGAAACCTTATATTTTTCCTGACACTCTTTAAACATAGCTTCAAGGTGCTTATAGCTAAGAGGAAGCCATTCTGTTTTGGGAGCCTCAAAGAACTTACCTTTTGAGTTAATGTCGATGGGAATAGCACGGTCGTAAACCTTATCTGATACGGCAAATGTAGAGTCGTCGTTATTGATTGTGCCGATGTACCACATATTCTCAGGAAGTTTAAGCTTACCGTCAAAGAGATGTTTGGGGTCTGTGGGCCATACGCTGGGAACAAGGGATACAACCCACTCTTCTCTTGTAGGCATCTCGAGAATTGAAAGAAGCTCTGCAAAGTAATACTCAACACGAGCGATATTCATTTCGTCAAGAACGGTGATATAAATCTCTTCTTTATATGTTGCTTCATACATCTTTTTAAGAACTTCTGTTTCATTGAAGCGCTTTGTGAACTCGTTGAAGTAACCGAAGATTTCAGTACGGTCTCTCCATGAAGGCTGAACTGAAGCAATGATTGCAGGGTTGTGAAGGAATTTACCCCAAGCATAAGCAAGTGAAGTTTTACCTGTACCAGAAATACCCTGAAGGATGATAAGTCTTGTTGTTGCAAATGCTGAGAGGAAAAGTCTAATAAGCTTTGGCTCATAGAAAAGACCAAGCTGTGAGCAAGCGAAGTTACGGAATCTATCAACGATTTCGGGAAGTGTGATTTCGTTATCGAATTCGGGGGGAACATAATCAGCGATTTCAAGGTCAACCTGTGTGCACTTATAGAAACGGCTGTAGTCGTCAGCAGTCATATCAACATCGTCTGACTTTTCTTCCTCGTCCTCATCCTTTTCTTCCTGCTCAACAAAGGGGCTTTCGCCGGGCTTAAGACCAAGCTGTGAAACCTTCATAGCAAGGATTCTTTCTTTTTCTGAAGAAAGCTTGATGATTTCTCTGTTAAGGTTGCCAACTTCATTAAGAAGCTCTTCCTGGTCAACAAGAGTTTTTCGAACTCTTAAATATTTCTTAACAAGGATTGCAACAAGAACAACGATAACTGCAAGAATTGCGATTGTAGCAATAACTGTAAGAATTGCGATAATCCAGTCTGTTGCTGTGAAGTTGCCTGAGTTTGCCTTAAAGATTTCAATGTATCTTGGAACATTGAACATATTTACTATACCCATTCCGATACCTTTGAAGATACCGAACAAGCCCTGAACAAAGAACTGATTTAGAAACTCTGAAATGAATGCTGTAACTGTCATTTAGTTCACCCTCCTGGTTTTGTGTATATCTATTTGGTGAATATTATTTATTTTCTTCTGCATCAGCAGCTGCTTTCTTTGCAGCTTCCTGCTGAGCAAGATATTCTTCAATAGCCTTACGCTTGATGTCATCAGAAATATTTTCTGATTTTGCTGACATAAACATTGCGATAAGCTTATAAACCTGCCAGATGAAGAACAGTGCAAGAGGTATGATTACGCAAACCATGAAACCGAGCTGTGTCTGGAGGAAATCAAGAGCTTTACCTAAGCCCATAATTGTAACACCTTTTTTGATATTGGTAGGCTGACCGTTTACAATATCCGCACTTGCACCGATCTGCTTTGCAATAATCTCATAAGGTGTAACAGGCGTGCTATCTTCTGTGCCTATAGCATCACCCTTTGTAGCATATGAGAAAACTGTGCCATCGTCATTAAGTGTTACATCAACAATTCTATGTGTGTTGTAACCTCTGATTGTGTTGCCTGCATTATCTGACATAACAGTTGAGAATGTGATAACATCGCCAACCTTAAGGCTCTTGCCATCAGTTGCCTCTTCCTGCTTAACTTCTTTTGAAATAATAAGGTCGCCCTGGTCGATTGTGGGCTCCATTGATGAAGTCTGAACTGAAAACGGTGTAAAACCGAGAATGTTTCCGACTCCTGTTTCAGAACTCTTTGATGTAAATGTCATAACGGTAATGGCGATTGCAACGATAATAAGAATTATCAGCAATACATCCGATATAACACCGAGTATGCTTTTTCCATTTTGCTGTTCCATAGTAATATCCACCTTTTGTTTTGTAAAACTTTGACTGTATAAGTCATTTAAAAGTATGTTTATACTTTTAAATCGCTCATGCAATCGGGAAAATTCCAGCAGAGCAGGGAGCCTGCCCTGCCGGATGATATGTTTTTTATAATGCCTTATCCCGCATTATGCACCTGCAACTGCGAACTTGAATGCTACAGACAGCTCTGAACTTGCGATACTGTCACGGCAGTCAATGTCGTTGCCTTCTGCCCAGATGTAAACTCTGATCTTTGTGATACCTGCATCAAGATCAAATGTCTTTGTTGCATCATCACTCCAGTATACCTTGCCCTGAGGAGCAGCAGTATCTGTGCTGAGGATTACATTCTTCATATCAGCTGTTGTAGCTGATGCGCCGTTAAGAGGAGCAGTTGTCTGATGGCCTGTTGCGTTACCAGCTGCTGCTGAATCCTTAGAACGTGCAAGTGAATCTGCTTCAGCGATTGTTACCTTTGAAGCACTTGCGTTCTGAAGCTGCTGGCATGTGCCTGCTGCTGTGCCGATAGCTGCGTTACCCATAGGAACGAAAGCATATCTGATAGCAGTAAGAGGATCGAGTGATTCGCCGCTTTCGCCAACGATTTCTTTGATTTCTGTTGTGCTGAAATCAATTGTCTGAGCTACGCTGGTCTTGATGAAAATATCAAAAGCAACGATGCCTGCTTCGTCAGCTGCGTCATAAGCTTCAACAACCTTAGCAACAGATGTTGAACCGTCACCTTCTACGCTTGCTCTGTAGAAGTTGGGGTAACCATAATCGCCAAATGAATTGAAGCTGCTTGATGCGGGAATGATGTACTCGGGGAGCATGTTTCTGTTGCCTGCATAAGCGTCAAGAACCGGATCATCTGCTTCTTCTGTATCGAAGAGGTTATCCAGTGTGAGCATCTGTCTCCAGCTGGGGTCGGTCGCATTTGCAGAAATCTGGATGCCCTCTGATGAATAGAGCTTAATATCCATTTCGTTGATTGCGGCCTTATCGCCCATTACAAACCAAGCAAATGTTGAGCTTGTAAGAACGATTGCAGAGATAAGAAGCATAATAATAGACGTTATAAAGGCACGTTTCTTATTCTTTTTGTTCATGTCTTCATCTCCATTGATAAAATTTGCTTGTTTACTGCGGTTTAGCGCAATTTATACTTATGTTTAAGATTTGCATCTCAAACTCAAGCGAAAGTTCAGGTTCTTTTTATTGAACCTATGAACCCTTTCGGGCTGACCTTTGCGTTTAACTGTAAAGGTCAATTAAAAGCACTCGCCGAATGCTCTTAAATCACCCTTACAGTCAATCAGGGGAAAAACTGGGGCAACGAATCCGATTCCGCCGCCCCTTAAGCGACGAGGTCTTTATATGTGCAGAGCAACTACACATATAAAATTAAGCTTTAGAAATTAAGTATTGTTTGAAAAAAACTAATCTATAATCCAGAGGGATTAGTCGATTGTGAACTTAAGAGCAACTGAAAGAGATGCGCCTGCAACTGAGTTACGGCAGTCAATGTCATTACCTTCAACCCAGATGTAAACTCTCATCTTTGAAACACCTGCTTTAAGTGTGAAAGATTTTGCTGATGCTGCTGACTGATCTGTAACAACTGTTGCGGATGCTGTTTCACAGTTATTGTTTGAGATAACAAAGTTAGAGTTAACTTTATCTGCAGCATTTGTACTAACAATATATCTTGTTGTGAGAACGCCTGTGCTCTGACCATTTGCAATAGCATCTGCTGAACGGTTTGCTGCATCTGGTTCATAAATAATAGAAGATCTAAGAACTGTTGTTTTAAGAGCGATAGCGTCTGCTGCTTCTGTGCTCTGAGTATTACCTAAGGGCTGGAAGCCAACTCTAAGTGCTGTAAGAATGTCAGACTGGCTCTGATCTATGAACTCAGATGTTCCAAAATAAACCTTTGTTTCTGCTGCAACCTTGAAGAAAATGTCAAATGCAACAAGACCTGCAACATCATCGTTACCAGCAGTCTGGTTAACAGCTGTAATTGTAGCAACATTGCTGTCATTAAGAACTGCCTTGAAGAAGTTCATAGCACCTGTTGATGAGTTGTAGTTTTTGAAAGCGCATGAAACAGGGATAAGGTTAAGGGGCATAAGGTTGATGTTGCCATCATATGCCTTGTAACGGCTTGTTGAGTTCTCATTGAAGAAGTCGTCGTTTGTAAGACTTGCAGTCCAAGCTGAAGCATTGGCAGAAATCTGAATACCTTCGGGTGAAGAAACGGTAAGATCCATCTGCTCAACTTTAGCTTCTTTGCTCATTGAGAACCATGCAAACGTTGAACTTGTAAGAACGATAGCTGAAACGATAAGCATAGCGATCGCTGATACAAAAGCGCGTTTTTTGATTGTCTTTTTCATATCTTTACCTCCATAAAGATTTCGTATGCCTTGGCGACCGTTAACGCGTCGCCAAACGCATCGTTTAATTTATATCCTGTGCGTTATAAATATTGATTCGGACTTAAAGAAAAGTACTCATATCAGGGTTTGATAAAGGTTGCTCCTTTTACCGCTCCCGGATTCCTCATCGCTTATTTATCAAGCGGCTCAATGACATTTAAATCCATTGAGAGCTTGACCTCCCCTTTAAGAATATCGTTAACACACTCGGGATCTTCGCCTTCAAACCAGATGACAACAGTGATTTTCTGCATTTCACCTGCTTTGAAATCATCGTCTGTAACTGTTGCAACAAGACGATTGCTTACAAAATTCTTATCTGCGTAAACTTCAAGCACATTGTTTGTACCAAGTCTTGGCTTACCGTAGGTCATTCTTTCGCCATCCTTGATAATCATAACGCGGAGTGCTTCGTCTGCACCTTCTGTTACACTGTCAATATTAAGCTTTGCAGCGTAGCCTGCGTCATCTGAGCCTGTGTTCTTTACATAGAAAGAATAAGTAAAGTAGTACATGCCGTTTTCGTTGAAGTTTTTGGAGCCTTCATACTGATCGACATCTTCTGGAATGAGAGGATATGTGCCTTCTCTCATCTCCTCATATTTACTGCCTTCAAGGATTCGCTGAGGATTCTTGAAATCTTTTGTTTCACTCAGCGAGATACCTGCGTTAAATGCCTCAGAGCTTGCTGTAACTGTGAAGTTACCGCTCTTGATGTATGTTGAACAGGCAAATAATCCGAAAAGGAAAAGTAACAATATAATAAGTATAATGGTGAGGATTCTGATAAGTGCCTCACGCTTGTTGACCTTTTTGGAGTTAGTTTTAACAGCATATTTCTCCATTTGGTCGGCTGCTTCGTTGGGGTCAAGCTCCTCTGCCTGATCAACTTCGCCTTTAGTGTTTTTATCTTTCTTTGCCAATGGGACACGCCCCCTTCATTAAACTATAGCTTTTTCTGAAATCGGCTTGCCGTAGAACGGACCTTTAAGCTGGTCAACACCAAGCTTTTTAAGAAGCTCAGCCTTTTCGGCAGTGTCGATTCCGTCAACTCTTGTTTCAACTTCAATCTTCTTGCAGAAATCTATAAGACCCTGAACCATATTCTGGGTTCTTTCGCTTTCCATTATATCTTCTATAAGAGAAGCGTGGATTCCGATGTAATCAACATCATACTGACTTAAGTTGCTCAATGATGTATATTCAAGACCGAGGTCGTCAATAGACACTTTAAAACCAAGCTCACGAAGCTCTTTGATGTTTGCAAGGATCTGATCTTTGCTTGCTTCAAGAATGCTTTGGTTAATATTGAAACAGAATCTGTCGGGCTTTACGGAATATTTATTAAGAATTTTCATAACAGACGGTACAAAATTCTTTTTGGCAATGTGCTTAACTGAAACCCAGACGATAAATGAGTTTATGTCAGCCTCTCTTGCTTCGCAGCGTTTAAGAGCTTCACAGCACTCTTCAACTGCCCACAGCCCAAGCTGGCAAATCTGATTTGACTTCTCTGCAACGGGGATGAAATACTCTGGAAGCATAACGCCCATTACCTTATCATTTATCTTCATTGATATTTCGTAGTCGATTGCCATGTTGAGGTGAATATCAAAGATCGGCTGATATTCAAGCTCGATTGGTCTGAGCCTGCCCGCTCCTGTCTGTCTTTTCTTTTCCATAAGCAACCCTCTCTGTCAGTGGATTTACTGAATTATAGCCGTTTGTGTATATTGCCGCACTTTGTGCAAAATATTTGTACAACCTAATACGCATACATATACACCTACTGATACTATTAGACTTATAACCTACTTTACCATAATTCAAGCTTAATTGTCAATAGTATTACAGAAAATTTATACAAAAAAAATCATAAAAAATTAACCGCTGACGGCAAAAAAATACTGCACAGTTTTGCGTGATTATTGACACAAAAAAATAAAAAAGTTATAATGATTCTGGTGAAGAAAATGAAACAAATTTTAAAGTATTTAAAGCATTATAAAATTGAAAGTTTACTGGCTCCTTTTTTTAAAATGACGGAGGCTTGTCTTGAGCTGATTGTGCCGCTGATTGTTACAAAAATTATTGATTACGGCATCGGTTTTTCTGACAAAGCATATGTTTATAAAATGGGAGCGGTTCTTTTTGCGCTTGGTGCAACGGGGCTTATAAGCTCGGTAACTGCCCAGTATTTTGCCGCAAAAGCCGCTATTGGCTGCGGAACGGGCATGAGAAATGCGCTTTTTGCCCATATAAACAGGTTTTCTTTCAGCGATATTGACGAAATCGGCACATCTGCGCTTATAACAAGACTGACTAACGACATCAATCAGGTGCAGACGGGAGTTAATATGGTGCTCCGTCTTTTTCTCCGTTCGCCCTTTATTGTTTTTGGTTCAATGATAATGGCGTTCACAATTGATGTGAAGTCTGCCATGGTTTTTACAGTGGTAATTCCGCTTCTTTTTGCGGTGGTTTTCGGCATAATGTTTATGAGTATTCCTGTGTTCAAAAAGATACAGAATTCTCTTGATAAAATTACTCTTTTGACAAGAGAAAATCTCTCTGGTGTGAGAGTAATCAGGGCCTTCAACCGACAGAAAAAGGAGGCAGAAGATTTTGAAAAATCAACTGCTTCTCTTGTTAAGCTTCAGATGTTTGTTGGCAGAATTTCTGCACTGCTGAATCCCGTAACTTATGTCATTTTAAACCTTGCAATTATTGCAGTTTTATATAAAGGTGCAGGGGAGGTTTATGCAGGCAGGCTCACTCAGGGTGCTGTTGTGGCGCTGGTGAATTATATGTCTCAGATACTGGTTGAGCTTGTGAAATTATCGAATCTCATTGTAACAATGAATAAAGCCGCCGCCTGCTCAAAGAGAATTGAGGCTGTTTTTGAAAAGGTGCCGACTATGGAATACCCTGAAAAAGAGGCTGTTGTGGCTGACAGTGAAAATGCTGTTGAGTTTAAAAATGTCAGCTTTTTCTATAACGGTTCAAAAGAATCGGCAATTGAAAATGTTTCTTTCAGTGCAAAAAAAGGCTCAACAATCGGCATTATTGGCGCAACGGGTTCGGGCAAATCCACCCTTATAAATCTTATTCCAAGGTTTTATGATTGCAGCGAGGGCGAGGTTTCTCTTTTTGGAAACAACATTAAAATGTATAGCAAAAACCAGCTTCAGAATTTAATCGCCGTTGTTCCGCAAAAGAGCGTTCTTTTTAACGGAAGCATAAAAGAAAATATGCTTGTAGGCAACAAAAATGCAAGTGATGAAGAAATCCGCTCTGCAATTTCAACAGCGCAGGCAGAAGAATTTGTTAACTCTAAAGATGGCGGAATTGATTATATAATCGAGCAGGACGGCAAAAATCTTTCGGGCGGTCAAAAACAAAGGCTGACAATTGCGAGGGCATTGGTTAAAAATTCGCCGATTCTCATTTTTGATGACAGTATGTCTGCCCTTGACTTTGCCACCGATGCAAGACTTCGCTCAGCACTTAAAGAAAAGCTACACGGCACAACCGTTTTCATTGTTTCTCAAAGAGTTTCAACCGTCAAAAATACCGATCTGATTCTTGTTATGGATGACGGCAGGCTTGCAGGGGCAGGAACGCACAATGAACTTTTTGAAAATTGCGGGGAATACAAAGAAATCTGCCTTTCTCAGCTTTCTGAAAAGGAGGCGGCAAAATGAAAAATTCATCTGCATTAAAACGAGTTTTATTATATATAAAAAGGTATAGACTGCCCGTTGTGCTTTCGCTGATTTTTGCGGCGGCAAGTGTAGGCTTTATGCTCTATGCACCAAAAATTATGGGCAAAGCCATTGATGCCATAATCGGCAAAGGCAATGTTGATTTTGACGCTATGACAAAGCAACTTATAATTTTCGGCATTATGATTGGTGCATACGCCCTCACCCAGTGGCTTATGAATGTTTGCAACAACTTTGTAACCTACCGTGTTGTTAAGGATGTGCGCACAACTGCATTTAACAAACTGCAAAGGCTTGATGTGGCATATGCTGATTCTCACGCTCACGGCGATATAGTCAGCCGAATTGTAAACGACACTGACCAGTTCTCTGACGGACTTTTAATCGGATTCACTCAGTTTTTTACAAGTATCCTTACAATTCTCGGCACAATCGGGTTTATGCTCACAATAAATGTAAAGGTTACAATTGCCGTTGTCTGCGTTACTCCGCTGAGCCTTTTTGTAGCATCTTTCATTGCAAAAAAGACATATGATATGTTCAAGCGTCAATCACAGACAAGGGGTGAAATGACCTCGCTTGTAAATGAAATGGCTGGCAATCAGAAAACAGTCAAAACATTCGGTTATGAAGAAACGGCGGTTAAACGATTTAAAGAGATAAATTCATCCTTTGGCAAATACAGCCTTAAAGCAACATTTTTCTCTTCACTTGTTAATCCATCCACAAGATTTGTAAACAGTATGGTTTATGCCTGCGTTGCCATTTTTGGCGGAATTGCGGTTATTAACGGTTCAGCTGTCGGTGCAGGCATCACAGTTGGTCAGCTTGTGTGTATGCTCACTTATGCAACACAATACACCAAGCCGTTTAATGAGATTTCGGGAGTTATCACCGAGCTTCAGAGTGCGCTTGCCTGCGCATCAAGAGTTTTTGAACTGATTGACACAAAAGAGCAGATTGCTGACAAAAACAACCCCGACCTTGAAAAGGCAGACGGCAGAGTTCAGCTCCAGAATGTTGACTTTTCTTATGACAAAAACAAGGAGCTTATTAAAAATCTTAACCTCAATGTTGAAAAAAGCAAAAGAGTTGCAATTGTCGGCCCCACAGGATGTGGCAAAAGCACTATTATAAATCTGCTTATGCGCTTTTATGATGTTGACAGCGGATGCATAAAAGTAAGTGGTAACGACATAAAAGATATTACGAGGAAATCTTTGCGTCAGAATTACGGCATGGTGTTGCAGGAAACATGGCTGAAAACAGGCACTGTTAAAGAGAATATCGCCTATGGCAAACCAGACGCCACAGATGAAGAAATCATAACCGCCGCAAAGCTCACCCACGCACACAGCTTTATTAAAAGGCTGCCAAACGGATATAACACTGTTATCGGTGAAGAAAAGGGCAACCTTTCGCAGGGGCAGAAACAGCTTCTTTGCATCACAAGGGTTATGCTTTCACTGCCGCCAATGCTGATTCTTGACGAAGCCACATCTTCAATCGACACAAAGACGGAACAGAGGATTCAGAAAACATTCTCTAAAATGATGGAGGGCAGAACAAGCTTTATTGTTGCCCACCGACTTTCAACAATCAAAGAGGCTGATATTATCCTTGTTATGAAAGACGGAAAAATCATTGAAACAGGCACACATTCACAGCTTCTTGCCAAAAACGGATTTTACACCGAGCTTTATAACAGCCAGTTTTCAAAATAAAAAAGATGTTGCAAAAAGATATATTTTGCATTATAATGTAGTTCATCAGTAACTTGGAGGTTTTTTTATGGCAAATGATAAAAGCTCAAAGGTTAACGAACCTGTAAACATTGAAACACAAACAATTGAAGAGGCTCCTAAGGCAAAGGCAAGTGAAACAAAGCCTTTGGTTATCAGGGGCATTGCGCTGGCACTTGGTGCGGCACTTTTCATTGGCTCGTTTGCAATGTGCTCAAATAAAATTGAAGAAACCAACAAAAAAATCATTGATGGCTTAGCTAAGCCGCAGTCAGAACCTGTCAGTAGCGATGTTATATCAAATGATGACATTGGCATAGAAACTCCTGTTGATTCAGGTGCATCATCAGTTGAACCCGTTGACGATATTGATGTCAGTGAACCTGTTTCAGATAACAATGGCGACAGCACATCAACAGAAACTCCTGCCGCAAAAAAGGATAACACTCAGAAGCCTGCTGACAGCAAACCATCTGATAAGAAGGCTGAGAGCAAAGCTCCCTCAACGAAAGAAGAGATTGTTAAATATTTCAACGCTTCTGTAAACAACATCAAGCCCCACGCGAAGTCAATCACAATTGTAAGTGATGAAAGCTATCAGCCAGAGAGCATTAACCTTGCAAGCCTTGGCGGACTTGAATCAATGGTAAACAAACTCATAAAATCATTTATGGGTCCCAATAAAGAAAAAACAGGCCTTACAATCACATCACAGGCAGATAAAATTAAGTATTATCCTGTTGAAAAAGAAAGCTGGGCAAGTAAGCTGACAGCCGCAGACCTTAAAGATGCAAAATGCACTGAAGAAAAAGGCGTTTACACAATCACCCTTTATCTTCTTGATGATGAACTTTCAGATAACCCTGCAAACGGAACAGGTCATCACCCCAAAGCATTCTCTGTTGTTAAAGCAGGGGATATAAACGAAAATGCAGGTGCGGCAAAGTCATTCTTAACAGGACTTAAAACAGGCTACAAAAACGGTAAAATAGTTTGCACAATTGACGCTAAAACAGGCAATATGCTCACAGCTAGATATGATTACACATGGATTCTTCATGTTGACTCATTCGGCGGTGTTGACGCTCCCTTTGGCGGCAGGCAGACTTATGAATTTAAATGGTAATTTAAACTAAGAGAGGTTTTTAAAATGAAAAAAGAAGTATTAGTTGAAACATCAGCAAGACACGTTCATGTTTCACAGGCAGATCTTGAAACACTTTTCGGTGCAGGCTATGAGCTTACACATAAAAAGGATTTATCACAGCCTGGTCAGTTCGCTTGCGAAGAGAGAGTTCAGGTTATCGGTGCTAAGGGTTCTTTCCCCAAGGTTTCTATTCTTGGACCTGTTCGCCCCGAAACACAGGTAGAGCTTTCTGCAAGTGATGCACGCTCAATCGGCGTTGTTGCCCCCTGCCGTGAATCAGGCGACCTTGAGGGTAGTGGTTCATGCAAAATCGTTGGACCTGCTGGCGAAATCGACATTGAAAAAGGTGTTATTGTTGCAAAACGCCACATTCACGCAACTCCCGAAGATGCAGAGAAATTCGGCATTGCTGACAAGCAGATTGTAAGCGTTAAGGTTGAATCAGACGGCAGAAGCCTTGTTTTCGGTGATGTTATCGTAAGAGTAAGCCCCAAATATGCTCTTGCAATGCACATTGATACAGATGAATCAAACGCAGCATTTGCAACACCCGGTCTTATGGGCGAAATCATCGCTGACTAATAGCGACTGAACATAAAAATTTAACGGAACATACTTTTTGCGGTATGTTCCGTTTTTTGTTTTCTTATTTAATTCTTATCGATATAGGAATCAATTATTTTTTCAACAAGGCTTCGCTGCTGTGATGTAAGCAAAAGCCATTTATCAAAAATTTCTTTTTGCTCACTTGTAAGATAAACAGCTGATTCGTTTTCACTATCGCAAAAGAATTGTGCAAGAGAAATATCAAGCCCGTTACAAATGGCTTCAAGCGTTGGCAAAGTCGGCTCGGTGTTTCTGTTGAATATATTTGAAATAGTGCTTTGTGAAAGTCCGCTCAACTTTGACAATCTGTATTCAGTTATATTCTTCTGCTTCATCAGCTCTTTAATTCTCGTTTTGGCATCCATAGCAAAACCTCCATTGGGTTAAATCTGCAATTAGAATACAAATGTGTATTCGCCTGCGTCAAGCTCTGCTTCATATTTTTCGCCTGCAACCGCAAACTCTTCACCGTTTACTGTTACCTTATCTGAAACTGCGGGAAGTGTGAGCATTGCCTTTGTTCCCTCGGGAACGGTGCATTTATATGTAAGACCGTTTTCGGTGTTCCACTCACTCTTAATAAGTCCCTTTACAGAGTTAAACTCCGCCTTAACCCACTTGATGTTTTCCTGTCCCTCGGGCAGTTCATCAGCGGTTCTCATATCAATTCTCGGGCAAAGTGTGAATGTACCAAATCCCGCCTCAACAGGCTCAATACCTGCCATATAGCGATACATCCACTCAACAATTGCACCATAAGCATAGTGGTTGAATGAATTCATGCCAACATCGCCGAAGCCGTTTTCTTTGGTGTAAGAATTCCAACGCTCCCAGATTGTTGTTGCACCCTGATCAATGCTGTAGAACCAAGATGGCTCATTTCTCTGAAGAAGAAGATTATATGCTGTCTTATCCTTGCCGAATTTTGAAAGCGTGGGGCAAAGATTGTATGTGCCAAGGAATCCGCATGAAAGTCTGTCGCCGTTATCCTTAATCTGCTGTGCAAGTGCCTCAGCAAGCTCGGGTTCTTTATCCTTTTCAATAAGACCGAATGCAAGAGCAATTATCTTGTTGCACTGTGTTTTCTCAACAGGTACGCCGTCTTTCATAAAGTTATCGCAGAAAAATTCGTATGCTTTAACTCTTAAATCCTTGTAATAATCTTTCTTGTCAGCTCTGTCGGCAACATCGCACATTTCAATCATCATATCAATATCGTGAACAAAATATGCTGACGAAATGAATTTATTATCGCACCAGTCATATGCAAGCCAATCGCCATAACGGGGGATTGGTCCTGAATAGCCGTATTTATCAACAAGACCAGAAACATATTTATCCATTGAGTCAAAATGCTCTTTAATCATTGTGTCATCGCCAAAAATCTTATAAAGATTATAGGGGATGATAACGCCTGCATCGCCCCATGCGCAGGCATCCTCACTGGAGCAGCAGCCAACTCTCGGGTTAACATCGGCATATGCGCCTGTTTCGCCCTGATTATCTCTCATATCCTGCATCCATTTGCGGAAGAAGCCATAAACATCTGCGTTATATGCGGCAGTTGTGCTGAATGCCTGAGCATCGCCTGTCCAGCCAAGTCGCTCATCTCGCTGAGGGCAATCGGTGGGAACGCTTAAATAGTTACTTCTCTGACCCCAAAGTGCGTTGGAGAAAAGCTTGTTTACCATTGGGTGTGATGTTTCAATTTTGCCTGTTTCAATGTTGTCATTGCCAACAACCTCTGCGGTGATGTCAAGGAACTCAACCTCATTATCTGCGCTGATTTCAACAAATCTGTAACCAAAGAATGTGAAAACAGGCTTGTATTCTTCAACATCATCACTGCCTGTTACATAATACGCCTTGCCAAGAGCGGAACGGAGATTGATTGTGTAAACCGAACCCTCGGGGCCGTCATTGCCACGGTTCATATCGCCACTGTCATTAAGGAACTCTGCATAGCGCATTTTAATTTCTGTTCCCTTGGGAGCTTTAACTTTAATTTTAAGCCAGCCGACAGTTTCCTGTCCCATATCAAGTGTAACTTTCTGACCGAGCTTCATTGTGAAAGGCATTGCGCTGTTCTCTTCACAAACATGGATTTTGCCGTAATGTGAGCCGTTATAAACAATGCCGTCAGAAATTGTAATTTTCTGAGGCTTCAGTGAAAGTCCATCACGAACCTTAACCTCTGAGCCGATAAAGGGAGTTACCTCGCCCTTATAATCATAAACCTCTGCATTTTCCCAATCTTCAAGCTCATAATCTGCCTTTGAAATATCGGTGTAGTTATCCTCTTTACCATCTCTGTATTCGCCGTCCCAGATGTCGGCTGTTTTTATCTGACCGCCAACTGTGCAAAGCCAGCTTTCATCTGTTGCAACAACTGTTTTGCCGCCGCACACCAGTGAAAGCATTGCAGCAGGTGAGCCTTCGCCATAAATTCCGCCTGCGATTCTGCCTGTGTACCAGCCTGTTGAAAGAACGGCAAGGATTCTGTTTTTGCCAACAGTGAGCATTGATGCAACATCCTTGCACATATAAAGTGCTCTTTTATTGTATGTTGACCAACCTGGTTTCATCTCTGCGCCCTCAAGCCTTTTGCCGTTGATATAAATATCAATACAGCCAAGTGAGGTAAAATAAAGCTTTGCGTCTTCCACTGAATCAATCTCAAAATCCTTGAGGAACATTGGAAGTCCTTTCCATGGAACAAGGTCTGTATGCTGATAAAGCTTAGGTTTTTTCTGACCCCATGGTAAATTTTTTGATGAAAAATAATTATCAAATTCGGTTGTAATAAATTTTGCCTGTGAGAAAAAGTCTGACATTGTATATTCTCCTTATCCTTTAAAGATGTTTGCTATAAAGCTGAAAAATGTTGTAAACAGTGAGCAGAAAAATTCCCACGGATTATCTGCACGCTGAACGCAGGATTCAAAAAATCCTGCCTTACCCTTTGAGGCATCACCGCCAAAGCGGAAATCATCAATGCTTATATCGGAGCTCTGACCCTTGCCGTTTTTAAAGCAAAGCTCAAAGGATTTTACATCTGCAAGCTTTTTTCTTGAATAAATTGCACCGCACTCGTTGCCGTGAAGATAAAGCCTGTCAAGGTCAAATGTCATTTTGTGCCACTGACCGTCTGCGGGGATAACTGCGCACGATTCGCAATTGCTGTTAACATCTGGTGAGAACCATGTAACATTATTCACATAAATTTTTAATTTATCAAGCTGAACATCTTTTTCGCCGTTATTTTTAACCATTACAGAAAGTGAATTGTATTTGCTCCAATCACGAACCATGCGGTCATAATATTTTTCTTTTCCATCATCGTTTTTATATTTATAAACAGGACTTACTGAAAAAGACTTTTCGCCCGATGTAATATTAACGCACCCTGCGCCCTCAAGCTGATTTTCGTTATCAACGGTGATTTCTGCATTTTTACTGTTCCACACATTTGAAAAGCCTGCATCTGAACCGCCTGCAAGGAACCATGAATTATTGCCGTCGCACCTTGCCCATGAGGGATCTTCCCAATAAAGTGCATCATCGCCTTTATATGTTGCAAAAGGAGCAACGGGCATAAACTTTTCGCCGTTCATTGTTGAATAAAGATTTGCCTCTGTATTGTTTTCAGAAAAAGCGTATGCGGCACCAACAGGATTTTTAACCTCATCTGCAAAAATGCGGACAGTGTTTTCGCCTATGATTTCTGCATTCGCCTGAACATAAACTCCGCCCTCTTCACAAAGAGCAAAGCCTCTTAAATAATCGCCGTTTGTTTCAAGTCCGTCCCCTGTGTTTTTGAATGTTACATAAAAATCACTGCCGTCAATTTTTGTGCTTTCAACTGTTGCGGCTGTGAAGCATTTATTCATGCCATAAACAAGACCCTGTGCGCACGCAGACATTCTTTCACCAATAGGTTGTTTTGTTTCGGGGTGAATTGCACCTACAGGAGGAAGATAGCTGAGGCTTACATCATAAATTGTTGTAATTGCACGGGATGCTTCGTCTTCCATCTGAAATTCAATAAATTCATCATTATGAAGATTAAGATTGTTTTTATTGTATTCATAAGGTGCAAGCTGTGTTGCAATAAACGGAAGCTTGCCATCGTATCTGAAAAGCTCGCCATATGATGATTGAAGAAGCTCAAGACCTTTTTTGTAATATCCAATTTCCCAACCCATCATAGTTTCTGATTCGCCCTGATACCAAATCATACCTGCAATGTTGAAAACACTGAGGGGAGCAACCTTTTTGTTATAGTTTGTTGTCATTGTTCTGTACCATTCAACCTTACTGCTTTCCCATTCATTTTCTGCAAGGTAAAGTCCCTGTTTTTTAATGTAATCAGCGAATTTCTGGTCGCTGTCAACAGTTTCTCTTGCAAGCCATGTAACAAGCAGACTGCCGCCAAGGTTAGGTGTAAGCACACCAACAGGCATATCAAGCTTTCTCTGCAAATCCTGTGCAAAATAAACCGAAACAGCTGAAACAGCGTTGATATTATCGTTGCCTTTCAGCCAGTAACAGCTGCCACTTTCAATATCCTGCTGAGCTTCATATGGGAACTCATCGCCACTGCCGTTATAGGTTACATATGGGTCAACATATAAAAATCTCAGCCATTCGCTGCGTTCAGAGTTTTCTTTATATGTACTGCTCTGACCAAAGCCATACTGCATATTTGATTGACCGCTTGCAAGCCACAATTCACCAAAAACAACATCTTTAAGTGTCTGAAACAAAACACCGTTTTCATAAAGATTTATGGTGTAATTTTCATAGCCACCTGCTGGTGCTTTGAATGTAACTGTGAATGTGCCGCTTTTGCTGGCGTAGCTTTTCTCTTTGCAGATGCCTTTGCCGTTGCTGTCTAAAAGCTCACAGCTGATCTCTGCACCGCTCTTGCCCTTGCCAACAAGGCGAGCCTCCTCATTCTGCTGAAAGAGCATACCGTTTCCATAAACATTTTTAAGCTTTGCTGTTGGCTCTTCACCCTCTGCAAAACTCAATGGAGCAGTGCCCAGCACAAAGCAAATGCAGAGAACTGCTGAAATTATTATTTTAAAAAATTTTTTCATAATCTGACCTCCCGTTTATTTAATTATATATGTGTAAAAATATTTTGTCAATTTAATAAATAAAACTGATTGAAAATTGACAAAATTTTTCACTTGTATTTTTAAAAATCCCGCAAAGAATATTACTGCAAACGCAATCAGATTGCGAAGGAGTGAAACGAAATGGCATCAAGCAACAAGAATGTTGTACCTGAAGCAAAAGAGGCTCTTAACAGATTTAAGATGGAAGCAGCTTCAGAAGTAGGCGTTAACCTCAAGCAGGGTTACAATGGCGACCTTACCTCAAAGCAGGCAGGTTCAGTAGGCGGTCAGATGGTTAAGAAAATGATCGAGTCTTACGAGAAGAATATGAAATAAATTTTGCTTTAAACCGCCGTTTTTTAGCTGAATGACGGCAAAGCAAAGGCTGTATCAGAGGGCATTGCGCACCTTGATACAGCCTGTATTTTATTTAGAGTTAATTATCGACCACAATGACGGTTTCTTTGACTTTGCAATTTCACCTGCAATGCAGTTTTGCCACTGATTATTTTTAAATGAGATATTGTCGCAGTATTCGCCAAAATATGCCCTTGCGCTGGTTTTGCTTTTTGGCATTTCCTTGCCTGCATCAACTGTGTTGCCTGTGAAAGTAAGTCCGTTCACATTATCGGCATTCAGCACTCTTTCGGGGAACTCTTTAAATGTATTATCGGTGATTCTGATATTTGTAAACGGCTCTGATGTGGCAGTTTTGCCGCCGATATTTGAGCCGATTGTAACGACCTCACCTGTAGCAATATAATCACAAGTCAAAAATTCGTTGCCCTTGATTTCAAGATTATCAACGCCTGTTCCCTCATACCAAAGCCCCGGACTTATATCCATAACGACCTTGATCGCCTGCATTTCTGTTTTATAAAAAACATTATTTTCGCAAAGTCCGTTGGATGATTGAAGAAGAAATCCTCTTGCACGGTTTTCGTGAATATAATTATCACGCACAACATAATTTTCACTGGAACAACTCAAATTATATGCAATGTAATCTACGCTGATTTTATCGCTGACATTCTCTGTAAAAGTGATGTCATAATACGCTCCGTCAGAATTATATGTAATATCTTTTATTGTTGCGGTTACATCTGTTTCATTAAAGAGAGCATCTCTGAATTTCAGTACATCGCCCGCTCTCATATAAACCGCAGATGCTTCAAGTGTGATTTTGTTGCCGTCAACGCTCTTGACCCAACCTAAGCCATCGTGAACATTAAGTGCATCATCGCCCTGACCGCTTATATCGCAGCTGGCAATGTTAAAGCATCCGTCAGAATTTGCAATATGAATTGCGTCAGCACCAAGGGATGTATGACGCTCAGCTTTTTTATCGGGTTCAACACCGATATAAGAATTGATTATCTGAAAATGTGAAGCTTTACTGCCTGCATAAAATCCAGAGCCTGGATAACCGTAAACTGAAACATTATCGAATGTGATATTTTTGCTTCCGTTATTAAGAACGGCAAAGGTTGTGTCATACACATAATGCCTTAAGATAAATCTATCACCATTTTCAAATTTTTTAAAGCTGCCGTCATGCTCAACCTGCAAAACATTTTTATCGATCTTTTTAACAGATTTTATCATATCGGGTCTTTGATAAACATAGACCTCTTTATTGGAATATTTTGCGCCATAGGTGAGCGTTTCGGGGTCGCACTGAGAAATGGCAGAAAAAATTGTATCCTCGCTCACTTCTTTTTCGCCATCAAAAACAAACTCCAGAGTGTTATTTTTAGCCGATGCATTTCTTACAGTTACAATATCAGAAAGAGGATGTTTCTCCCAGTCCCAATCAAATTTAATGTTGTTAAACTCAACGCAATCACTGCCGTTTATCTCAATACCGATAGTAACATTTGAAAACACAAGTCTTGCACCGTTTCCGTCAATAAGAATATTTTTCATTCTGTTAAAAGGCAGGTGAGATTTGTTATCAAGATAATATGTGCCCTCGTCAAAGGTGAGCTTTGTGTTGGGATTATTTATGCAATATTCCAGCGCATTTTTTATTTCATTAAAATTATCGGCCTTGCTGGCATCAACACCGAACTGAGAAGCCTTAACCTCTTTTAAATCAGTTGAGGGTCGCTCAATATAAAATACACTTCCGCTGACGCCATCAATTTTATCGAATGTACGCAAAGGATTACTTTGTGGCTGTGGCTCTTTCAGCACATCGGGGCTTTGCTTAACAGGTGGCACCGCTGGAAACATAAACTGAAAAAGCATTACAAAAGATGCAATCAATGAAAGAATTTTATTAAGCATAATTTCACCTCATTTAATTCACTGCTTTATTCCAAGGACGATTCTTGCAGGTTTTATTTTTGAAAGAACGAATGTAATTCCAACAGAAATCGCAATCGAACCCACAATTGAAATTGCAAAAGCAGGGTATGAATAAACCGCCCAGTATCTGTCAAGAAGAAAAATAATCACATAGATAATCTGCTGATGAAAAAGGTAAATCTGAAAATTATATTTCTTGATTATTTCAAAAATTTTGCCCTTTGGATTCAGATGCTTTGCAACAAACATAAACACTGAAATGCAGTTAAAAAGGCTGACAAAATTCATGAAAATGAACTCTAATTTTTCGTGAACAAAAGAAATAAAAAGTAATGTTATCACAGCGGATAATAAGAGAAAAATTTCTGCAAATTTATAAAGCTTGCTGAAATCAAATTTTCTGAAAACAAAGCCTGCATAAAAATAAAATAAATATCTGAATGCGGCAAGAATCTGAAAAGCATTCGGCACACCGAGCCTGTCAAGCAACGGACTGCAAAAATCAACAAGATAAAAAAATATGCCAACAATAACAGCCGTTTTAAATGTCATCTTCTGAAAGAAATTGTAGCGGTCAAGAATTTTTGAAATGAAATAAAATTCAACAAAAACCCAGAAAAGCATAAAGAGAAACCACAGCTGCGACGGTCCTTCACACAAAACAAATTTTTTAAAAACTCTATCTGATGACGGATGATAAAAAAACAAAAAAGCAGGCAAAACCCAAAGGCAGGCAATGGGGTAAGGTGCAAGAAGCCTCAACGCTTTTTTCTTAATAAATTCAAGTGAATTTTTATATTTGCCAAGCTCGTATTTTAAAAAATAAAATAAATATCCCGACACGAAAACGAATGTCTGAATATGATACATTCCAAGAAATGATGACAGGTAGCCGAGGGCAATGGTATTTTTAACGGGCGACACCACAAACCATCCCTGCCGTGCACACGCCGCCGCACAATGGCAGATAACAACAGCAAGCATTGCAAAGGTTTTGACAGTGTCGCAGCTTTGCAACTCCCGTTCCTTGCTTATTGAATTCATGTTATCACTCCTTATTCTCTGCCAGCCTTGCAATTTTTGCAGGCAGCGGAATTTTCATCATAAGCAAAACAGAGATTATATCACGCCTTGTTGACGGAATAAGCATTGTTGTTATGCAATAAACTATTACGCAAATAAAAATCTGAACAAGCTGAATTATTACAGATGTTCCGAAGAAATTTTTCATCAGAAGCCCTGCGCCTATCATAGGCAAAGAGCAGACAACTGACGGGGCAAGAAATTTAATAATTTTTGATATGCCGATTTTGAAAACAATTCTAACTGCAATAAGCTCAACGACAATATAAATCACACGGCTTAAACATCTGAGCTTATAAAGCAGGTCGTAGCCTTTTGATGCACCATAAAGCAACATAGGCACTAAAATTAAAAGATAAATCGCCTGAGTAAACACAGAATATTGAGGCTTGCCGATTGCGTTGAAAAGTCCGTCCCAATATGATGCGATAACCAGATTTAATGCACTGCAAAGACCCCATAAGCCAATAAACGCAGTTGCTTCTTTCCACTGACTGCCAAGGAGTATATCGGTTATACATCCTCTGTATAAATACATTCCTATACCCATAGGTACTGCAACAAGTGAAATCATACGCATAAATTCGAGAAACACCCTATACATTTCTTCTCTGTCATTCTGAAGTCTTGATATAGTAGAGAAAAGAACAGACGATGTTGAAAGCGAAACAAGCGTTATAATCTGACTTACGGTCGTCATGGATGTTTTATATATGCCTAAATAGTATGTTGAAAGGAACTTGCCTACAATAAATGTCCCTATATAAGATGTAAGCCATATAAAAATAGACTCTAAAAGAATCCAATAGCAAAAAGAAAACATCTCAACAAATTTTTTGCCGTTAAATGAAAATTTAGGTTTCCATGGCGAGCAAATGCTGAGAATTAAGGCATTTGAAAGCTCGCCCGCAAGTGAACCGATAACAAGCGACCAGAAATTTCTGGTGAAATAGGCAATGGGAATTGTTACAAGCAAAGGAATCAGTGAACCTACAAGACGCACATAAAAAAGTGTTTTAAACTCCATCATACGCTTATACACAGCCATTTGAATGCTTGAAAAAGCCGTGATAGGCAAGGTTAGCGATGCAATAGCAATGCCCCAACCAAATTCCGCAGTGCCTGTAAAAGCAGAGCTTAATGAATCGGGGTCTGAGGAGCTGACAAGGGTAACTATCTGATTTTTAAAAATAATAACTACTGCAAAAAGTATCAGCGATAAAGTAAGATTTGACCAGAATGCAACATTTATGCTTTCATCCTTATCTTTATCGTCTTTAAATTCATGCTGAATGATATATTTCTGAAAGCCTGCATCTGTAAAAACATTGGTGAAGCTGATAACCATATTTATTGTTGCAACAAGACCGAAAACCTCGGGAATCAAAATTCTTGCAAGGATGGCATTTGTAACAGGAGTTATCACCTTTGCCGCAATTTCGGCAATTGCCGACCACTTCATTGCAACGGCAATTTTTTTGTTATTCATTGGATGCTCCTTTTTTATTAAAAAGATTTTTCAATATACCAAGAGATTTTCTTTTTAATCTGAAAAAGAAATGCTTTATTTCATAAGCGACTGTTTCCCATGCTTCATAAAGCTTGCCTGGATGGGGATTATATTTTTCAATATCGGCAATAGTTGTTTCAGTGCTTTCTTTCTTTACAAGTCCGCTGGGGCAGATATAAAACGCATCTGCTGAAAGAACATCAAAAGCTTCTCTTGAGAAATGACGCTTTTTAAAGTGAATATAAAGAAACTCCTCCTCTTTAAGCTGACCGTCTTTAATATAGCTTCTGTAAACTCCGCCATTCTGCCAGTAAAAAACCTGATGGTCATAGTTCACACAATCCTGAGAGAGTCTGAATCTTTTATAATTTGCAGAAATATCGGCAAAAATTTTCTTTCTGAACATCGGAATTTTATTTTTTCTGTAAATACCGTAAACGCCGCTCCATTCATCAAAAAGGCAGTTCTTATCTGTAGAAATAACCTCTTCCCAGCTTTCGTGCGCCGCACCGTCAAGCATAAAAGCATGATTGTTAAATTCGTTGTTTTTATAAAAAGAAAGATGTCCCAGATGCATAAAGCGTTCATACTCTTCAATATTATAAAGGTCAAGGAACTTTCTGATGTTGCCAAAAACAACATCCATATCAGCGTATGCCCACCAGTCATAGTTTTTCAATAAATCCTCAAAAATTACGCCATACATTGGTCTGTAATCACAAATTTTGTAGGGTCGCTGAAGGCTAACTTTTCTGCCAAGCTTATTTTCAATGAGTGTGCGAAACTCATCAAGTGAAAGGGGAATTGTTTTAATATTTTCGGGCAGACGGTCAACACGAAGGTCTGTTACTATATAAAAATCTATATCAGGGTTACACTGAGCAGACCTGAGCCACGCCCTGTAGTAACCGGGGAATTTACCATAATAAGCTGTTATTATTGCGATTCTAAGCATTACGCAATCCTCCTGCACAACAGTTTTTCATTCTGATTATATCATAAGGCGGTTTTATTTGCAACATTATATTGTCAGTTGACTTTACCGCCGATTTTTGTTATATTAAGTAAAAGAAACGGGGGATTTATATGAACGAAACATTACAGAATATTTTTAAGCGTCAGACAATCAGAAGCTATGTTCAGAAGCAGATTACAGATGACGAGCTTGACACACTTGCAAAGGCGGCAACAGCGGCACCGAGCGGAAGAAACTGCCAGCCCTGCCATGTAAGATTCATTCAGAAAAAAGAATATCTTGACGGGCTGAACACTGATTTTAAAGAGCTTGTAGGCTATGACACCCCTGCATACACACGATGGGATGTTAACCCTGTGTACCAGACAGCGCCAACACTTGCATTGATTTTTGCAGAGAATGAAAGCTATATGGACGCAGGCATTATGTGCGAAAACATTGTTATTGCCGCTGAATCTATGGGTCTTGGCACCTGCATTATCGGCAGTATCGGTGCACTTTTTGATGACGAGCGAAGCCTTAAATGGAAAGAGATTTTTGAAATCCCTGCTGAGTATAAATTTCAGATTGCAATTGCAATCGGTTACCCCAATGAAAAGCCTGAGCGCAAGCCCAGATTTGACGATAGAATAAAGGTTATCAGGTGATTATTATGAAAAAAGTTGTACTTATTCCCGATTCATTCAAGGGAACTATTTCTTCAAAAAGAATATGTGAAATTATCGAAAATAAAATTTATAATTACTTCCCCGATTGTGAGGTCGTTTCAATCCCTGTTGCAGACGGCGGAGAGGGCAGTGTTGACTGCTTCCTTGAAGCGGCAGACGGCGACAAGGTAACCGCAAAGGTTCAAGACCCATTCGGCGATGAAATAACAGCATACTACGCTATCCTTGCAGATAAAACTGCTGTTATTGAAATGGCTGTTTGTGCAGGTCTTCCCCTTGCAGAGGGCAGAGAGAACCCTGCAATCACCTCAACATACGGCGTTGGTCAGCTGATTCTTGATGCGGCAAAGCGTGGATGCAAAAAAATCATTATGTGCCTTGGCGGTTCTGGAACAAACGACTTGGGCTGCGGTGCGGCGGCGGCAACGGGCATTAAATTCTTTAACGAAAAAGGCGAAGAGTTTATCCCCACAGGCGGCACACTTAAAGATATTAAATCTGTTGATTTAACTGGAAAAGATAAGTTGCTTGAGGGCGTTCAGTTTGTTACCATGTGCGATATTGACAATCCTCTTTATGGCGAAAGCGGTGCGGCATATGTTTTTGCTCCGCAGAAAGGTGCAGATAAAGAATGTGTTGAAATGCTTGACGCAGGACTTCGCAGTGCGGCAGTGGTTATTAACAGTGCAACAGGCAAAGAAATTGACTTCATCCCTGGCGGCGGTGCGGCTGGCGGAATGGGTGCAGGCATGGCGGCATTCTTCAACTCAACTCTTCAGATGGGCATTGAAACTATCCTTGACACAGTGAACTTCTCTGATGTGATTGACGGTGCAGACGCTGTTTTCACAGGCGAGGGCAGATTTGATTCACAATCTCTCCGTGGCAAGGTTGTTATCGGTGTTTCAAAAAGAGCAAAAGAAAAGGATGTTCCTGTTATTGTTATTGCAGGCGATTATGACAAGAAGCTTGACTCTGCTTATGAAAACGGTGTAAGCGCAGTTTTCAGCACAAACAGAGTTGCAAAGGATTTCTCAGTTATCAAAGGTGAATCCGTTAAAAACCTTGAGCTTGCGGTTGATAATGTGTTAAGACTTATCAGCATTTTTGATAAGTAATAAGGCAAAAATTAAGCGTATGGATTGTGTGTCCATACGCTTTTACTATTCTATATTTTTGATAAAAACAAAGTGATTTAAGTGGTTGTCGAATTTAGATGCAGAAAGCGTTTTTTGACCTGAAGGTGTATGCGATACTCCAAAGGGCGAAAAACGCTTAGAAAAATAATTTTATTGTTTTTTCGGTCTGCGCTAAAGGCGACAGCCACTTTTTATTCAACGTCAGATAATTCTTCTTTGTAATATTCTATTCGTCTTATAAAATTTCTGCCGATGCTGTTAAGAAGCTTCAATGCCTGCAATGCACTTCTCGGGTCATTGGCAAAGGGAGCGATAAATTCATCTGCTTCAAATGTAACATCGCCGTCATAATTTATCTCTGCCAGAGCCTTTGCAATTTCGTCCCATTCCATTTTGCCATATCCTGGGGCAGTGTGCAAATCCCTGATATTATCGTTATCGTGAACATGAAGTGCCGAGATATAACCCTCGCCCACTTCTCTTATGAAATCCTGCGCTTTGATGCCTGTAAGTCCGCAATGGCCAAGGTCAAGGCAACCTGTGAAATGCTCGTTGTCAACTGCATCTATCAGGTGCTTAAATCTTTCAGGGGTTGCGCAGGCACCGCCGATGATATGCTTTTTGTGCTTTTTGCCCCTTGTTTTCCAGATATTTTCGCAGGCGATTTTAACATCTGCCTTTTCGCACAGGGGCATATAATTTTTGTAATATTCCACATTAAGCTCTCTGAAATATTTTTGATTTTTCTTTTTGTGATATGGTCTGAACTGCATGGGGTGAACAACCATTACGGGAATATCAAGCATCCCTGCAATTTCAATTGACCTTGTTACCCTTTCTTTTACAATATCCATAAAATAGCGTTCGCCATACTTTATGGGGAAGCTGAACGGTGCGTGAGCCTGCGAAAATTTGATGTCATTTCTTCTGGCGATCGCCTTTAATCTTCTTACATAATCTATATATCCGTCAGTGTTCAGAATGCAGTTTTCATCTGACATACAAAACATTGAAAAATCTATTGAATCAAAGCCAGCCTCTTTTATCATTTCAACAGATTCTCTCATGCCAAAAAATGCCGCTGAATAGCTGGTCTGTGTTGCAAGCTGCATATTCTCATTCCTCCCTTAAAGAAAATCTGCATCCGCAATAATCCTGACGGTAAAGGTCATACTCTTTTGAAAGAATTATGGAACGCTTGTAGCCCTCTTTTTTCTTGAAATCGCCATAAAGATATTTTATGCCGTGTTTTTCCTGAAGCTCCTCGCCGATTTTGTTAAGAAGCTGTGCATTTTTATGGGGGCTGACTGACAAAGTTGTTGTGAAATAATCGAAGCCTTTTTCTTTTGTAATAAGCGCAGTTTTTTCCATTCTCAAACGGAAGCATCTTTCACATCTTGAACCGCCCTCACGCTCGCCCTCAAAGCCTTTAGCGGCGGTGAGAAATTCATTTTCATCATAATCGCACGGCATAAGGCTGACAGGATTTTTAAAAGGCATATTGTTTATTATTTTTATCTGCTCCTGCAACCGTTTTATGTATTCACTTTCGGGGTAAATGTTGGGGTTATAATAAAGCACCTCAACGCTAAAGTAAGATGCCAGCACCTCGAGCACATATGTACTGCACGGGCCGCAGCAGCTGTGAAGCAGAAGCCTTTCGCCACCTTGAAGCGTAGCAATCTGCTCCTCCATTTTCTTTTGAAAATTGATTTTTTCCATTATAATTCACCGATAAATTTTTTAACCGCTTCTTCACACTTTTTGTTTTCTTTCGCAAAGCAAAGTCCGTGAGGAGCTTTTTCTATTTTAACCATTTCTGCTTTTGCAGGGATTCGACCCACAAGACTTTCTGTATTATTAAAAGGTGCTATTGAATCATTTTTTGAATGAACAAAAAGCACGGGAATTTTAACAGATTTTGAAACAGTGTAAAGGCTGAAATCTCGCATATCAAAGCCCACATGATTTTTATAAAAAAGATTGATAAAAGGAATAGCAGGCTTAGTTAAAAATGCAAGATTTTTCTCTGCATATTTATAAACATAATCACGGATAAGGGGATAGGCACTTTCTGCAATTATGCCCTTAACATTAAGCGGAATTTCGGGGTTTGCGGCGGCGGCAACAGAAGCAAATGCTCCCGTTGAAACACCGTGAAGAATTATGTCTGTTTCTGTGCCAAAGCAAAGCTCCAGCCACTTGCACCAGCTGATAACATCAAAGCTTTCCATAATTCCCATTGATGTGTATTTGCCCTGACTTTTGCCATAGGCACGCTCATCAATCATAAGAATGTTATAATTCATTTCACGGTACATTTTAAAGGCGTTACCAAAATCAATTGCACCGCTCGTTTTGTATCCGTGGCAGAGAATAACAGACTTTTTACCCTCGCCGTTTTTTGCCATATAAAGTCTGCCGCAAAGGTGATAATTATCAATACTTAAAATTGCAACCTCTTTATACTCTGCATCATCAAAAGCGGAGCTGTTATTTTTAATATTTTTTATAAGAGCCTCGCCCTTATGTTTTTTTAATTTTTTATAAAATTTCTGCTCCGTTTTTGCCCGACTTTTTTCTCTTGAAAAAATCTTTTTGAAAGCAACAAAGCAAAGCAAAAAGAAAATAAGAAAAAGTATCAAAACTGTTACAAGAACTGAAATAAAAATAACCAAAAAATCAGACCTTTCTCAAACTTTCACAATAAGATACAACATCAAATTCATCAAGGCAAGAATCTTTTTTAAGATAAAGGGGGTGATGCGGATGACCGCCTTTTTTTGATTTTGCCCCTGCGCTGAACCACTTTGCACCGTAGCCTTTGCCAATTTCTATCATATCCAGCACACAGTCCGCAAGATAATCACGCTCATTTATTATAGTACCCCATGCCGCCCAAATGCAAGGTTTATTTTCAGAAAGGGAAAGAACATAGTTAAATGCTTTCATATTTTCACGGTGAAGCAGTGGATTCAGCTCCTTTTCCATATCCTTGGGGCTTGTGGCACGCTGAGCATAAACATTAAACATTATGAAGCTGTCAAAGCCGTTGCCGAGAGCTATCCTCTCAACAGATTTTAGGGTGTTATCAAGGTTATCGGGTTCGGCAGTGGATGGATTTATGCCAATGCAGATAAGGGGATTTTTGCCCCTTGTGCCAAGTATGTAACGGTATTCTGAATAAAAATCGGGAACATACAGCCATTTTTCGGTGTTATAATGTTTTTCTTCACTGCCCTTTAAGGCATCAGAAAAAGTGAGAACATCAATCTCAAGAGTGGTTGATGAGGGAATGTGCATATTATCAATCCTTTGTAACTTTCATAAATCCTTTTGATTTTTTCTTAATAATAAGTGTAAGCAAAGCCCCTGCGGGAATCGAAAGAATTGTTGCAAATTTCTTAGGGGATTCGGCTATAAATTTTTTGTTTTTTGAAATCAGACTGCTTGAAACATAATGGATAGTACAGCGGAAAAGTTCTTTTAAATTTTCTGCTTTCTCCATATCCACTTTTCTGATAAAAGCAAAGCCTTTTGGATTTTTTAAATATTGCTTATACATATTTGTACTGGAGCCGTCCTCCATATATTCCACAACGCAAACAAGCTCGTTTAAAATTATCAGCTGATACTCTTCGTCTGCAAGGTAATATTTATAAGCAATTGAAACATATTTTTCGCCCTCAAACTGAGGATATGGCGGATATTTTTTCATAACATCCGTGCGATAAATGAGCTTTTTATCGCCCTTTCCGCCCCTTGCATAATAGCCTTTAAGGGTTGTTTCCTCACGGTCATTTTCAAGTGGAAGTCCGATAATTTTGCCGCCCTTTGTGCAATCAAGTGCAATTATTCCGGCATATTTTTCGCTGCCTTTTTTGTGCCATGTTTCCACAATTTTTTCAACTGCATCATCGGTAAGATAATCGTCTGAATCAATGCAAACATTAAGCTCAGTTTCAATGTTTTCATATGCGGTGTTGTGCGCTGTGTGCATTCCGCCATTCTCTTTATAAATATATTTTATTTCAAAACCGTTGTCTTTTTTTTGCCATTCGTTAATAAGCTCTCTGGTGTTATCCGTTGAGCCGTCATCAACAACGAGCCAGACAAAATCCTTTGATGTCTGACGCAAAAGACTTTCATAGCAAAGATGAATTGAATACGCCCTGTTATATGCAGGTGTAAAAACAGTGAGAGTTTTCATTTAAAATCCTCCGCATTATTTGCCGATAAGTTTATCTATACACTTTATAAGGATGTAAACGCCTGTGCCACATCCCATTTTGCAAAAGGTAAAAAACAGCTTCCAGTGAATTGGCAGATATTCCCTTTCAAGGGCACTGTATGCCTTTTTATATTTTGGTGAAGTGATAACGCTTTTGAGCTTTTTAATTTTTTCAAAAGAGGTGGAGTCGCAAATGACTTCATTAAGCCCTATGCCGATAATGCTCAATGCAATTCGGTTATCAAGTGCGTGCTCAAATGGCAGATTTTTTTCTTTAATTATTCTGCCCATTCTTGTATATAATTCCTGCCACTGATTAAAAAGTGCAGGCTTATAGCTTCTTGTAAGCGAAGTGCCGTTATCTTTTCTGTAATGATTAAAATATCTGTTAACAAAAACAGCCTTTTTAATGTAGCAAAACGCTTCAAGGTTAAAAAGTGCATCCTCAGTGCCGACAATTTTTGTGTCTGTGAAAAGGCAGTTGTTTTCTTTTATTGCATCTGTTTTAAAAAGCTTACCCCATGCAGTAACAGCGGAATCCGCATTTTCGGGTGAACGAAGCTCCTCGCCTGTAAGCCCTGCTATTCTGCAGTGAAGCGATTGCATTTTTTCATTTACAAAAATTATTTTTTCGCCATCTGCCACATCAAAAATATTTTTTGGGATTGATGTATCGGGAAATTCACGCACATAGCTCCACATAACAAGCTGAGCGTTTTCATTTTCCATCTGCTCAACTGCCACCTTGCATGTGTCCGTGTCAATCCAGTCATCACTGTCAAGGAACATAATGTATTCGCCTGTGGCGGCATTTATGCCTGTGTTTCTTGCCCCCGAAAGGCCCTGATTTTCCTGATTTATGAGAACAATTCTGCTGTCTGATTCTGCATATTTTTTTACAATATCCGCACTGCCGTCTGGCGAAGCATCATTAACGCAGATAATTTCAATATTTTTATAGCTCTGATTAACAACGCTGTCAAGGCACTGCAGCAAATATTTTTCAACATTATATATTGGCAAAACAATGCTCACCAAGCCGTTTTTATTTTCCATAAAAGCCTCCGTCAATCAGACCGTCTGATTATTAAAAATTGAATCTATTTCGCTGAATTTTGCATAGTTTTCAGCCTGCTTTAAAAGCTTCTTTGCATCGTTGAAAGACTTTGTGCAAACAGTGTATTTTTCAAGCTCTCTTGTTGCCGTTTTAATATCTGACGCATTCTTGACGATTTTTTCAGACACTTCTTTAAGTGCATCTGCAAGATAAGGTGCATCATCTGTTTTTGCCTTTTTGGCTTCAGAAAGCTGTTTCATAACAGAGAGCTTTTCCTCTGCAAGGGCGGTTTCAGCCGCATAAAGCTCATTAAGAGCGTCAGTGTTAAACTCTTCAATTCCCGCAGGATAATATTTTTTAACAGCCTTTTTGCAGCGGATAATTGACCTTGCATCTGAAAGAGCTTCGTTTCTGAACTGTCTTTCTTCTTTTGTTCCTTTTGGCATAGCCTTTGCAATGTGAAGAACCTGTTCGTCTGCTGTGGCAATTCCGCCGATACCTGCCGAGAATGTTTTTTGAGCAATAGAAAGTCTTGCCTGCGCTTCGGGTGTTTCAAATCGTGTAAGCTCCGATAAAACCGCCTCAGAAATTTCAACCTGCTCGTTAAATTCTCTCGCTTCTTTATATGCTTTTTTAGTTGCTTTTTTCTCTTCTTTTGAAAGACCTTTCTGATTTTTAGCGGCAATAAATTCTGCTATATCTTTTTTGCCCTGTGCCACATAATTTTTAGAATCAGAAATCAGCTCCATTGTTTTTTTCATATCCTCTTCAGAAAGAATACCGTTGCCGTAATCCTCAAACATTGCCCTTACCTGAAGAATTTTAATAATCGCTTTTTGCTTTGTTTCGGTTAAATCATAAAAGAAGAACGGAATAACATTCAGTGCCGCACCAACTGTTGAAAGTATAATCAGCATACCAACCAGCTTGTGAAGCACATTGGGGTCATAAAGAACATCGTACATATTCTTGTATCCGTTGCCTGCAAAGATGCCGTATTTTTCATAAACAGCAGGCAAAACAGAGCTTGTTGCCATTGTTACAAAAGAGCCGATAAGACCAACAGCGGCAAACATTCCGTCTATTCTTTCGCCCGATTTATATTGCTGATAATCTCTGATGTCTGCCTGAATTGTGGGATTGAGCACAACTAGGAATGAATCTGCAATTGAATTGAAATAAAGGCAGGCAAGCACCGTCCAGATTGAACCCATAAGCGGATAAACCAGTGCCAAGAAAATAACATTGCAGATGTTGGTGTAAATAAGAAGCTTTTTCTTGCCGAGCCTTTTAATAAGGAACGGGGAGAGAATCATGCCCCACATATAAGCGTTGCCCTTTATAACGGTTATAATTGAATACTGCGCAGGGGTGCACATATGACCGTAATTATAAAGCCACTGAAGTATGATGCCTGTTGCACCCTCAAGGAAGCCTATCCAGCCTGCAAGGGAGATAATCCAGAAATATTTATTTTTAGCAACCTCACGCAAAGCGTCGGTGAATCTGACCTTCATTGCGTGGTCTTTGGCGATAACAATTTTCTCTTCTGTTCTGGCATATACCAGCACAACAAATGCAACGCCAACAACTGCAATAAAAGGATAGAACCAGCGGTAAACCCTTAAATCATAAATATCACCATTAGAAACCTTGCCTGCAATAATGGGAGTTATGAAATTTGTGATAGTTGGTGAAAGAGAATAAATTACGCTTTTGATAGCGGTTGTGTCTGCACGCTCCTGCGTGTTGGGTGAAAGAACATGGATAAGATTTTCGTATGCTTCATAAAAGAAATTATAATAAAACTGCAAGCCGAAATTATAAATAAATATCAGCACGCAACGCCACAGATAAGCCATTTTATCATAGGGCGTAAACACAAACATCATTGAAACAATAACGGTGGGGATACCCATTCTTAAAAGATACGGTCTGTATTTGCCTGTTTCATAGCGGACATTATCCACCATATTTGCCCTTACCATTGTAAGCGGAACATTGGCAATAACAGAAATAAGGTACATCACATACATATGCATCGGCTGAATACCGATAGTGTTGCCGATGATAACATTTGTGGTTGAAAGGAGCAGGGTTTGTGCCATGGTAAAAATTGAATATGCGCCGATACCGCCGATTGAATAAGCCGCAATCTCACGGAAAGGCATATATCTGCCCTCTGCGGGCTGTTTCCAGTATGTTTTAACATCGCTGAGCAAGGCTTTGCCCTTGTTGATTATCTCCATAGTTCTACCTCCGCAAATTTATGCTTCTATAATATCATAGAGCTACACAAAAATCTATATACTGTTTGAAATTTAGTTAATCTGTTTTTTGTTTTTATCGGGAATTGAAATACCAAACACGCTTATAAGGATTATAACAATGCCGAAAATCTGCAAAGCTGAGAAGCTGTCGTGCATAATAAAAATACCTGCAAGAACGCTGATAACCGTGCAGAAATTTGAAAAGACAGAAACGGTGGCGATATTGATATAATTCACCGCAAAATTAAGAAGCAGGAACGCACACACTGATGAAATAACTGCAAGGTAAAGCACCGAAATTATGAAGCCTTTATCGCCTAAAGGTGAGGTAACTGCGGAGAGATTATTTTTATTCTGAATAAGCGCAACGAATGTGAAGAATACACAGCCGAGAGCAAACATAACATATGTTCTTTCAAGAGGTGAAAATTTATTTGAAATATCTCTGCTGATAACAGTATAAAGTGCAGAAGAAAATGCCGCACCTAAAAGAAGCACTGTGCCAAGAATGGAGAATTTTATTTCTCCGCCGCCAGTTGTCAGCGCAACACCGATTATGGAAAGGAATGCGCAGATTATATGAAACAGCGAGCTTTTTTCTTTAAGAAAAACTCTGCCAAGCAAAAGTCCGATAACGGGAATAAGTCCAAGGATAATCCCCGAAAAAGATGACGATGTCATGCCGATTCCATATGTTTCGCAGATGTAATAAATCACTGGCTGAACGATGCCAGAAAGGAGCAATTTGCCAACAGGTTTGCCTTTAAGAGATATTTTCTTTCGGCTCACAAGAAGCACAATATTCACCGCAATAAATGCCGCCCAGAATCTGTAGGCAAGAAGCACAAAAGGAGAGGCTACGCTGAGCGCAGTTTTTGAAAAAAGAAAGCTGAAGCCAAAGATTGAATATGTTGCAAGGCAAGCCAATGCCGCAAGAGTTTTTTTATTCATAAATTCACCTGATTTAATATAATTCTTCGTTATAAATTTAACCATATTTTATCAAATCCCGCCCTTTCAGTCAATACAGATAAAGTGGCGATTTATTGCTTCTTTTGCTTGACCGAAAAGAAAAAAACAGTTATAATTGAAAAAGATAAGAAATAAAAAAAGGGGGAACAAAATGAAAATATTTTATGCTGATGTTGCCCCCCTTGATAATGATGAAATATTCAACAATTTTTATGATTCAGTTTCAGAATACAGGCAGAAAAAGATTAACGCTTTTCACCAGAGAAAAGATAAAAATTTATGCCTTGGTGCAACACTTCTTATTGACACTGCACTGCGTGAATACTCTCTTTTTGAAAAAGATATGGTCTATGGCGAATACGAAAACCACAAGCCCTATTTTAAAAACAGACCTGATATTCACTTTAACATTTCTCATTCGGGCAATGTTGCGGTGGCTGTGATTTCTGAAAGCGAAGTTGGCATTGACATTGAAAAAATAAGTGAATTTAATTTAAAAATTGCAAAGCGATTTTTTGCACAGGATGAATACAAATTTGTTGAAAATATGCCCTCAAAGGATGAGCAAAACAAAGCCTTTTGCCGATTGTGGACTCTTAAAGAAAGCTTTATGAAAATCACAGGCAAAGGTATGCAGTTGCCACTTAACAGCTTTTGTTTTCATTTTGAAAATGACAAGCCGTCAGTTGAATATAACGAAACAGCAGGCGAATTTTATTTTTATGAATACGATTATATAAAGGGTTATCACCTTGCCGTCTGCTCACAAAATAAAATAAAAAATCCGCAGATTATTTCTATCGGCTTTTGAAAGGATGATAAAATGTCTTTACCTTATCCAACACCACACATCAACGCTACACCCGCTGATTTTGCCAAAACAGTGCTTATGCCAGGCGACCCTTTAAGAAGCAAATTCATTGCAGAAAACTTTCTTGAAGATGCCAAGCTCGTCAACGGAGTTCGTGGTATTAACGGCTACACAGGATATTACAACGGCACAAAAGTTTCTGTTATGGCAAGCGGAATGGGTATGCCCTCTATGGGGATTTATTCTTATGAGCTTTTTAATTTTTTTGATGTTGATAATATTTTGAGAATCGGCTCCGCAGGTGCTATTGACACAAAAATAAATGTGCGTGATATTGTTTTGGGGTCAGGTGCGTGTACCAACTCAAATTACGGTTCACAATATCATCTGCCGGGCACTTTTGCCCCTATTTGCAGTTATGATATTCTTAAAAAATGCACAGAAACAGCGGATGAGATGAATATAAAATACCATGTTGGAAATCTTCTTTCATCCGACACATTTTATAATGATGAGGAGAATCTGCCAGACGGGTTGAAATCCGTTAACGCATGGGGTAAAATGGGTGTTATGGCGATTGAAATGGAAGCGGCGGCACTTTATATGAATGCGGCAAGAAGCGGCAAAAATGCCCTTGCAATCTGCACCGTTTCAGACCATATTATAACAGGTGAAGCTCTTGACGCGGAGGCAAGGCAAAACACATTCACAGAAATGATGGAGCTTGCTTTAAAAACAGCCGTTAAATTAGGCTGAGGTGATAAAATGAAAAGAGTTTTTCTTATTGTTCTTGACTCTTGCGGAATAGGCGAAATGCCAGACGCACATAAATTTGGCGACAAGGACTGCAACACTTTCAAAAGAATTTCTCATTCGCCCGAATTTTCTGCAAAAAATACCACCGCTCTCGGCATTGGAAACATTGACGGAGTTAACTGCGTTGAGCAAGTCAAAAATCCACTTGCCTCAGTTGGCAGGATGACAGAAAAATCCGCAGGCAAAGACACAACTATCGGTCATTGGGAAATTGCAGGTGTTGTTTCAGACAAACCGCTACCTGTTTATCCAAACGGATTCCCAAAAGAAATTTTAGACGAATTTTCAAAAGCAACAGGCAGAGGTATTCTTTGCAACAAGCCGTATTCAGGCACGCAGGTTATTGCGGATTACGGGCAGGAACATATAAAAACAGGCGACCTTATTGTATATACATCTGCCGACAGCGTTTTTCAGATAGCCGCTCACGAGCAGATTGTTCCCCTTGAAACGCTTTATGAATATTGCAGCATTGCACGAAAAATTCTTTGTGGCAAGCACGCAGTTGGCAGGGTAATTGCAAGACCTTTCGTTGGCGAATACCCGAACTTCACAAGAACTGCAAACAGGCACGATTTTTCTCTTGAGCCACCAAAAGAAACGCTCCTTGACGCTCTTTCAAAAAACGGCAAAGAGGTCTATGCTGTTGGCAAAATTTCAGATATTTTTGCTTCCCGTGGCGTTACAAAAGCAGTTTTCACCCACTCCAACAGTGAGGGAATGGACGAAACACGCAAAGCTCTTGACAGCGATTTTGAGGGTCTTTGCTTTATAAATCTTGTGGATTTTGATATGCTTTATGGGCACAGGCAGGATATTGACGGCTACGCAAGAGCATTCAGCGAATTTGACAGTCGTCTGCCCTCAATTATTGAAAAAATGAGGGACGACGATATTCTGATGATAACAGCTGACCACGGGTGCGACCCAGGGGACAGCCATACAGACCATTCAAGAGAATACACACCGCTTATAATTTATGGCAAAAATATTAAGCCAGTGAATTTAGGCACCCGCCAGACCTTTGCCGATATTGGTGCAACAGTGGCGGATTATTTTGGAATTAGCTTTGACTGTAACGGAAAAAGCTTTTTAAATAAAATCATCTAACAGGAGGACTTTTATGTCATTACAGATTCAGAAAATAGTCATATGGATTGTTACCGCTTTTTTATTTGTTTCAGGTAACTTTATAGGCGTTAACCATTTTGACACCACCAAGGATTATATTGCAGCGGTTGATTCCCTCGACTTCCTTGAAAACACAAGAGAAACCGCAATCGGTCAGGTTCAGATTCATGATATTATCACAAATCATCTTAATTCTGAGCTTCCCGAGGGCAAAACAGAAAAGAAAGTTCTTGTAATCGGTTATGACGGATGCCGACTTGACACACTTTCACTGATGAAAAATCAAGATGGCGGTGCAATTCAGACACTTATGAATGACGGCGGCAAGGTTGTTGCGTCTTATTGCGGCGGTGTAAACTATCCTTACATAAACACACAGGATACCTCAACTGCCCCAGGCTGGTGCTCAATGCTCACAGGTCAGTGGGCAGATGTTCACGGCATTACCAAAAACTATGTTCCAAAAAGCAATGACCATTTAACACTTCTCACAACACTTGTTGAGGACGGCACTGTTGACAGCTCTGCATTTTATGTTTCATGGAGCGGTCATTTCAATTCTTCCGACTGCACATACTGGAACGAAAAAACTTATGTTGAAGAAAAGGGCATCAACACCACATTCCTTTGCGCAGGTGATGATGACGGAACATACAACAATGTTAAAAATGATCTCCAGAAAGAAGATTGCACAGACTTCATTTTCTCTATTTTAGAATATTGCGACCACGAAGGTCATACAACAGGCTTTGGACCCAAGAATAAGCTTTACAGCAAAGCTTTTGACACAGCACAGGCAAAGGCAGACGAACTCATCAGCGCAGTTAAGGCTCGCCCCACATATGACAGCGAGGACTGGCTTATTCTTATTACATCAGACCATGGCGGATGCGACCTTTCTCACGGCAACATGACAATGCAGGAAAGATACACTTTCATTGCATCAAACAAAGATTTTGATTATACCCCCGAAAATCAGAGCTATACAGACCCAATCTGCTAAATAAAAAGGAGAAATCAAATGAAAGCTAAAATTTTAAAAAGAGTTTTTGCCGTTTTGCTTGCACTTGTTGTTGTGCTTGTTCCAATGGTTACAGCCTTTGCAGAGGGCGAAAACGCAAGACTTTACCCCACAATCTATATTCACGGCTTTATGGCAAGAACAGTTTATGTTGACCCATCTGACCCAAATTCAGAAACTGCATGGCCTCCTTCAAGCGACAGCATCAAAAAAGCTGTTAAGGGTTGCCTGCCTGCAATTGCAAAGTTTGCAATTGACAAAAACTGGGATTCATTTGCAAACGGACTTGCTCCCGCTCTGAATGAAATGTTTGCACCTATTCGCTGTGATGATAACGGCGATGTTACAAACGGCTCAGGCATCAGATTCAGCTACCCTGCCGCCAGCAGTGTTAACGAAAACGGTACATATTCTTTCTGCTATGACTGGCGACTTGACCCCCTTGTTATTGCTGAACAGCTCAACGATTTTATTGACTACATACTTAAATGCTCAGGAAGCGATAAAGTAAACATCATCTGCCACAGCTTCGGCGGTGTTGTTACACTGTCTTACCTTGCACTTTATGGCAACGATAAAATTGCAGGCGTATGCTTCTTCACAACTGCACCTTACGGTGAAAGATACAACGGCGAAATGATGAGCGGTAACATCGGCGTTGAGGGCGAGGGCCTTGTGGAATATCTCAAAGGCTTCCTTTCAGACAACGAATACAATTATCTCATCTCATTTGCACTTGATATTCTTAATCAGTCGGGCATTCTTGAGCCTATCTGCAAATGCGCTAACTATGCAGTAGATAAGATTCTTCCCATTGCGGCTGCAACTTCTGTTCTTCCCATTTTTGCAAACTGGCTTCCCATCTGGTCAATGGTTCCAGATGAATACCTTGACAGCGCAAACAACTATGTTTTTGACACAATTTATAAGGATGTTGACCGCAGCGGCATTCAGTCAAGAATAGCTGAATTTAACGAAAAGGTTCGCTCAAAGCGTGAGGATCTTCTTAAAGACCTTAACGAAAACGCTCACCTCATTATTATCAGCGGTTACGGACTTTCAACTGTTCCGCTTATTAAAAACTGGCAGTGTGTAAGTGATGACACTATCGACACAAAGAACTCTTCATTCGGCGCAACTGTTGCTCCTTATGGCGAAACATTAAGTGAAGAATACCTTGCAAAAGCAAAAGCAGAATACATCAGCCCCGAAAAGAATATTGATGCTTCAACCTGCCTTTTCCCCGAGCAGACATGGTTTGTGAACAACATGAAGCATACAGCAGGCGGCGACAGCCTTGATGAAATGATGATGACACTTCTCCGCTCACCCGAGCAGCCAACTGTCAACACTTATTCACAGTATCCAAGATTCGTAATTTATAACGATCAGGCAGACACTGTTACACCTCACACTCAGGCAAATTCACTTAACTTCATTCAGAAGCTTGTTCTTGCAGTTAAGGATTTAATCAGACTTATTTCATCACTTTTTAATAAATAAGCCTAATGATAGGGGTTGTCGCATTTAGATGCAGAAAGCGTTTTCTTCGCTCCGAAGGTGTATGTGATACTCCGAGAGGGCGAAAAAACGCTTAGAAAAACTTCTATTGTTTATCAATTTATATTAAAATAAGGGATTTAAGGTTTAAACTGGCATTTCAGTTTACCCTAAATCCCTTTCATTTTTATTCTGTTTTTCAGTCTGCGCTAAATGCGGCAGCCCCATTTTTTATCAATAGTATGAAAGCGTTGAGTTGTCATAATCAATTGCTGTGATTTCGTTGTTATTATCAATAGCAATTGTTGCGAATGTTGCATCATCAAATTCTTGATTTGCAAACAATTCAAATGTATCGCTGCCGTTGAGCTTGAAGCTCTTTGAAACAGGAAGTGTTACATCAGTATATTTAACATACCATGTTGTGTCGTCCTGCACACAATCATTGCTGACCTTATCCTTTGAAATTCCGTTTTTCTCTGCGAATTTCTCTGCATCTTGCTGACTTCCAAAAAGAACATAAAGGTCAGTTGTCATATACCACTTGTTATCTTTAAAAGAAAGATTCTGTGAGCGGATAAGGGTCTGAAGATTATATATTTCGAGGGACTTTATCTGCTTAACAGGCTCATAGTTTACTGTACCTGTGAAAGCCTTGTATTGCACCTCTTCGTTTTCTTCAAGCTTATTTTCATTATTAAGCCAGCTGAAATATTTGCAATATCCGCCATCACCATAATAATTTGCTTCTGAAATAATAATATTGCCGTCGGCGATTTCATACATCAACCTTTCGTCAAGCTTCGGTGAATTATTTTTTTCAACAATCATCTCTGCATTGTTGAATTTATCGCCCGATTTATTATTGAATGCCACTCTGTATTTATCTGTCTTTACCACAACAGAGTCAATTTTTTCATCTGCCAAATAATATGAAACCTTTGCATCTGCACCACTTTTGGTTTTGGTGAAATGTGAAAATACATCTTCCCCAACACCTACAAATTTTTCATAAACAAGGGTGTTGCCTTTATAATACCGATTGCACTCAATGCCGTCTTCATCCTTTGTGTTTTTGACGGTGTATTTGTTTTTGTCATAATCAGCTTTCAGTGCAAAGTCAATATTTGAAATATCCTCAAGGATAGCTTCGTAAGACATATCCGTGCCAACTAAAGCAATTATTCTTTTGCCCTTTTGTGAAAAACGCTCTTTCATTCCTGTTGGAAGAGCTTTATTTTTTATTTTAAGATTTGTTTTCTTTGTTGTTTTGGTTGCTTCACTGGTTGTTTTATCATCAGATGTTACCGCCTGTGAAGAAACGGAAGTGGATTTATCGGTGTCTTTTTTGTCTGTTGGCTTTTTAGGCTTACCACATCCTGAAAAAAGAATTAAAACTGCGCTGATTAAAGCAATTATTTTCATACTTTTTTTCATACAAACACTCCCTTTCTGTATTTAATTTTATTGTAATACAAAATAATTTATTCGTCAACAAAAATTTAAGGGAACAGCTTGCGCCATTCCCTCATTTTTAGTCAAGCAGATTTTCCATTAAATCTGTTTCTTCAATTTTTTCTTTTGTTAATCTGAATGTTTTAATTTCAAATGCTGAAAGCTGAACCTCAGCACTTAAATCATAAAATTCAAGTGTTGCGCTCTGCTCTTTTTCAACAGGGTTAAAGAGCCTTGCAATGTAGCCCTCGCCGTTATCTGCCTTTTTAAGTGCGGTGATGTTTATAATATGGTTTCCGCTTAATTTAACAGGGGATTTCGGCAAAGTGCCTGTGCCTGTGGGGTAGAATGAAAGTGCCATAGGCGGAGCGTTAAAATGCTGTGCAAGCCTTGGTGCATTATCCATCACACGCTCTTTCTCGCCTGCATCAATTACAAAGCTGAAATCTCTTTCGCCCTGCTCCATATAGGGCATAAATCTATCCTGCGGCATAACTGTTCTGTCGCCAATGGGGTGCGCACAATAAGCAGGTGAGCGGAGAAGTGTTACTTTAAGCTCGCCCTTTTCATCATCAAAAGATGAGCCGTAAACACCGTCGTTAGCGCAAAGAATTGCCTTTTTACTGTTGCAGGCAACAAGATATTTCTGTGAAACATTCTCTTTAAGTGAGCCAAAAAGCTTCTCTCTGCCATAGGGATGCTCGCCAATGCAGGTATCCGCCAAAAACTCGGTGGGAATGTTGAATTTCACCATCTTCTGCTTTTCGCTCCACACGATTCTGACATCAATTTTAAGCGGGTCTTTCTTTGACATTGTGTATTTCACAACAGCTTTTGAATTGCAGTATCCAAAAAGAGCCTCCACAACTGTGCGTGTATCACCGCTTTCAATAACTCGAACAGGGTCGATTTTCTCATTTACGCAACAGAAATCCTTTGCTTCATCTGCTGAAAGGAGCGTAAACTGACCGATTTTTTGAAGCCACTCCGATTTTTCCATATACCACGGGTCGTGGTTATCCTGCCACACCTCAAGGGCAAAAGCACCTGCTTTGGTGAAGTTTTCGTTTTCGCAAACAAATTCATCAACAAGACCTGTGGATTTATTGATTTTTATTTTTTGATTATCAGATTCAAAAATGAAATGAGTGTCATCACTTTCAAGGAACGGAACAGGCTTTGCTGTTTCTTCAAATCCGCACTCAAAGCGGTTCATTTTCATCGGCTCAAGCTCGGCGTTGAAAACAACCCTCTTGCGCCATTCAAGCGGCAGGCTGCTGTATTCCTTTTCGCACTGAGACGGGCAGATTTCGCCTTTTTCGTTATAAATAATCGGTTTAAGGAATTTGTCATCCCAAATCTGATCCCACAGCATGAACTCGCAGATAAAATCGCCTTTGACCTTATAAGGATAAGGATTATAGACAAAAACGGGAATTTTATCTGACGGGGCTTTTTTCTGCCCTGCGGCACGGTGATGGGCACGATCTCTTCCTTGAAGCGGCCTTCGTCGATGGCGGCAATGGCCTTCACCTGGCTCTGATAGCTGAACTCGTCCTGCTCCTGACGGGTGATGCCCAGGGTGGCGGCGGTGTTTTCAGCGGTAGCGCCCATGTTGTAGCGGCCGTACATATCCTGCGGCTGGGACTGGAACTGGCCCTCGGTCAGCGCGTCCACAAATTCCACATTGCCGGTGCCCACGCCCCAGCGGGCATTGCGCACATAGAACACGGCATTGGACATACTCTCGGTGCCGCCGGCGAGGA
>JAZLLI010000018.1:0-7374 GCA_045598085.1 Acutalibacteraceae bacterium
TCCTAGTACGAGAGGACCGGAATGGACGCACCTCTGGTGCACCAGTTGTCATGCCAATGGCACGGCTGGGCAGCTATGTGCGGAATGGATAAACGCTGAAAGCATCTAAGCGTGAAGCCACCTCCAAGATAAGATATCCCATAGCTTAAGCTAGTAAGACCCCTCATAGACTATGAGGTTGATAGGCTGAAGGTGTAAGGTCAGTGATGGCTTTAGCTGGTCAGTACTAATAGGTCGAGGGCTTGACCTTGTTTGGTTCTACAGATTCTTTTTTCTCAGATTGGTCTTTTCCAATTCTTCATCTCACCCCACCATTCCATCCCTTTGTTCAGTTTTGAAGGTGCGTAATGTACATAATGTTTAGTCCGTAGTTTTTACTACGGATTTTCTCTTTTATTGACTTAGTGAGCTGATTGTTCATGCAATCAGCTCTTTTTTGTTATATTGATAACTGTCATATATAATGCCATCGCCAACAATGAAAAGTTGTACTTTGTTTTAATTAAAACAATTATTCCAAGTGCATAAAATACAATCAGAAAAGTTTCACTTATTCTTTTTAGAATTATCTCTACCTTTTGCCTTTCTGTGTGCAAAATCAAAGCATTAAAAAGTGCTGTTTGCCCGTCGGTTGTGCCTGTTGGCATCAAGTTAAAAATTCCAAGGCATAAATTTACATTGATTAAAGTTTTATTTTTTAATAATATTCCAAAAACAACCAGTGCAAAATTAACTATAGGCCCTGCAAGAGAAATTATAATTTCTTTTTTTGGGGATATTCTGTAGCTTTGGATTGTGTCTATTCGCATACCGTATGCACCTAAAGTTACACTTTTAATGTTTCCTTTGAAAACTGCAATTGCTGTCATATGTCCGATTTCATGAAAAATGCAACACAAAAGCGTTGTTAGTGCATTACCGTTTGGAATGAAAAGCAGTGCAAATGTTATCACAGCGGCAAAATAAACACTGATGTTTATTTTAATTTTTTTAATATGTATGGTCATATTTTACCGTCTTTCAATGGTAAATAATTTAGCGGGTCAATCATCTGACCATCTTTTTTTATGCCAAAATGAAGATGAGGACCTGTGCTATAGCCTGTACTTCCTGAAAGTGCAATAAATTCACCTGCACGGATAACATCGCCCTTGTTCACAAGTAGCTTTGAACAGTGGCAATATAGTGTTTCACAGCCGTTTTTGTGCACCATCCAAACATAATTGCCTGCCGTGTCGTCATAACCAGCTTTTGTAACAATGCCGTCCCACGCTGCTGACACCCTTGTTCCCTCATTGACGGCAATATCTACCGCTGAATGCAGCTTTGTAATGCCGCTGATTGGGTCTGTTCTGTAGCCAAAGCGTGATGTAATTGCACCGTGAGCAGGGGAAGTGATTGAATCGGAGTCTGAAAAAATTGACATAACCTGCGCAACTGTCCGTTCATCACCCTTTTCGTAGGTATCCTCTTCTTTTTTCTCTGCTTCTGGTTCCTCTGTTACATCTTTTTCTTCATCTGCTGAGCTTTTTTCGATTACTTCTATGGTGTTGCTTGCACTTACAGGCTTCATAACAGATTCTGCAACCTCTTTGGCAGAGGACACAACCTGTGCAAAACTTACATTGTCAGACATAATCTGCTTATATTTTTCTTTAAGTTCTTTTGCTCCGCCAAGTTTACATACAAGAAAAAGCAAAGCTACCATAAATGCACAGGCAAAAAATTGAATAAATATTATTTTGCAAAAGGGGTCAGACCCTTTTTTATTCTTATTCTCAGTGGTTTTTAATTCTTTATTATCCATATTTTCACTCCCTTTAAGAAATATATATGCATATGTAAAAGAAAAATGAAATATATGGATTTAAAGCCTTGAAAAAGTTTGAGCTGTTGTGTTATAATACGCACTGTTGAAACAAAGGAGAGATATAAATGAACGTTTACGATTTTGACGAAACAATTTTCACAGGAGATGCAGAAGACCGTTTCTTTAAATTTATGTTTGCTAAAAAGGGCTTCCGTCATTTCAAAATTTCATGGCATATCTATGATATTATTCAGAAAATGCACATTATTACAAAAACAAGAAGCCGTGAGTTACAGTATGGCTTCCTTAAAAAGATAGACAACATTGATGAAGTTGTTGCAGAGTATTGGTCAGAGGTTGAGAAGTATTTGAAGCCCTGGTACAATGACGCAAAGCGCCCCGATGATGTTATTGCAAGTGGCACACCCAGATTTTTACTTGAGCCAATCGTTAAAAAGCTCGGTATTGGCGGTCTTGTTGCAACTGAAATGGACACCAAAACAGGTAAGATTGACGGCGATTTCGCTGTTGGCGAGTTTAAGGTTGTTAATTTCAGAAACCAGCTTGGACTTGACTGCATTGATAATTTTTATTCAGATGCTTATTCAGATCACTTTATTGCAGAGTATGCAAAGAAAGCATTTATTATCCACGGTGAAAACGACGAGTGCACCGAATGGAACGAATACTTCAAGGCACACCCTGAGCTGATGAAATAAAAATTGACCGACTGACGATATGCTCATCAGTCGGTCTTTGTTTTTTAAGAAAAGATAATCTGTTTTAATTCTTCTGTGCTTTTTGCAATGTAATCTGCGTTGTGCTTTTTAAATTCTTCCTCACTGCCATAGCCATAAAGCACGGCGGCACAGGGGATTCCAACGCTGTGAGCTCCATCAATGTCAAACTTTCTATCGCCAATCATAAGAATTTTTGCATTCTTTGGCAAATTGAAGCTATCAATGCACTTGCTGATAATTTCAGTTTTGGTGCTTTCAACAGTTTTGGGGTCGGAGCCTACAATTGAATCAAAATATTTTTCAAGATCAACCTTTTGAAGAATGATATGAACAAAATCCTGCGGCTTGGAGCTGCCAATGCCAACCTTTACACCTTCTTTGTTAAGAAGTGAAAGAAGCTCCTCAATGCCATCATAAATATCAAATTCAAAAACACCACTAACGGAGTAAACTTCCCTGAACTGCTTTACGAGAATGTCGGCTGTGTCAAAATCCACATGGCACTCACGCATAAAACTATCGTGTAGTGGAGGACCTATGAAGGTACGCAAACTCCCTTCTGAAAGTTCGGGAAGACCACTTTTTTTAACAGATTTTCTTATGCAGCGAAATACGCCTTTGCCGGTGTCTGCAACAGTTCCGTCAAAGTCAAAAATCACTGCGTCAAAATTATTTTTCATATAAATCACCCGCAGAAATAATATCATAAAAAGCAACTGTTTACAACTGAATTTTTATGTGATATAATTTCAGGTGGTTCAAATTTACATTTCCTTAGTAAAAGAGGTATATATATTATGGAAAACGAAAAGAAAAAAATAGTGCTTAGCTGTATTCAGCCCACATCAGTGCCCACAATCGGCAATTATTTTGGAGCACTTAAAAACTGGAAATATATGAGCGAGGATTATGATTGCTATTATGCAATTGCAGACCTTCACGCAATCACTGTTCGTCAGGAGCCTGCAAAGCTCAGAAAGCAGTCAATGGAAATGTACGCTCTCTTGCTTGCAGTTGGTCTTGACCCTGAAAAGAATGTTGTTTTTGTTCAGAGCCATGTTCCAGAGCATTCACAGCTTTCATGGATTCTTAACTGCTACACACAGTTTGGCGAAGCATCAAGAATGACACAGTTTAAAGAAAAATCACTCAAGCACGCAGACAATATAAATGTTGGTCTGTTTGATTATCCTGTTCTTATGGCAGCAGACATTCTTCTTTATCAGGCAGATTTCGTTCCCATCGGTGCAGACCAGAAGCAGCACCTTGAGCTTGCAAGAAATATTGCAGACAGATTCAATCAGGTATATACTCCCACATTCACCGTTCCAGAGCCGTTCTTTGGCAAGGTTGGCGCAAGAGTTATGTCTTTGCAGGACCCCACAAAGAAGATGTCAAAATCTGACCCCAACCCCAAGGCAAGCGTAAGTATGCTTGACACACCCGATATGATTGCAAAGAAAATCAAGTCTGCTGTTACAGACTCTGAGGCAAAGGTTTATTATGGCGAGGGTAAAGACGGTATCAACAACCTTATGTCAATTTATTCAGCCTGCACAGGTCTTGATTTTGCACAGATTGAAAAAGATTTTGACGGCAAAGGCTACGGCGACTTCAAGGCTGCTGTTGCTGAAGCGGTTATTGAGTGCATAAAACCCATTCAGGATGAATATTCACGCCTTATTGCTGATAAGAAATATCTTGAGGATTGCACACGCCTTGGCAAAGAAAAGGCATCATATACTGCACAGAAAACACTTCGCAAGGTTATGAAAAAGGTTGGTTTCTGGCAGGTTTAACAAAAAGCTTTTATTTGCTTTGACTAATTTGGTTATATATACAAATTTGCAAATTGTTGTATAAATATCCAGAATATTATTGACAAATATGCAAATTGGTGTATAATAAATGCATAAATTATGAATACACAGTTTCGGAGGAATAAAAAATGAAAGACATTAAAAAAGTTGTTCTCGCATATTCAGGCGGTCTTGATACATCAATCATCATCCCCTGGCTTAAAGAAAATTATGACGGATGTGAAGTAATCGCTGTTTCTGGTGATGTTGGTCAGGGTACTGAGCTTGACGGACTTGAAGAAAAAGCATTAAAGACAGGTGCATCAAAGCTCTATATTGAAGACCTTAAAGATGTATTTGTAAACGACTTCGTATTCCCCTCACTTAAAGCAGGCGCAGTTTATGAAGGTGAATACCTTCTTGGTACTGCTTTTGCTCGTCCCATCATCGCAAAAAGACTTGTTGAAATCGCTAAGGCTGAGGGCGCAGACGCTATCTGCCACGGCTGCACAGGTAAGGGTAATGACCAGGTTCGTTTCGAGCTTGCTATTAAGGCATTTGCTCCTGAAATGAAGATCATCGCTCCCTGGAGAATTTGGGACATCAAATCTCGTGAAGAAGAGATTGAATATGCTGAGGCAAGAAATATTCCTCTTAAAATAAACAGAGAAACAAACTACTCAAAAGATAAGAACCTTTGGCATCTTTCACATGAAGGTCTTGACCTTGAAGATCCTGCAAACGAGCCTCAGTACAACAAGCCCGGCTTCCTTGAGATGGGCGTTTCACCTGAAATGGCTCCCAATGAGGCTACATATGTTACAATCAGCTTTGAAAAGGGCGTTCCCGTTGCTGTTAACGGTGAAAAGATGGACGGCGTTAAGATGATCGAGCTCCTTAACGAAATCGGTGGTAAGAACGGTATCGGCCTTGCAGACATCGTTGAGAACCGTCTTGTTGGTATGAAATCAAGAGGCGTTTATGAGAATCCCGCAGGTTCAATCCTCTACAAGGCTCACGAAGTTCTTGAAACAATCACTCTTGACAGAGAAACTCAGCATTACAAAGCACTTGTTGCTCAGAAGTTTGCAGAGGTTGTTTACTTCGGTCAGTGGTTCACTCCTCTCAGAGAGGCTCTTTCAGCTTTCGTTGATAAGACTCAGGAGAATGTTACTGGTGATGTTAAACTTAAACTCTATAAGGGCAACATGATCAATGCAGGTGTTACATCTCCCTATTCACTTTACAGTGAGGACTTCGCAACATTTGATAAGGATGAAGTTTATGATCAGAAAGATTCAGCTGGCTTCATCAACCTCTTCGGTCTTCCCCTCAAGGTTAGAGCTATCCTTGAGCAGCAGAGAGAGGCTAAGAAAGACTAATTACAGTTACGAATTATATAATAAAGGCGGCAGTGGAAACACTGTCGCTTTTGTTTGTACGCAATATACAATAAACAAGATGGCTGTTTTGTTTATCTTGTATAAAAAAATTTTTTATTTCTGCAAGGAAATTTTTGCAAAATGGTATAGACTTTATATAAAAAAGTGTGTTATACTAATATACGAATGTTAAGGGGCATTTATGCCCCATTCAAACATATTATATTGGAGGTAAACACAATGGCAAACAAATGGGTCTACATGTTTGACGAAGGTAACATGACAATGCGTAACCTTCTCGGTGGTAAAGGTGCAAACCTTGCTGAGATGACAGAAATTGGTCTTCCCGTTCCCTTCGGCTTCACAATCACAACAGAAGCTTGTACTCAGTATTATGAGGACGGCAGAAAAATCAACGACGAAATCATGGCTCAGGCTATGGAAGGCGTTAAGAAGATGGAAGAGAAGAACGGTAAAAAGTTCGGCGATCTCAAGAATCCTCTTCTTGTATCAGTTCGTTCAGGTGCTCGTGCATCAATGCCTGGTATGATGGATACAATCCTCAACCTTGGTCTTAATGACGAAGTTGTTAACGCTATGATCGCTGGTAACGATGATCCCGCTTTCGAGAGATTCGTATATGACTCATACAGAAGATTCATCCAGATGTTCTCAGACGTTGTTATGGAAGTTGGTAAGAAGTACTTTGAGCAGCTTATCGACAAGATGAAAGAAGAAAAGGGCGTTAAGTTCGATATCGAGCTTACAGCTGCTGACCTCAAAGAGCTTGCAAGCCAGTTCAAGGCTGAGTATAAGAATCAGCTTGGTCAGGACTTCCCCTCAGACCCCGTTGAGCAGCTCAAGCTTGCTATCGAGGCTGTTTTCCGTTCATGGGACAACCCCCGTGCAAACGTATATCGTCGTGATAACGACATTCCCTATTCATGGGGTACTGCAGTTAACGTAATGCCTATGGTATTCGGTAACCTTAACAATGAATCAGGTACAGGCGTTGCTTTCACACGTGATCCTGCTACTGGTGAAAACAAACTTATGGGTGAGTTCCTCATCAACGCACAGGGCGAAGACGTTGTTGCTGGCGTTCGTACTCCCATGCCCATCGCACAGATGGAAAAAGAGTTCCCCGAAGCATATGCAGAATTCGTAAAAGTTTGCGACATTCTTGAAAATCACTATCACGATATGCAGGATATGGAGTTCACTGTTGAAAACAAGAAGCTCTATATGCTCCAGTGCCGTAACGGTAAGAGAACAGCTCCTGCAGCTCTCAAGATCGCTTGCGACCTCGTTGACGAAGGTCATAAGACTCCCGCAGAGGCAGTTGCTATGATCGACCCCAGAAACCTTGACACACTTCTTCATCCCCAGTTTGATGCAAAAGCACTTAAAGCTGCTACTCCTATGGGCAAGGGCCTTGGCGCATCTCCTGGTGCTGCTTGCGGTAAGGTTGTATTCACAGCTGACGACGCAGTTGCATGGAAAGAAAAGGGCGAGAAAGTTGTTCTTGTTCGTCTTGAAACATCACCTGAAGACATCACAGGTATGAAAGCTGCACAGGGTATCCTCACAGTTCGTGGTGGTATGACATCTCACGCAGCTGTTGTTGCTCGTGGTATGGGTAC
>JAZLLI010000019.1:0-84182 GCA_045598085.1 Acutalibacteraceae bacterium
GCACGGTGTAATCTACACAACAGACGCTGCACAGAAAGATAACCTCACAGTTGATAACGATAATGTCAACAAGACAGTTGCCGCAAAAACCAACACATCACTTTCAGGACTTCTTAAAACTGTAATTGATGTTAACGAAAACGATACCGTTTATGCAAAGTCATATATGATTGATGCAAACGGCAATACAACTTACAGCGATGTGAAAACACTTAGCGTTGGCAAATTCGCAACATCATCTGATTCTGATTTTGAGGTACTTGGCTTTGACAATGCCCTCCAGCAGGCAGAGGAGATTATCGTAACAGCGGACGAAGCTCCTGTTGTAACAGAAACAGAAACTGAAACAGCTCCCTCATTTATGAGCGTACTTATGAGCATCCTTAATGCAATTATGGCTCTTGTTCAGGCAATTATCGCATTATTCTAAGGGAGGAAAGCAAAATGAAATATGAAAAACCCGAAGTAAATGTTGAAAAATTCACATTCGAGCCAATCCTCGCAGAGGTAACAAGCTCAATCGACCCCGACCCCACAAAAAAAGGCGGTCCCATAATGGAAGAGAATGACCCAACTATTGAGTTTAGTCTTGCAAGCGCATTCGACAGCGTGTTCAATTTCAATAAATAAAAACTTTTAATTTAAAACCATCGTTTCATAATATGATTCGATGGTTTTTCTTTTTAAAATAAGCATATCCAACATACTTTTTTATTATAAATTTAACAGGCACAATTTAGATAGGAGTTTATTTATGAAAAAAGTTGTTTCTCTGATATGCTTTGTGGTTTGCATTTCAATTCTTTTTCAAGGTTGTGGATTTATTAAATTAAAAAGCGGCTCAACTTTTAAATGGGACACTGCCAATGTAAAATATGACAACTTCACCGATTTAGGCAATTATGTTATTGATTGCGACAGCCACGAAAGCTTTGATTTTGACAAAGCTTTAGAATACGCCAACAAACGATATGATATTTCAAAAAATATTGGATGCTCTGCGCTGGCAACCAAAACAAAATCGGGCGATGTGATTATTGGCAGAAACCTTGATTTGACCGTTTCGCAATTTCCCTGCTATATCACCCATGTGAAATACGGCAAATATGAAACGCTTAACTTTACATATGACGAGATGTTCGCCAAAAGCGTTAAATATCAGGATTTATTGAAAGCAGGCAAAATTGAAGATGAATATTACAACGCTTTGCCTTTGCTTGCATCTGATTCAATGAACAGCGAGGGGCTTTATATTGAATACAATATGCGTGGCTACGAGCAGCAATTTATTTGCATGGGAACTAACCCCGAAGCCGAAACAAGGCTTTGCTCAATCAGCCTGCCGTTTGTTGTTGCATCCAACTGCTCAACCGTTGACGAAGCCGTGGAATTTATGCGAAATTCTCTTGATATTTACACGCTGATTGATGAAACGGTGGCATCGGGTTGGAATCTTTGCATGATGATTGGTGATGCAAAGGGCGAATACGGACTTATTGAAATTGCCAATGAAGAGGTAAAGTACCTCCCCTATCAGCACGGACAGGGTAACTATTATATTTATCCCGAATTTAACAGCACATCAAGAAATCAATCGGGTTATGGCAGATTGCAGTTTGGTTTGGAGCGAATTGACAAAATTCAGAATGATGCACAAATGGCGGATTTAATGGAAGAGATTATGTGGCGAAATGAGATTTTGAATATTCCTTATGCTTTCAGAGATGACAACGGTCATATTCATTTTTGCAATGATGAAGACCGCATTGACGAATCCCTTGATTGGCGAAGCGATAATGTTTTCAAAATTCCTGTAAACAGCGAGGGGAAATATATTGACATAGACGATAAAACTGAAGAAGCAATTCAAGTGCGTGAATACAAAAAATGCTATGATGATTACACCGCTGGGATGTATTCAATCGAGAATAAAGACGGCTACGATAAATATATGAAATATCTTAACAGGTGCGACCTTGTGTGGGTGCAGACAGACGAAAACTTTGAGGATTTGCAAAAAGGACTAATGAAATATTATGATGAAAGCGGAATAACTGAAAAGCTGAAATTGTATTATCTCGGCAAAGAAAAGCCGTTGAGAGATGACAGCAACATATGGACAACAGCGTTGAGCTTATCTGTCAACTGCACAAAGAAAAGGCTCACTGTGAAATTTTGGGAAAGACCCGATGTTGTTATGGAATATCAGTGGTAAATGACGAAAATCCGAACCTTTTGGCTCGGATTTTTTCTTGATTCTTTTGATTTTGTATAATATAATGTAGCTGTAATTTGATTTGCAGGTGATTATATGAGAAAAGAAGAATTACAGGAGCTGCCAAAGGTTGTTCAGCAATACTTAACACATCAATCGGTTGTGCTTCACAAATCGCAGTTGACTGTTCTTGAATACGGCTCAGATTTAAGGAGCTTTTTGCGTTTTTTAATGCAGGAAAGCGGCTCGGTTGGAAGTGAAATTCCATTCTCTGAAATAGATGTAAAAAACATTCGTGAAGAGCTGATTTTTAACGCAAATGCAAACGATGTTTATGATTACATTAACTTTTGCAGGAACGAAAAAAATAATAGCGAAAATACACGACTTCGCAAATTTTCTTCTATCAGTTCATTTTATAAATGGCTGACAGCTCATGGCTATCTTGAAATGAATCCTATGGAAAATCTTGAAAGACCGAAACACAAAAGGTCGCTGCCGAAGTATCTGACCTTGGAAGAAAGCGTTAATCTTTTGGATCATATTGACGGAAAAAATAAAGAGCGTGATTACTGCATCGTTACATTTTTTCTCAACTGCGGATTGCGTCTTTCAGAGCTGGTTTCACTCAATTACAACGATGTGCGCACCGACCGCTCAATGAAAGTTACAGGTAAAGGCAACAAGGAGAGGATTGTTTATCTTAACGATGCGTGCATTTCTGCTTATGAAAATTATATGAAGGTTCGCCCAACAGAGGGTATTAAAGCAAAGGATAAAAATGCACTGTTTTTAAGCAGTCATCACCAGCGAATCAGCCCAAAAACAGTGCAGCATATTGTTACTACTCTTTTAGAAAAAGTTGGCCTTGGAGGTCAGGGATATTCAACCCATAAATTAAGGCACACAGCGGCAACGCTTCTTTATCAGCACGCAGACACAGATGTTATGGTTCTCAAGGAGCTTTTGGGGCATGAGAGCCTTGCAACAACAGAGATTTATACCCATGTTGTGAATGAACAGATAAAAAATGCGGTGGACAAAAGTCCGCTAAATAATTTAAAAGTTGAAAAGACCAATGAATAAATGGGTCATAACTGTGTCAATTAACGCCGCACCACATGAAATCGCAATATAAATCGCAAAGCGGATTGAGTAGCTTTTAAAGTCTTCATATTGCTGGTTATGCCGTTGTGAAAGCAGATTCAGCATATTTCTTGACATCAGCATACTTTCTTTGCTGGCAAAAATTATCGCTGATATGGCAATGACCGCTGACGGAAAAATGATAATTCCGCAGTAGCCTAAGCCTCTCAACATATATGTTCCGTAAATATGCCCTGAAACAGAGCCGATAAACACACCTGTGCAAAGAGGAATCAGTGCAACAAACGGTATCCCCACAGCGCAAAGACCGATAAAATAAGCGAAAATTATCACCGTTGAATACATCAATAGCGAAGAAAAAAACACCGCCAGACTTGATTCTGTGCTCTTTGCACGGACATAATTCATATAAAACGGAACCAATCTTTCGGATACAAACGAGCTTTCTGATTTAACAGAAAACGAACCGAAAATCAACCCCGCAAAGAATAATGCTACAAGAATAATTATCTGACGGTTTGATGAAATTGTTTTTGTTTTTTGATGAATTGAATGAAGATTAAACGTTGATGCTTTCACCGTCTGCTACTCCCCTTTTGGTTTTTGTAAAGTATATGCAGACAAGCTGATTAAAATAACTGAATCGCATTATTTCTGTTCATTTTGCTTCCATTGTAACGGCTTCTTTGGCAACAACGGGCACATATTTATCCTGATAATAGTTTTCACGGCTGATGCCAAAGCTTCCGTCGGGCGAAACAGAGATTATTTTGCACCCACGCTGAATACCCTGCTTATAAATGCCCCAATATGCAAGGTAATCAATTGAGTTACCATAGCAAAGTCGAATGCCTTTATAATCAATCTCAATGTTATTTATATGGTCATGACCAAAGAAAATTGCCTGTGTTGATTTTGAATTAAGGCAAGCTTCAACAAGTCCTTCGTTCTGCTCACCAGAGCATACATCTTCTCTTTTTTCGCCCCAGATATATTTAACGTCCGCAGTGTCCTTATTGCCGTTCTTTTCGTATTTGTCTAAAGCATCTCTCATTTCAACAGGTGGAATATGCATAAACACAAGCGATTTTGGTGTTTCGCCGCCATTCTGCTGTGTGAAAGATTTAAGTTCATTCTGATACCATTCAATCTGATTTTTATGAACGCAATCATACTTTGACATAAATCCCCAAAAGTCCTCGGGTATATATGAATGTGAGTCAAGCATAAAAAGGCTCTGTGTGATTTTACCATCAGAATTTTTTACATTTATAACATAGTTTCCGCATCCGTCTGCGCTGTCTGAACCAGTTGAGAAAAGGCAGTGCGGATATTTTTCACGATTTTCATAGAGAGCAGAAATTTCTTCACGGTTGAAAAGTGAGAAATCCTCTGTGTCGTGGTTGCCATAAACAAAGCACCAGTAAACGCCGAGCTTTTCCATAAATTCAGCCACAAGTGTTGCAGATGTTTTGTTGTCTATTGTACCTGCAACATGAGGGAACGGAAACAGAATATCGCCTGTAAAAACAACAAGGTCTGGCTTCTCAGCTGTAACCATTGCGGCAACAGCGTTAATCGCCATGTTGTCTTTTTTTATGCTCATAAAACCTGTGCCGATATGAACATCTGTCATATCCATAATTCTGAAATCTCTGTCTGTTACAAATTCAAAATTGCCGTCTTTATCAACATTTGGCACAAGCTGATTTTCGTAATTGACCTTTTCAATTTTTTCGCTGACAAAGGTCATATTTTTCTTATACCCTGCGTAAGCAATTGCACCTGCACAGCAAATAATTATTGCAAACACAGCAATAACAGAAATGAAAACCTTTAAGAATTTTTTTAATTTTTGTTTTCCTGTTTTTTTAACTTTATTTTTCATAATTTTCACACTTATAAATCAACCAACTGAGAAAGTAAAAGGAGTGAGCAAGGGATGTCCATCCTCACCGCTGATTTCGATTGCGTAATAATATTTTTGACCGCTCTCAGATTCAAATGAAACAGCAAGGAAAGGCAATGTTTCACCTGTGTCGCCCATAATAAGAACCTCTTCGCCAGCTCTGATAGCTTTAAGTGAGCCATATTCCTTCTCCATTGAGCCTGTAAGTATGTTCTTATCTCCATCAAAGAACATATCTACTTTGAAGAATTTAAAGTTTTTGATGTCCTGATCTGCTTTGAAAATGAAATGTCCTGCATATTCGCTGTCTTCACCGAATGTAGGTGCAGTGCCAAGGGCACGGTTTCCTAAATCTTCAATTTCGGGAACAGGTTCAGCTTTAGCTTCTGTTACTCCAGTTGTTTCTTCCTGCTCTGTTTGGGGCTGTGTTGATTCACTTGTTGGCTGTGAGGTTGCATTTTCTTTCTCTAAAGCAGGTGGCTTTTTAACGCATCCACCAAGCAAAACGAGCATTGCAATTGCCATAAAAATACACAATTTTTTCATATAAATTCTCCTTTCATTTTAAAAAAATCCCGCTCGCTTTTTGGGGCAAACGGGGTTTTAAAGCAACAATATTATAATGTGAAAAGACACATTTTGTCAACAGAATTATAATGATTATTCTGCCACAAATGAATAAATGAAAGGCTTTGATGTTTTTGCAAATGCGTTGAGTGCAGTTATTTCTGCTGTGTATTTTGCGCCCTCTTCAAGCACACCAAGGTTCACTTCGTAATTATCTTCCATAAAAAGATAAAGGTATTTGCTTGTGAAATTATCCCTTGCAACAAGCTTTAATCCTTTTGTTACGCTGACCTTGTAACTTTCAACGATGAAATTATCCTTTGCACCGTCAAATTTAAGGATTGTTTCCCCTGCATCATTTTTGTATGTAGAAACAGCGGTGTCCTTGCTGAATACAGGGCTTTCATCTCTCAGCTTCATCTTCTCATATGTATATTCATAATTTTTGTTTGCAAGGTCTGTGAGATAATAATCGTTATTGAAAAACTGCTCTGTTATAAGGTCATATGGCAAGATGTGAACATTGCCGTCTTTATCTGCTTCAACAATATAAAACTGAGCCGCTTCGTCGCAATTATAAGGGAAATTGCCACTGAAGCCGTCAAGCTCAGTTTCAAAAGAGCTGAGAGTGCCGCAGCCGAGAGCGGTATATCCTCCCTGCCAGATTGAGCGTGGGTCATTGATTGGGTAATGTGAATGACCTGAGAAATCAACAACCTGCGGATAATTCATATAAACAAGCGGAAGAATGGGGTCGCCCCAGATAACACTGCCATAAATTGTTGCAAACGGAGCAGGATGCTGGAAAACGAATACAGGCTTGTCCCCTGTATCTTTAACAGCTTTTTTAATTTCACTGTTTATCCACTGTGATTTTTTTATAAATGAATGACCGTCTTCATCATAAGAAGAAATGATAAAATGATAGCCGTTGATAACTGCGTGTTCACAGTCTTTTCTTTGCATTTTTTCTTCAAAAACTCTTGTGCCGATAGATGCGTCATAATCTCTGTAAGCGATAAATTCATGGTTTCCAAGGCAAGTCAGCACCTTTGTGCCCTCTTTTACCTTTTCGTTAATAATATCGTTAAGCACATCATACTCCGCTGGATTACCTGATGTGGCAATATCACCAGCAAAAGCAATTGCATCAAAGTTTTTGTAGTCCTGTGTTTCAGAATAGGCATAAACAGTGTCAAAAAGCTTCTTTAAGCGTTCTGCTTCCACCTGATTTGGGTCGCCATTAAGGTGAACATCACTGCACACTGCAAAGCGGACAACAGGTGTGAAATCATCTGGGCATTTTGGAAGTTCAGTTTTAACAGCTGTTCCGTTAAAAAGAACAGAAACAATTGTGTAAAGTAATGCGATAATTTTTGCAAGCAATGTGCGTGCAAAGTTAACAAGAGAAAACATAGGATAGCTCCTTTAGTGTAGATTGGACTAAGTATTATACCACTTTCTGTGCAATCTTTCAAGAAGAGATCTATTGTGATAATGAATAAAGAGTTGTTAACAGTCGTTCATTTATTATGAAATTGTTATAGTTTTAACATTTTTCAAACTTTTAAATATATTAAAGAAGGACTAACGCAATAAAATTCAAAAAAATAATGATTATTTTGCAATTTATTGTTGAATAAAATCGAAAAAAATGGTATGTTTATTGTATAAGTTCATTCGGAGGATGATATTATGACAGAAAAAACAAATTTTGGATTTATAGGTTTAGGCGGCAGAGGACAAGGTATGCTCAACGAGCTTCTCAGCGTTGATGGCGTTAATGTTGTTGCTGTCTGCGACCTTTACGAAGACAGAGCTTTGCGTGGTCAGGAAATTGTTAAAGAAAAGGCTGGCAATGATGCAGACCTTTACCTGGACTATAAAGAGCTTCTTAAAAGAGATGACATCAAGGCTGTTGTTATCTGCACAACATGGATAACTCACGCTGAAATTGCCATTGCCGCTATGAAAGCTGGCAAGCATGCCGCAATGGAGGTTGGTGGTGCCGCTTCTATTGAAGAGTGCTGGCAGATGGTCAGAACAAGCGAAGAAACAGGCAAAATGTGCATGCTTCTTGAAAACTGCTGCTATGATAAAAATGAAATGACAATTTACAACATGGTTAAGCAGGGTCTTTTCGGTGAAATTGTTCACCTTGAGGGCGGTTACCGACATGATCTGCGTGATGAAATCTGCCTTGGTAAAGAAAACAGACACGGCAGACTTAAAAATTTCATTAACCGTAACGGCGAGCTTTACCCCACACATCAGTTAGGTCCCATCTGCAAGCTTATCAATGTAAACCGTGGCAACCGTATGCTTACACTTTCATCAATCACAAGCAAGTCAAAGGGACTTAATGAGTGGATTAAGAAAGAAAAAGGCGAGGATTACTACCTTTATGGCACAGACTTTAATCAGGGCGATGTTACAACCACAATGATTAAATGCGCAAACGGCGAAACAATCACACTTCATCACGATTGCTCACTTCCCCGCCCCTATTGCCGTGATTATGTTGTTCAGGGCACAAAGGCAATTTATATGGAAACACCCGGTGATGACCTTTTCTATAGTGACGAGCTTTCACCCAAAAAGCACGAGGCAGAGGATTTTGACAACTACAGCTCAAAATATATGCACCCTCTCTGGAAGCAGTACACCGATGTTGAAGCTCATGCAGGCGGACACGGCGGCATGGACTTCCTTGTTCTCAGCGCATATGTTGACGCAGTTATCAATGACGGCGAGCCTCCCATTGATGTTTATGACACAGCCGCATGGATGGCAGTAACAGTTCTTTCAGAGCAGTCAGCTGCAATGGGCGGAATGCCTGTTCCGATTCCTGATTTCACAAACGGCAAGTGGATTGACCGCAAGCCTTTCCGCAGAGGCAAATTCTGCCTGTGGGATGTTTGCCACGAGTTTTTTGAAAAGAAATAACATATAAAACCTTAAAGATGATTATGATTAGCTTCGGTTTTCATAATCATCTTTTTTCTTTATATCCAAAAAATTCGTTCGCCCTATAAAATTAACAGCTATTTTTCTTATTTCGTTATACAATATATACTAAAAATACCAATAAATACTTGACTAATGATATACTTTAATTTATAATTAAACCCTATGGAGAATTTCTCTGTAATAATTATGAAAGGACTTGATTTTAATGAAAAAAGTAATCGCAATTATGTTGTGCCTTGCTATGACAGTATGCCTTTTCGCAGGCTGTGCTGCTGGTAAGAAAGATGACAAGGGCAACAAAGACACAGAAAAGGTTTGGATTATCGGCACAGATACAGCATTCAACCCCTTTGAGTACACAAATGCTAAGGGCGAGTTTGTTGGTATTGATGTTGACCTCCTTGCTGCTATCGCAGAAGATCAGGGCTTCAAGTACGAGCTTAAGAGCTGGGGCTGGGACGCTTCAATCGCAGCTTGCAACGCTGGTCAGGCTGACGGTATGATCGCAGGCGCATCTATCACAGAAAAGCGTCAGAGTGAAGGCTGGATTTTCTCGGACAGCTACTACACCTGCACACAAACAATGACTGTTGCTGCTGATTCAACAATCAAAGGCTTTGAAGACCTCAAGGGCTTAAAGGTTGCTGTTAAGAGAAACACTCAGGGTGCTGAATATGCAGAGAGCCTTAAAGAGAAGTATGGCTTTGAAATCACAACATATGAGGATTCTGACACAATGTATCAGGCAGTTCTCGGTGGTCAGGAAGTTGCTTGCTTTGAAGATACACCCGTTATGAAGGCATCAATCAAAACTGGTAACCTTGCACTTAAAGTTCTTGATAACACAGCTAACGAGGGTTCAGGCTACGGCTTCGCAATCTTTGATGCAAGCAATCAGGAGCTCGTTGATATGTTCAACAAGGGTCTTGCAAACATCAAGGCTAACGGAACATATGACAAGATTCTTGCAGACTACCTTGGCTAATAAATCACAGGAATTCTAATATCAACACGGGGCACCAAAAAGGTGCCCTGCAATTTTAAAGGAGCAAAACCTAATGACAGGACTTATTACTGAATATGGTAAACTGCTGCTTGAGGCAATGGGTCAGACACTCATAATGGCTCTTTACAGTTTGCTTTTTGCTTGCATAGTCGGTTTATTCTTCGGCATGCTGAGCGTTTTGAAAAATAAACCATGTAACTGGATTGCGCAGATTTTTGTTGATGTTATTCGTGGTGTGCCGATGATAGTTCTGGCATTTTTCGTTTATTTCGGAATCCCTTACGCATTTAAATCAATTTTTGATATAAGATTTACCATTGAGCCACTTCAGGCTGGTATAATCTGTCTTTCACTTAACTGCGGTGCTTACATGGCAGAGATTATCCGTGCAGGTATTCAGTCAGTTGACATTGGTCAGATGGAGGCTGCAAGAAGCCTTGGTCTTACATATTGGAAGTCAATGCGTAAAATCATTCTTCCTCAGGCGATTAAAACAATGATTCCCAGCATCATCAACCAGTTTATCATCACATTGAAAGATACTTCAATTCTTTCTGTTATCGGTTTCCCCGAGCTTGTTAACACAGCAAAGAGCGTTATCTCAATCACTCACGATTCATTCAAGGTTTGGATTATCGTTGGTGTAATGTACCTTATTGTTATCACAATACTCTCAAAGGTTGCAAAAATTCTTGAAAGGAAGTTGAATCACAATGAAAAATGAAAATAATGTAAAAATTCATGTTTCTCACCTTAAAAAGAATTATGGCAAACTTGAGGTTCTTAAAGATATAAATGTTGACATCTGCGAGGGTGAGGTTGTTGTTATCCTCGGCCCCTCAGGCAGTGGTAAATCAACATTTTTAAGATGCCTTAACCGCATTGAGGCTATCACCGCAGGTGAGGTTGTTGTTGACGGCAACCACATTGACTCAAAGAAGATTGACATCAATAAAGTTCGTGAAAAAATCGGAATGGTTTTCCAGCATTTTAACCTTTTCAACAACCTTAATGTTATGCAAAATCTTATGCTGGCACCTGTTGAAACAAAGCAGATGAATAAAGAGCAGGCAAGAGCACAGGCTCTTCAGATGCTCAAAAAGGTTGGACTTGAGGATAAAGCAGATGTTTATCCCTCACAGCTTTCAGGCGGTCAGAAACAGCGTGTTGCTATTGCCCGTTCACTTTGCATGAACCCCGATATTATGCTTTTTGACGAGCCTACATCGGCACTTGACCCCGAAATGGTTGGCGAAGTTTTGCAGGTTATGCGTGATCTTGCGGCTGACGGTATGACAATGGTTATCGTTTCACACGAAATCGGCTTTGCAAGAGAAGTTGCAGACAGAGTTATCTTTATGGATGGCGGTTATATTATTGAAGAAGGCACTCCGCAGGAAGTTATCCTTAACCCCAAAGAGGCAAGAACAATCGATTTCTTCAATAAAGTTCTTTAATAAAAAAAGAATAACGGCACAGTAAGCGTTGAGCCTGCTGTGCCGTTTTTTATGTCTTATTTAATTTTCTTTGTTACAAAACAGAGCCAGCCGTTGCTTTCGTGTCTTTCGATTACTTCAAATCCGAATTTCTCAAAAGCCGCCAGAACATCCTGCTCCCTCACATCAATAATGCCCGATGTGATAAAAACAGAATCGTCATTCATAAACTCGCCAACGCTTTCACAGAACATAATAATAACATCGGCAACGATATTTGCAACAACAATGTTGAATTTTCCGCTTACCTTATCTGTAAGGTTGCCCTCATAAACAGTGTATCTTGTACTGTCAAAGCCGTTAAGTTCCGCATTTTCCTCTGCCTTTTTAACTGCAAGAGGGTCAATGTCAACACCAACTGCCTTTTCTGCGCCTAAAAGCAAACCGCATACACCGAGGATGCCACTGCCACAGCCAACATCAAGCACTGTTGAGCCTTCATACACATAATTTTCAAGAGTTTCAAGGCAAAGCTGAGTTGTGTCATGTCCGCCACTACCAAAGGCAAGACCAGGCTCAATATCAAGCACAACCCTGTCGCCTTTTTCAAAATCGTTATCCCAAATAGGATGAATCAGCATCTTTTGGCCAACAGGAACAGATTTGAAATACTCTTTCCAGTTGTTTTCCCAATCCTGATTTCTGCACACAGAAACATCAATTTCATGCTTAATATTCTCTGCATTATAGCGTTCAGAAAGGAAAGCAACAGCCTCCTGCGGATTTTCGTGTGGTGGCAGGTAAATATGCACGAAAGCCTTTGTTCTGTCTTTTTTCAAAAGGTCTTCGTCAATAAGGTCGATTTTTGCAATCTCCCATGCGGCTTCTTCAAGATCAGAATAATCCTCAATATAAATGCCGTATGGTACAACCATCTGTGCAATGTCGCCTGCAAGTTCTATGTTTTCGGTATCTACCGAGATTTTAAGTTCAGTCCAGTCCATATTTTCTCCAAATCAATATTTATTGTGAACATCCTCTGCGAAGCAAAGAAGGTCTTTAACTTCGAGAACAGTTCCGTCATCAAGAATTGCTTTACCGCTCATTTTGCCAAATACCTGATGCTGGTCGGTAATGATGAATTTAACATCAATCTTAGCGCATCTGTCGATAATTGGCTCAAATGTCATCTCAAATCTGCCGTCAGATGAGGTGAATGTCCATGGGTCAGTGTAGCTTGATTCAGGAATATTAAATTTAATATCGTCAAGCTTGTGGCACTTGCCGTCATAGAAAAGAATGTTTTCGCTGGCGGCTGTTGTATCACCAAAGCCATAGCCAATGTTAAAGCCGAAAGGCTTGCCGTTTACAATGCCGTTGCCTGAGCCCCAGTACCAATTGTTGTCATAAGTCCAAACGCCACGACCCCAGTCAAGAGTACCAAAGTCTGTTTCGGGGTTAAATTTATACTCTCTGCCGTCAAATGTAGCAGTACCGCTTGCTCTCATACAATTGATTTTCTGATTGTAATAGAAAGCGGTTTTCTTTTCTTTCCAAGGTGTTGCAATAACCATTGTGTCCATTTCAGGCTGTTCAAGTGTAATATCGCACTCAAAAGGCTTGCCATCCTTGAAATTATTGAAGCGACACATAATTCTGCGCTGCTCGGGAAGCTTTAAGAAACGCATCTGAAGTCTTTTATCAATATAAATTGTGTCGCCCTCGTCAGATGTGCGGGGAAGCTTCAGTTTGCCCATAGGGAATGCGTTAAGAATTGTTTCAGTGTGTTCGCAGGGCTTAGAAAAATCCAAAAGAGATACGCTTTGTAAACCTATGTAACCGTCATCAGAAATTGTGAATGCAAGACCAAAATTGCCCTCGTTTGAAATAACGAGGTAATAATCCCACTCCTTGATGCGAAACTTAGGTGCTTTGATAGCTTCACGGTTATAAACCTGAACAAGCTTTTTTGACCAACCCGGCTCTCTTAAAGTGCCGTCCTCTTTAAGCAAAGGCTGTACGTTGGTAACTTCATGATTTCTCATAATATCGCTCCTTTATAATAAATCTGCTTTCGCATTTATTTCCTTAATGCCTGTGTTATAAAGTTTTCGGTTATCAAGTGCCCACTGCCTTGGTGTGAAAGTGCCGCTTTCAACCTCGCTGAGAGCAAATGAAATTTCATAAATTCTTGCATCCATTGTATCAAGCTGAGAAAGAATCTCTGCCTCGAGGAACATCGGGCGAACTGCGGCACCAAAATCAGGCTCACCGTGGTGAGAAATAATCATATGCTCAACAAGCATAAGAAGATTCTTGTCCGTACCCAGTCTTTCGCCTGTCTTTTCAACATTCATTGCACCCTTAACAAGATGACCGATAAGTGAACCCTCAATAGAATATCCAGACACAATACCTGCCTCAGAAACATCAAATTCCCAGATTTTTGCAACATCATGAAGAATAACACCGCTGAGAAGAAGCTCTTTATCAACACTTGGATAAATGTTGCATACACTCTCTGCAAGGCGAAGAACAGACAATGTGTGATACATAAGTCCGCCTCTGATAGCGTGGTGCAATTTATAAGCCGCAGGGCAGATAACAAGCTGTTCTTTATTTTCAGAAAGAATTGTTGTAACAAGAAGCTTCAGCTCCTCATTTTCAAAGCTCTCCGCAACAGCAAAAATAGTGTCAAACATTGTTTCACCAGAATATTCTGAGCTTGGCACAAAATCCTCTGCCTTAACATTATCAGCTTCAAGTGCTTTGCGGATTCTATCAACCCTAAGCTGTGGTGCATCATTAAAAATTGACTCTGTTCCACGAACCTTAACAATTGTGTTCACCTTAACGTCACTGTGAAGCTCCTCTTTGTAATCCCAAAGCTTGGCGTTGATTTCACCAGTGGAGTCTGTGAGTGTCATGTCAAGATATGTAAGACCCTTGGCAGTTTTTTTCACCTCAAGAGTTTTAACAAGGCAAAAGCCTTCAACTGTTCCATTATTTTTGTTTATAGTTTTAAAATTCATAAGTCCTCCAAAGATAAATCATAATCTAATTATATCAGACAAATCTCAGCTTTGCAATATCAATCTGTTTTAATTATTGTGCCGCCGCCCACAACAAGCTCACCGTCATAAAGCACAACTGCCTGACCTTTTGTTATGGCTCTCTGCGGCTCATCAAATGTGATTTTAACACTGCCATCCTCCATCACTTCTGCCGTTGCAGGTGCCTCTTTTGCACGGTAGCGTGGCTTCGCAGTAACTCTCACAGGCTCAGTTGGCTTGTCATAAGCTATCCAGTTAAAATCATTGGCAACAAGCTCAGTTGAATAAAGCGATTTCTCGTCTGTGAGAATAACAGTATTCTTTTCTAAATTCTTTCTTCTTACATACATCGGTGCAGGAAGTGCCAGACCTAAGCCCTTTCGCTGACCGATTGTGTAGCGAATTATGCCTTTATGCTCACCAAGAACATTGCCATCCACATCAACGAATTTGCCGTTCGGGTAAGTTTTACCCGTGATTCTTTCAATAAATGACGCATAATCGCCATCGGGAACAAAGCAAATATCCTGACTATCGTGCTTTGAGGCATTTATAAAGCCATATTTTGATGCAACCGCTCTAACATCATCCTTGCTTTCATATTCACCAAGCGGGAAATATGTGTGAGATAACTGCTCCTGTGAAAGAAAATACAAAACGTAACTTTGGTCTTTAGCTGAATTAACAGCCTTTTTTAATATCCAGCGGTTTTTATTTTCATCAAACTCTACCCTTGCATAATGACCCGTTACAACCGTATCACATCCAAGCTCCTGTGCTTTGCGATAAAGACGGTCAAATTTCATATATCTGTTGCAGTCAATGCATGGATTTGGAGTTGAGCCAACCTCATATGAATATACAAAACGGTCGATTACCTTTTCTTTAAAATCCTCTGTGAAGTCAAAAAGGTGAAAATCCATTCCAAGCTCCGTGGCAACCTGCCTTGCGTCCTCAACATCAGAAAGTGTGCAACATGAATTTTCATTTGACACCTGTACCTTAGCGTTGCCGTGAAGCTTCATTGTTACGCCTATGCACTCAATGCCTTTTTCGCACATCAAAGCCGCTGAAACAGAGCTGTCAACACCACCGCTCATTGCAATCAATGCTTTTTTTGCCATAGTTCCTCCAAAATCAATCATAATATCCTGCTGTAGAGAGGTATCTTTCGCCTGTGTCGGGGAAGATTACAACAATTTTTTTACCCTCATTTTCGCTTCTTTGCGCAAGCTCAACTGCACCTTTCAGTGCCGCACCCGAAGAAATGCCCACAAGGAAGCCCTGCTTTTTGCCAACTAAGCTGCCGAATTTATATGCGTCCTCATCTTTAACAGCGATAACTTCATCATAAATATCTGTGTTAAGCACCTCGGGAACAAAGCCTGCACCAATTCCCTGAATTTTGTGGCTGCCTGCCTTGCCCTGTGAAAGAACAGGTGAATTTTCGGGTTCAACGGCAACAACCTTTATTTCAGGATTCTTTGATTTAAGGTACTCCCCTGCTCCTGTGAGCGTTCCGCCAGTGCCAACAGATGCGACGAAAATATCAACTTCGCCGTCTGTATCATCCCATATTTCGGGGCCTGTATTTTTTCTATGTGCGGCAGGGTTTGCGGGGTTCACAAACTGACCTGCAACAAAGCTACCCTCAATCTCTTTAGAGAGTCGCTCCGCCTCTTCAATTGCACCGCTCATGCCCTTTGAACCGTTTGTCAGCACAAGCTCTGCACCATAAGCTTTCATAAGAAGTCGTCTTTCAACGCTCATTGTTTCGGGCATAACGATAATTGCCTTATATCCCTTTGAAGCGGCAACAGCGCAAAGACCAATACCAGTATTGCCAGATGTTGGCTCAATGATTGTTGCGCCCTCTTTGAGGATGCCTTTTGCTTCAGCATCTGCAATCATTTCTTTTGCAACTCTGTCTTTTGCAGATCCGCCAGGGTTAAAGTATTCAAGTTTTGCATAAATTTTTGCTTTTAAATCAAGTTCTTTTTCTATATTAACAAGCTCAATCAGCGGAGTTGAGCCGATAAGCTGTTCAACTGAAGTATAAATCTTTGACATAAAATTACTCCTCACTAACGCTATCAATCGTTACGCCTTCGTTATAAACATCTGCAAGCGTAATGTTTTCAAGATAATCATCTATCATTTTATCAAGCCTTTCCCAAACAGGCAGAGTTCTGCAACCCGATGCACGGTCGCATTTATTTGGCTTACATTCAAGGCAAGCAACAGGCGCAAGAGAGCCGTCAGTAGCTTTTAAAATACTGCCGACAGTTATATTCTCTGGCGAAATTTTAAGCTTATATCCGCCACCCTTGCCACGGATGCCCTCAATAAATCCTTTTTTAACAAGCATAGAAACTATGCTTTCCATGTATTTTTCAGAAATATTTTCGTTTTCAGAGATGCTTTTAAGTGAAACATACGCATTATCTTTAACATCACAAAGTGCAAGCATAACACGAACAGCATATCTTCCTTTAGTTGAAATCATCATACGCAACACCTCCATTATATAATACCACAAGTTTGGTAGGAGTTCAACAAATATGAGCATAAAAAAAGAATGGAACACCAAAAATGTTCCATTCTCTGTATGATTAGTCAAGGAAATCTTTTAATTTCTTGCTTCTGCTTGGGTGGCGAAGCTTACGAAGAGCCTTTGCCTCAATCTGACGGATACGCTCTCTTGTAACATTGAAGTATTTACCAACCTCTTCAAGTGTATGAGGATGACCACCCTCAAGACCAAAACGCATTGAAAGAACCTTTGCTTCTCTTGGAGTAAGAGTCTGAAGAACTTCATCAAGCTGCTCTTTAAGAAGAAGAATTGATGCAGCATCAGCAGGTGCGGGAGCGTCATCATCGGGGATGAAATCGCCAAGGTGGCTATCCTCTTCTTCACCGATAGGTGTTTCAAGTGAAACAGGCTCCTGTGCAACTCTGAGAATTTCTCTTACCTTGCCAACAGACATACCAAGCTCAGCGGCAATCTCTTCTGCGGTTGGATCTCTGCCGTTTTTATGGAGCAGCTGGCTATTTGTTTTCTTAACCTTATTGATTGTTTCAACCATATGAACAAGGATTCTGATTGTTCTTGCCTGATCTGCAATAGCTCTTGTGATAGCCTGTCTGATCCACCATGTAGCATAAGTTGAGAACTTGAAGCCCTTTGTGTAATCGAACTTATCAACAGCTTTAATAAGACCGAGGTTGCCCTCCTGAATAAGGTCAAGAAACTGCATTCCTCTGCCCACATAACGCTTTGCAATGCTTACAACAAGGCGAAGGTTAGCCTCTGCAAGTCTTTTCTTAGCCTCTTCATCATCACTGGTGATTCTTGTAGCAAGCTCAATTTCTTCTTCAGGTGTAAGAAGCGGAACACGGCCGATTTCTTTAAGATAAACCTTTACAGGGTCATCTGTGCCTGGGTTTCTGTCATCACCCGATGTTGTGGTAAGCTCAGGTGATTTTGGAAGGTCAAGGTCAAAATCAAGATCCTCAAGAGCCGCATTATCAAAATCGTCAATGATTTTGATATTCTGATTTTCGATAGTTTCATAAAGCTTGTCCAGCTCTTCAATATCAAAATCCATTTCAAGAATGGCATTGTCGATATCCTGAGTTGAAATTTTGTTGTTGTTGGCCTTACCTTTTTCGATAAGAGCCTTCACACAGGCTTTTTTATCAACTAATTCCATAATCAATCTCCTTTATTAAACATCTCTTTTTTTAAATTTTAAATTAAAAACTCTTAAATATTCTTCATCTGTTAATTCTTCTGGCTTTGGAAAATTATTCTTTACTTTTTCTGCATTTAAAACCTTAATACAATCTCTACATTCTTCTAAAGAATTGTGAATTTCCCTATTTAAAGTCAGAAATTGTGCTATTTTTCCAGTTTCTTCTGGTGAAAACTCACCTGCGAGCACAGAAAAATCAATACTCATATTGTTATCAATACGATTTGAAATAATCGTATATACCCTACGATTAAAATCTGTAACGAAAAGATCTTCGTTAAGCTTGCTTTTAAGTTTGAAATAAAAATCAGGGTTGTTCATAATTGAGGTAATCAGAATATCCTCTGCGCTTGCTGCTCGAATATTGTCTTTTCTTTGAGGATTTATACTGTCCTTCATTTTTTCAGATTTTTGAACAATTTTCTCAGATTCCTCTCGATTTGCTTTTTCGCTGTCTTTCTTTTTACTCTGCTTCTCAATTACTTTATCAATTGCATCTTTGCTAATTTTCAATTCTTCTGAAAGCTTTAAAGCATATACATCCTGTGCGATTGCGTTACAGCCTGCAAGAATTGATGCCGCCTCTGAAAGGAATGCCGCTCTGCCATCGGGAAAAGCAAGGTCATATTTTTCTCTCGCCCTTAAAAGTCGGTATTCAACATTATTAGCCGCACCCTCAAGCAACGCTTTAAATCGCTCTTTACCATAGGTTTTGATGATTTCGTCGGGGTCTTTGCCACCCTCTAATTTCAGTACACGAATTTTAACACTTGTGCCCTCAAAAATTCTTATGGCTTTTTTGGTGGCTTCCTGCCCTGCTTCGTCATTATCATATGAAAGTATAACTTCATCTGCATATCGGCTGATTAAGCCTGCCTGCTCCTTTGTGAGAGCCGTTCCGAGGGAAGCAACAGAATTTGTGAACCCTGCCTGATGAAGTGCAATAACATCCATATAGCCCTCGCACACAATCAGCGAATTAGGGTTGCCGTTTTTAGCAAAATTCAAAGCAAAAACATTGTTTGTCTTTTTATACACAAGTGTGTCAGATGTGTTGACATACTTAGGTTTTGAATCGTCAAGCACTCGTCCGCCAAAGCCGATAACATTGCCCCTCAAATCAATAATGGGGGTCATAACCCTGTTGCGGAAGTTATCGTAATAATTAGTTTTGCCATTTTTTTCGCTTCGCTTAACGAGGTCAGCATCAAAAAGTTCATTTTGAGTGAAGCCTTTTGAACGCATATAGTTGAGCAAATCGTTCCAGCTGTTGGGCGCATACCCAAGACCGAAATGCTTTATTGTTGACATTGACAATCCTCTGTTAAGGAAATAATCAAGCCCTGCCTTGCCCTTAGGCGACACAAGTGAACCGTGGAAAAATCTTGCAGCCTCTCTGTTGGCGGCAAGAATACGCTGACGGTGCTTTGCCATGGAATCATCATAATTATCCTCTGGCATCGCCATACCTGCACGGTCTGCAAGGAACTTAACAGCTTCAACAAAATCATAATTTTCAATTCGTCTGATGAAAGTTATAACTTCACCGCCTGCACCGCAGCCAAAGCAATAAAACGAGCGTGTATCTGGATACACCGTAAATGACGGGGTCTTTTCATTATGAAACGGGCAAAGTCCTTTTAAGATTCTGCCCTGTCTTTTTAAATTTACATATGAAGAAATTACGCTTTCGATATCGTTTCTATTCCGTAATTCTTCAAGAAACATATCATTGAGAGCCATAATCACACCATCCATGAACCCGGAACACGCAAGCGGTTAAATGTACGAACAGCATATCTGTCTGTCATACCTGCAATGTAATCGCAAGCGGCTCTTTGAGGTCCTTCTTTTAAACAAATCATTGTGTATTCTTCGGGAAGCTCATAGGGATGGAGAGAAAAATATTCATAAAGCCAGCAAACCATATCAATCGCTTTTGACTCTTCGCTTTTACATTCGGGGTTAGTGTAAACACTTTTGAACATAAAATCATAAAGTTCGTCAAACGCACCTTGAATATCGTCCGCAAGGCAAATGTCATCCTCACTGTTTTCAATGCAGGATTTCACAAGAGTGTTGATTCTCTCGCCCTTACTGAATCCCAGAATTTTTTTAATTTCACGGGGAATATCCTTGTCTGAAAGCACTTTTGCATGAACAGCATCGTCAATATCGTGGTTGATATAAGCGATTCTGTCTGCCAGTCTGACGATTCTGCCCTCTAAAGTGAAAGCCCGCTCACCACTGGTGTGCCGTTCAATACCGTTTCGCACTTCTTCTGTAAGGTTCAGCCCCTGCCCTTTCTTTTCTATAACATCAACCACTCTCAGACTTTGCAAATAGTGTTTGAAGCCATCGGGATAAACGCTGTTAAGAGCCCTTTCCCCAGCATGACCAAAAGGCGTATGTCCAAGGTCATGACCCAAAGCAATTGCTTCGGTCAAATCCTCATTAAGGCGCAGACCAACGGCAATTGTTCTGCCAATCTGCGAAACCTCAAGAGTGTGGGTCAAACGGGTTCGGTAATAATCCCCCTCAGGCGAAAGGAAAACCTGAGTTTTATGCTTTAGTCTTCTGAAAGAGTTGCAATGTACTATTCTGTCCCTGTCCCGCTGAAAGCAAGTTCTAATTTCGCACTGAGGCTCGTCAATTTTTCTTCCACGGCTTTCGTCGGCAAAACTGGCATAAGAAGATAAAATCTTATGCTCATTCAGGCAGGTGATTTCTCGAATAGATTCCATAGCACTCTCCTTTCGACAACATCCACTAATACTTTTTACTCCGAAAACAGCTAAATTACTTCAAAAATTTTTACATTTTACAGAATATTTCACCAGATTTTTCTGCGGAGAACTTACCGAAGCTTGCGTCTACCAGTTTTTTTTGAAATTTCTGCTCTCTGTCAGCAGGAATTCTGAATTTCATAGACACATTTTCGCTGAACTCAGTATCATCCACAACGCCATCGAACTCAGGCACAAGTGCATTAAGCTTACCATAAAAGTTGTAATCGCACTGCACGCTCATAACTGCGCAAAGGCGCATTGTGGCAACACCGCCTGCGTCAACAGCGATTTTTGCCGTGTGTGAATACGCACGAACAAGACCGCCACCGCCAAGGAGGATTCCGCCAAAATATCTTGTGGCAACAACAACGCAATCTGTCAGATTCTCTTTTAAAAGCACATCAAGCACAGGCATTCCTGCTGTCCCCTGCGGCTCGCCGTCATCAGAATATCTTCTTGTCTGCCCATCCCTCAAAACATAGGCATAAACATTGTGCGTTGCGTCCCAATGCTTTGATTTGATTGAGTTTATATAATCCACCGCTTCTTCTTTAGTTGTAACAGGCTTAATGTAGCCAATAAATCGGGAGCGTTTTTCTATAAATTCATCGCAGGCTTCTTTATCGACGGTTTTATATTCCATAAAATCACCTAAAAAAATTCAGCGGCGCAAAATGCACCGCCTTATTTTGATTATTTATCAAGATTATAACGTTTCTTGAATCTGTCTACGCGTCCGCCTGTATCAACGAGCTTCTGCTTACCAGTGAAGAACGGATGGCAGCTTGAGCAAATGTCAACACGCATATCGCCTTTTGTTGAACGGGTTTCTACAACCGCACCGCATGCACAACGTACTTTTGCGGTATCGTACTTAGGATGAATTCCTTCTTTCATCGTTTTCACCTCTTTCGGTATCATTCATGCAAAATGTATTTTATCACAAACATAGATAAATTGCAACTGTTTTTTTATAATTTTTTTGAAAAAATCAGATTTTTTCGCTATATTTTGAATAAAAGCAGTTGAACTAACTATATATTGTTTAAAATTTAATCTGTTTCGCTTTCGGAATCTGCTAACGGAGGTTTAAAGCCCTCGCCGAGAATCTCTTTTGCTTCTGTAACAACAATAAATGTGTGGGGGTCAGCGTTTTTAACAAGCTTGCGCACCTTGGCAACCTCATCACTGCGGCAAACAACAATAAGCATATTTTTGCTCTCGCCAGTGTAGCCACCCTCTGCAGGGAGAATCGACACTCCCCTTCTCATATTTGAGGTTATCATCGAAGAAACCTCGTGAGCCTTATCTGTAAAGATAAGCAGGATTTTGCCGTTGCTTGCACCGTAAAGAACACGGTCAACAACAGTTGAGCTGACAAAAATAAGAACAGCCGCATAAAGTGCACTCTCTGCACTTCTAAAAACAATCGCCGCCGTAATAACAACCGCCGCATCAAGAATCATAATCAGCTTGCCCATAGAAAAATGTGGAAGTTTTCGTTTGAGCAGACGCATAATGATGTCTGTACCGCCAGTTGTGGCATTTCTCAAAAAAGCCATAGACAAGCCAAATCCACAGAGAAGCCCGCAGAAAAGGCAGGCAAGGATTTTATCGCCACTGTCATAGGCAGGGAGAATGCCTCTTTTAATCAGTGCCGTCATAACATCCATAACGCCAGACAGCATTGTTGTTACCCACAAGGTTTTAAGGGTGAATTTTCTGCCGAGGAAAATCCATGCAAGGACAAAAAGCGGCACATTAAGGCAAAAGTTTGTTATGCCGATTGGTGTATGAAAAAGATAATTCAGAATTATCGCAACACCTGTCATACCGCTCTGAGCAAGATTATTTGGCACGGCAAACATTGTTACGCCAGCCGAATATGAAACACACCCCAAAAGCCAAAAAAGATTATCAACTATAATATCAAGAACTTTTCGCTTCTTATCAGTCATTTTTCTCAGCGCTCCTGATTAAATTATAAAGCTCTTTTATTCTCTGCAATTTGCCAGACAGATAAAGATAACCCATCACAGCCTCAAGCCCCGTTGCTTTATGGTAATCACAGGTAGAGGCATTCTTGGCAACATGAGCTGTTTTGGCATTTCTGCCACGCTTAAAAACAGCCAGCTCTTCCTCTGTCAGCTCATCCATAATAGCTGTTATTGCCTGAGCCTGAGCAGGCGCCTTAACCTGCTTCACTGCAAGAGTGTGCAGGTCATTTGCGCTTCTGTTGGCATTGCAGATAACTTCTTCTCTCACAAGCAGGTCATAAACAGTGTCGCCAATAAAGGCTAAAGTCAGCGGACTTAACTGCTTTGGGTCAACCTGCTTTTCGGACAAAAATCTTTCCATAAATCCACCTTAGTTGAAATAATCAAATTCTAGGTCATAGATAGAAACTGTGTCGCCTTCCTCTATTCCCCTTTCCTTGAGGGCATCAATTATTCCGCTTGAAATAAGTACCCTCTGGAAATACTGAAGTGATTCATAGTCATCAAGGTCTGTTCTCTGAAGGATTCTGAGAAGCCATTCAGCTTCAACAATATAAACACCATCATCAACAGTAATTGTGTATTTGCCGTTGTTATTCTTTTCAAAATATTCAACGGGGATTTCTTCTTTTTCGTATCGTTTAATGGGCGGGAGCTGTGCAAGCTTTGCAGAAACTGCGTTGATGACCTCTTTTGTGCCCTCAACAATAGGTGCGCACATTGTGAAATACTGATAACCCTTTTCTTTAAAGTAGTTTTCAAGTCTTTCAAGCTGTTCATCAGATGCAAGGTCAATCTTGTTACCAACAACAATCTGCTCACGCTCTGCAAGTTCGGGGTTGAACTTCACAAGTTCCGCATTGATTTTTTCAAAATCTTCAATTGGGTCTCTACCCTCACTGCCAGCGGCATCAATAATATGAACAAGCAGACGGCATCTTTCAACGTGTCTTAAAAATTCATGACCAAGACCGATACCCTCACTTGCGCCCTCAATAAGACCTGGAATATCTGCCATAACAAAGGAATTACCCTCGCCAAGAGATACAACACCAAGAACAGGTGTAAGGGTTGTGAAATGATAGTCCGCAATTATAGGCTTAGCTTCACTGACAACAGAAATGAATGTGGATTTGCCAACATTCGGGAAGCCTAAAAGACCAACATCTGCAAGAAGCTTCAATTCAAGCGAAACTTCCCACTCTTCACCAGGTGCGCCGTTTTTGGCAAATCGTGGAGCCTGACGGGTTGGTGTTGCAAAATGGGGGTTGCCCCATCCGCCTCTGCCGCCTTTTGCGGCGATAAAAACATCATCGTCAGACATATCCGCCATAACTCTACCTGTGTTGACCTCTTTAATAACAGTTCCTCTTGGAACAAGGATAACAAGATCCTCGCCCTTTTTACCGTTTCTTCTGCCGCTTGAGCCATCCTGACCTGACGGAGCTTTATATTTACGCTTGTAACGAAAATCTGCAAGTGTGGCAAGATTATCGTTAACCTTAAAAACAACATCTCCGCCTTTGCCGCCATCTCCGCCGTCAGGACCGCCAGAGGCTACATATTTTTCTCTGTGAAAGGAAACAGCGCCATTACCGCCATCCCCTGCTTTGATTTTAATTTTCGCTATATCAACGAACATAAAACTGATTACCTTTCAGATTATTATAACTGCGCTCTTGCAGCCTTTATATTTGCAACAAATTTCTTTGCTGTTTCTGTGATAAGTGCGTAATCGCCTGTTTTTGCACCTGCTGTAAGTGAGCTGCCTGCGCCAACTGCAACTGCGCCAGCCTTAATCCACTCACCAACATTATCTGCATTAACACCGCCTGTGGGCATCATCTTTGCATATGGAATAGGTCCTCTGATGTCCTTAATGATTTTGGGTCCGTAAAGGTCGCCGGGGAATACTTTAAGAATATCTGCACCTGCCTCCATAGCCATAACACCCTCACGAACAGTCATAATGCCAGGCATAACAGCTACTCTGTAACGGTTGCACATTTTAACTGTTTCAAGGTCAAAATATGGGCTTACAATATACTGAGCACCGCTGAGAATAGCGATTCTTGCAGTTGTAGCATCCATAACTGTGCCAGCACCGAGGATGATTTCTTCGGGAGAGTATTTGTTTGCAAGATGCTCGATAACCTTATCAGCATGAGGAACTGTGAATGTAAGCTCAATAGCTGCAACACCGCCCTCAATGCAGGCATCAACGATTTTTTCTGCTTTTTCTGTGCTTTCTGCACGAACTACGGCAACGATACCGCAATCCTGAATTCTTGTTAAAATCTGTTCTTTATCCATAATAATCTCTCCTGTTTATCTCTGAACTCGTGCGCCTGCGCCGTTTACAATACGCTCAACCTCTGCCTTTGAAGCCATTGAGGTGTCGCCTGGTGTTGTCATAGCAAGTGCGCCGTGAGCAACACCGTAATTAACAGCAACCTGTGCATCAAGAGTTGTCATAAGTCCGTAAATCAGACCTGAAGCGAAGCTGTCGCCGCCGCCAACTCTGTCGTAAATCTCAAGGTTAGGCATTTCAAGTCCGTTATAAATTGTGCCGTCTGCCCAGCAGATTGCGCTCCAGTCATTAACTGTTGCAGTTTTAACTGTACGCAAAGTTGTTGCAATTACCTTGAAATTGGGATAAATCTTAACAGCATTCTCAACCATTTTATAATATCCGTCAATGTTAAGCTCTTTAAGGTTTTCGTCGTTACCCTCAACCTCAAGACCAAGGCAGGCTGTGAAGTCCTCTTCGTTGCCTATCATAACATCAATATATTTTGCAATTTCTTTGTTAACCTGCTGTGCTCTTTCGATACCGCCAATATCTTTCCAAAGTGAGGGGCGGTAGTTAAGGTCATAAGAAACAATTGTGCCATATTTCTTTGCACATTTAACAGCTTCAATAACAACCTGAGCAGTTGTATCTGAAAGTGCAGCAAAAATACCGCCTGTGTGAAGCCATCTGACACCAAGTGTACCAAAAATATAATCCCAGTCAATATCGCCTGTTTTCAGCTGTGAAGCGGCTGTGTTACCTCTGTCTGATACACCAACAGCGCCTCTGATGCCAAATCCACGCTCTGTGAAGTTAAGTCCGTTTCTGACATTTCTGCCGATTCCGTCATACTTAACCCATTTAATGAGTGATGTGTCAACACCGCCCTGAAGCATAAAATCTTCAACAAGTCTTCCGATTTCATTATCTGCAAGAGCTGTAACTGCGGCTGTTTTAAGTCCGAAGCAACGGCGAAGTCCTCTGGCAACGTTATATTCTCCGCCGCCTTCCCACACTCTGAAAGAGCGGGAATTTTTGATTCTGCCATCACCCGGGTCAAGACGAAGCATAATTTCACCAAGTGAAATCATATCGTATGTGCAATCCTCACGATTTTTTAACTGTAAATTCATAATAAGTATGCCTCCTGAATTATGCAACAACCTTATAAGGAATATGATTGTCAATTGCGTACTGTTCACCTGTAGAGCCTTCATAAACCCTCAGTGTAACCTTATCGGGGTCTTTCTCGTCAGCTATTGTTACTATCTCTTCCCCGATTGTTTCAACACTTGCAGGTATTGTCAGATCATGGAGGTCGTCCATATCATAAAATGCTCTCTTGCAGATTTCTTTAACCGTTGAGGGAATTTTGACATATCTGATATATCCTATTTCACGGAATGCGTCCTCACCGATTTTTGTAACTCCCTCGGGGATTATAAACTCATATGTGCCGTCAAGAATTTCAAATGCACCCTCTGGAATTTCTGTGATTGTGTTATCGGTAAATGTCAGCTCTTCAATACCTGCACAGTTTGAGAAGCAGTATTTGCCGATGGATTTAAGCTTATCGCCAAACTTAACGATACCAGCCAATGAGCTTGTCATATAGAAGCAATAATCGCCAACCTTTGTGATTGAGTTAGGAATATCAATTCCGTGCAGGCTGTAGCAATAGCTGAATGAATAATCACCGAGAACCTCTGTTCCATCAGGGATTTTGTAGTTATGCACATCATTATCGGTAGGATATGCCACAAGTGTTTTTTTATCTTTTGTGAAAAGAACATTGTCAACAACAACGAAGTTTTCACAATCTTTAAGTGTATATTTTTTGATTTTTTTGCAGTAATTAAAGGCAGTTGGAGAGAACTCTTTAAGTGCTGAGGGAAGCTCAACCTTTGTGATAGCATCTCTGTTGGCAAAGGCATAAGCACCGATTTTTTCAACATTATTGAATTTTATTGATTCAATGTTATCGAAGTTGTCATCGCCCTGACCTTTATTATCTCTATAGAAGCTGTATGCTCTAATGGTGCGGACATCCTTGTTGATTTCAACATTTTTAACATATCTGCCATAAGGGAACTCAACAAGAGTTTTGCCGTCCTTTGAATAAAGCACACCGTTTATATCTTTAAAATTATTACATCCTGATGAAGCAGTGATTTCTTCAAGAAGCTTACAGCCTGCAAACACTTTATAGCCGTATTTTTCAAGCGATTTAGAAAGAACAGCTTTTGTAAGAGTTTCACATTCATAAAAAGCACTGTCTTTAATTTCAACAACAGAATCGGGAATTTCAACAGATGCAAGAGAGATACAATACTGGAATGCACCCTCACCTATTACTTTAAGTGATTCTGGAAGCTCAGCCTTAGGAAGTGAACGGCACTCGAAGAAACAGAAATCACCGATTTCTTCTATACCATTTGGCATATTGACGCTAACAAGTGTTGAACATTTATCAAATGCGTGCGCTCCGATTGATTTAACAGAATCTGGCAAAACAACTGTCTTGATAATATCACTACTTGCAAAAGCGTATGCACCGATTTCTTCAATACCGTCAATAACTCTGTATTCGGTATCAGCCTTGCCTACAGGGTAATGAAGCAGGCTCTTGCCGTCTTTAGAATAAATAGCACCTTTATCGCTTTTATAAACAGGGTTACCACTTGCAACTGTGAAAGCTGTAACTGATGACTTACCGTAAAAAGCACTGGGGTCAATGTATTCAACACCCTTGGGTATATCAATAACCTCAATTGCAAGCATACTGTTGCCAAAGGCTTTTTCGCCAATAGCTTTTACTTTCTTACCGCCAAGTCGGTTAGGAATAGTAGCTCTGAAATCTTCACCGATATATTCTTTAATAACGGAGTAATCCTTATAAACATCATAGATATAATTATCGTTCTGTTCAGTTGAAATGAACTCAGATTTCTCAGGTTCACGGATTTCGCCGCTTTCATTTGTTTTACATGAAGTGAATAAGCTCAAAATCATAATCAGCACTAAGCTTATGGAAATTGCTCTTTTCATATCATTTGCTCCTTCAGAATGGAATTGAATTATACGCCTGAATATGCGTTAAAGCCGCCGTCAACAGCGATTGTTGTGCCTGTTACGAAGCCTGAGTACTCTTTATCGCAAAGGAAAAGAAGTGCGCCAGAAAGCTCTTCGGGCTCACCAAAACGCTTCATAGGTGTTGCAGCAAGGATTTTGCCTGTTCTTGCTGTGGGTGTTCCGTCATCGTTCCAGAGAAGTGTTTTATTCTGCTGAGTCGAGAAGAAACCAGGAGCGATTGCATTAACACGGATGCCCATATCTGCAAAATGAACAGCCATAAACTGTGTGAAGTTTGCAACAGCAGCCTTAGCAGCTGAATATGCGGGGATTTTTGTAAGAGGACGGAATGCATTCATTGATGTAATCATAATGATACAGCTATCCTCTTTCTCAGCCATATCCTTTGCAAAAATCTGTGTAGGGATAAGTGTGCCGAGGAAGTTAAGGTTGAAAACGAATGAGATACCCTGTGGGTCAAGGTCAAAGAATGTTTTAACATCGTCATTCTTTTCAACAAGGTCAATCTTTTCAAGTGTTTCTTTTGTTGTTGTGCCTTTGGGGTTATTTCCGCCAGCACCGTTAAGAAGAATATCGCAAGTGCCGAATTTCTCGTTAACTTTATCTCTTGCAGCCTTCATACTGTCCTGATCAAGAACATTGCATCCAACTGCCATTGCTTCGCCGCCCTCTGCGATGATTTCATCTGCAACTCTCTGAGCAGCCTCTTCGTTAAGGTCAAGAACTGCAACCTTAACACCCTGCTTTGCAAGTGTTTTTGAAAAGCCGCTACAAAGAACTCCGCCGCCACCTGTTACAACGGCAACCTTGCCTTTAAGATTTTCATGTATATTCATAAGTAAAACTCCTTTTATTTATTAGCCTTTTTGCAAGCTTCCCACAAACCGTTAATATATGCGGCACCAAGTGCTCTGTCGTAAAGACCGTAGCCAGGTCTTGCAACTTCGCCCCAGATCATTCTGCCGTGGTCGGGTCTGATGTATCCGTCAAAGCCTGTATCCTGAAGAGCCTTAACGATTTCATACATATCAAGGCTTCCTGCATCTGAAAGATGAGCTGTTTCATTAAACCAACTCTCTCTGATTTTAACATTGCGAAGATGTGCAAAATAGATTCTATCACCAACTTCTCTGATCATTTCGGGAAGATTGTTGTTAGGGTCGCAGCCTAAAGAGCCTGTGCAGAATGTGAGTCCGTTATAAGGAGAATCAACGAGCTTGAGGAATCTCTTTAAATCGTCAATGTTTTTGATGATTCTTGGAAGTCCGAAAATATCCCATGGCGGATCATCGGGATGAATAGCCATTTTAACATCACATTCCTCGCAAACGGGAATAATCTCTTCAAGGAAGTGCTTGAGGTTGTTCCAGAGGTCTTCTGATGTGATGTCTTTATATTTACGGAAAAGCTCTTTGATTTCGCCCATACGCTCAGTTTCCCAACCAGGCATAGCGTAACCGTTTGAGTTATCATCAATCTCTTTGAACATATCTTCGGGGCTTTTACCCTCAATCTGCTTGCCGTTATAGCAAAGGCAGGTTGCGCCGTTGCCCATATCCATAGCAAGGTCAGTTCTTGTCCAGTCAAAAACGGGCATAAAGTTATAGCAGATAACCTTAACGCCTGCTTTTGCAAGATTTCTGATGCTTATTTTGTAATTTTCAATGTATTTCTCTGCGCTTGGAAGTCCAAGTTTAATATCTTCGTGAACATTAACGCTCTCGATACATTCCATTGTAAGACCAGCGTCTTCAATTTCTTTTTTCATTTCCATAACCATGGAAAGAGGCCATGCTTCACCAGCAGGGAGCTTGTGAAGTGCAGGCACGATACCTGTAACGCCAGGAATCTGTCTTATCTGTTCGAGGGAAACGGTGTCTTTATCTGCACCGAACCAGCGAAAAGTCATTTGCATATCATTCACCTGTCTTTATATTTATTTCAGATAAACTGTTTCATTTTTTTCTGATGATTCATAAGCGGCAAGAAGCTCAGCCACAGCACGCTTTGCCTCGTTAACATCAATTGAGAAATGTCTGCCCGTTTTTACGCAATCATAAAAATCAGCTATCAGCTTATTATGACTGTTGCCCCATTCTTTTTTGCCGACATTATTTTTCTTAAACTCTTTCTCTGAAAAAAGAAGTTTAAGACCGTCATTATCAATAAGATAAACGCAATCTCCCTCAAGTCTTAAAGTAACTTTATCGGGGTAGTTAATGTCAATTATAGGGCTTGCATTTACACCGCCTGCATTGGTGGCATAATAAACAGCTCTTGTGCCATCTGTGAATCTAAGGAATATACTTGCAGTGTCTTCAACTTCAATTTCGTCTTTAAGGTGGAAATTGGAAACAGTTGCGTCAACACTGAGTGTTTCTTTGCCAACAAGGTATGTAAGCAAATCATGGGTATGAATTGCTTGATTTATTAAAACTCCGCCACATTCCTTGTCTTTTGTTCCACGCCACGCATCTGCGGCATAGTAATCTGCATCTCTCTTCCATGAAAAGAGTGCTCTTGCAGAAATGATTTCGCCGTATTCGCCCGAATCAACAATTTTTTTTGCAAACTCGGTTGAAGCGTTGAGCCTGTTCTGGAAACAGACACCAAGCTGAGCAGAAGATGCTTTGCAGGCATCCTCAAGTTTTTTGATTTCTTCAAAAGAAGTGGCGCAGGGCTTTTCCATAATTACATTGATATTTTTATTAAGAGCCTTAACAGCCATATCAACATGGAGATAGTGAGGCGTGCAGATGTGAATTACATCTGCCGCTTCACTGTTTATCATTTCATCAAAATCGCTGTAAGCCTTGCAGCCGTATTTAAGGGCGGCTTCTTCTGCTTTCTTTGGAACAATATCACAAACTGCAAGAAGATTTATGCCCTCGTTTTTCATGCTGTCTATTGCGGCAAGGTGGCATCTTGAAATGCCGCCGCACCCTACAAGGCAAATATTCATAAGTTATGCTCCTCTGCACATCAATATGTGCTGCTCATATCCTCGTTAACTGTTTCTTTAACATTCTCTTTTGCTTTTGAAGATGCAACCTTTTCCATAAGCTTTGCATAGTAAACTTCATCATCAACAGGAAGAGAAACGGTTTTGCCTGTCCAGCTTGAAAGATGAGCTGCATTTGAAATCATAAGACCGTTGATGCCCTCTGTTCCGTTTGCAACAAGAGGAGTGCCATGAAGAATCTTGCCTGCAAAAGCATTAAGAACGCCTGAATGCTGGTCGTTAATACCATCTGTTTCAACAGGAACGATTTCTGTCTTAATCTTTGCAAAGCCCTGTTCGCTTACTTTGCAATGCTCACTGAGAGGAATATCAAGAACTTCAAGAGTAATCTTCTCGCCGTCTTCGCAAACAAGCTTTGCCTTATCCATTGTGATTTCAAGACGGTTTGAACCCGGATAGTCGCCTGTTGTTGTTACGAAAATACCTGTTGCACCGTTGGGATATTCAGCATAGATTGAAACATCGTCTTCAACCTCGATATCATGCCATTTACCCTCGTGGCAGAATGCACGGATTTTTGAAGGCATACCGCAAATCCACTGCCATAAGTCAAGCTGGTGGGGGCACTGATTAAGAAGAACGCCGCCGCCTTCGCCAGACCATGTTGCACGCCATCCGCCTGAATTATAATATGCCTGAGTTCTGTACCAGTCAGTAATAAGCCAGCTTACTCTGTGAATATCACCATACTCTTTGCTGTCAACAATCTCTTTAATCTTGCGGTAAACACAGTTAGTTCTCTGATTGAACATCATTGCGAAAACTTTATCGCTCTTTTCAGCAGCTGCGTTCATCTCACGAACCTGCTTTGTGTAAACACCTGCGGGCTTCTCTGATACAACATGGAGACCCTTGCTCAATGCTTCCATAACAAGGGGTGGATGGAAATAGTGAGGTGTTGCAATAACAACTGCGTCAACCTCGCCACTATCCATAAGCTCTGAAGCTGTGTTATATCTCTTTGCCCAGGGAAGAGCTTCAGCAGGCCATTTAAGCTTTTCGGGGTTAATATCTGCAACAGCAGTGATTCTCATTTCTTTGATATGACCGTTAAGGAAGTTTCTTGCATGAGCAGAACCCATGTTACCCATACCGATAATACCGAAGCGGATAGGCTGTGCAGCCTCTGCAACCTTGTGCATAGCATCAGCAGCAGCTTTGAAAGATTCTTTATGAGAAGCATAAACATTCTTCTTCATATTGTTTTCTGTTTCATCATCTGCTTCAAGGTTTGAAAGTCCGTCAAAAACCTTGAGGTGGGGTTCAAGTGAAAGAACCTTTACACCGTCTTTAAGTGTGAATTTTTTAAGAAGCTCAACAACATTGCCATCGCCCTCGCCAGCGGGAACAACCATACCGTCTTTGTAAAGAGCATCTTTAATGTGGAAATACTCAATCTTATCGCCAACAAGCTCATAAGCTTTGAGAGTATCAACACCGCACTGAACGAAGTTTGCAGGGTCAAAAACGCCAACAAGACCTTTAACATTATCAAGAAGGTCCTTTACTCTTTCGCCGTTATCGCCATAAATACCTTTTTCGTTTTCATGGCAGGGAATAATGCCGTTTTCGTTTGCATAATCAGCCATAAGCTGAACTCTTTTGAGAACTTCTTCTCTGTATTCATCATAGCTTTCGCCTTTTGTGAAATAGAAGCTGAATATTCTTATGTATTTTGCACCGAGCACCTTTGCAACCTGAACGGTGTTTTTGAATTTTTCAAAATGCTCATCAAAGCTGTCGGTAATTTCAATTTTACCGTAGCATGAGCCGATTGAAGCAACAGCAATGCCGCCCTCTTCATCAATAATCTTTTTCATTTCTTCTGCTTCGGCAACAGTGAAATCGTTAATTGATTTTTCACCGAATCCTCGAAGCTCCATATTGGTTATGCCGTTTTCTTTGCAAGCTGCTATCTGACCACGGATGTCTTTTTCGCCAGATTCATCACAGAATGCTGAAAAAATAAAATGAGCCATAGTTCTAATCTCCTTTTTGGCTATATTTGCAAGTAAATGCATACACAGCTATTGTATCACAAGTGTTCCGATAATTCTATAGAAAAGACAAATTATTTTCAAAAATTGCACATTTTTTTATTGTGTAAAAAACGAAACCGCAGACTTTAAATCTGCGGTCAACATTTAATTTAAAAATACAGCCTTATTTGATTTTATATACTGAGCGATTTTTTCAAATATTTCTGATTTCTCACCGCTCATTATCTCTGCAAAAGATTTATCGTATTCTGCAATTTTTGTTTCATCATAAGAAACATCTTCAATATCGTCATCTGTCATATTATAAAGAGAAGAGAACACCTCGCTGAATTTGCCGCCGATAATCTCTTTAACAGCCTTTTCAGCTTCGCCTGTGAGAGGCTGACCGTTTGCTTTAAAGAATTTAGAAAGCTGACCGTCCTGCGAATCCTCAAAAACATAGTTGAGTGCATAGATAAACTTTTTAGCTTCGGGCATTTCGTCAAAGGCTTTATTCATATTCTCCTGCTTTTCGAGGAACAGCTGAATATTTGCACCGATGCCAAAAAGGAGCTTTTCTTTATCATCAATATCAAAGCTTGATTCAGAAAGAACTCTGAACTCATTGCGCAGTGCTTTTTCTTTTTCAAGCTTTGCGATAACCGCTTCTCTCTCTGCTCTGTTTTTTTGCGAAGATGAAACGGCTTTTATCCACATAAGAACAGCGGCAATCAGCAAAACAAAAAGAATAAGTCCCACATACCAGTGAGTTGAAATATATGCAAAAAAATCTCTCATATTATATTCCCCTTAAATAAGTGCTTTATAAATATCGCCCTTTTTGAATCCTGTTAACTTTGCAACACTCTTTGCGGCTTCGCTGACACTCATGCCCTTTTCGACGCTCTCTTTTGCAAGAGCAACTGCATCCTCAAGTGTTGTTGGCTGAGCATTATCCTCTGTTTTTTCTTTGCCGTGAACGATTATAACAATTTCGCCCTTAACGCCTGTTTCACCATAACGGGCAACAGCTTCATCAAGTGTTGTTCTGATAACCTCTTCGTGAATTTTTGTAATCTCTCTGACAATTGCAATTTCACGGTTGCCAAAAACACGGTTCATATCTTTTAAGGTCTGAGCAATTTTGTGCGGAGCTTCATAAAAAATCATTGTGCGTGTTTCATTCACAAGAGAGTTAAGATGCTCATTTCTGCTTGGCTTGTTAACGCTTAAAAATCCCTCAAAAGTAAATCTGCCAGATGGCATACCCGAAAGAGCAAGTGCCGTTGAAAAAGCACAGGGTCCGGGAACAGATTCAACTTTTATTCCGTGCTCATGACAAAGTCTGATTAAATCCTCACCGGGGTCAGAAATAGCAGGCATACCTGCGTCTGTAACAATTGCACAGTTTTCACCGTCAAGGATTCTTTCAACAATAAGCTGACCTTTCTCTCTGATATTATGCTCAAAGTAGCTTATCATCTGCTTTTTGATATTAAAATGATTAAGAAGCTTTAAAGTAACTCTTGTATCCTCAGCGGCAATAAAATCGCACTCTTCAAGTGTGCGTATTGCACGGGGAGAAAAATCCTCAAGATTACCTATTGGTGTACCCACAACAAAAAGCTTACCCATTGCAATTCTCCTTATATTCTCCGTAAACAGACATCATTTCATCTGAAAAAATGCCTTTTGATTTATACACAGCAAATGGTGCTTCAACTCGCATAAACGGCTTTGCACCTTTTTTGCCTTCTATTAAAAAGAGCCATGGCTCTGTATCTGCAAATTTTGAAACAAATCGTAATCTTTTCGGTTCTATACCTGCTTTGCGCATGCTGACGATTGTATCGCTTAATCTTTCAGGTCTGTTGCAAAGGCAAAGTCTGCCGCCAAAATTAAGAAGATGAGCAGCCGCAGCCGTTACATCATCAACAGTGCAGGCAACCTCATGACGGGCGATTCTCGCACTTTCATCAGCACTTTCAATGCCGCCCGAAGCCGCTTTATATGGCGGATTCATAATAACAGTGTCAAATGAACCGTGAGGGAAAAGCTCCTTAATATTTTTAATATCGCCATTCACTATTGTGGCTCTGTCCTCTGCATTGCTTAATTTAACAGATTGGAGTGCCTGCTCATATCCGTTTTTTTGAATTTCGATGCCTGTAACAGTTTTTCCGCATCCGTTTCTTAAAAGAAGCATAGGGATGATGCCACAGCCAGTGCCCATATCGCAAACCCTGTCTTTTTTATTAGGTGATGCAAAATAGGCTAAAATCACTGCATCTGTACCAAATCCGTGAGCATCACTCACCGCCACTTTATAGCCCGAGCCTAAATATTCAATCTTGTAATCCTGCACAAGTGCACCGCCTTTCAAAGAAAAACAGGGCGGGAAAACCGCCCTGCGATATACGGTATGTAACCGATTTTTGCCTTCTTATGCTTCCTGAGGAGCTCCAACAGGGCAAACGCCTTCGCAAGCGCCGCATGAAAGGCAAGCATCAGCGTCGATTTCATATTTGCCGTCGCCTTCTGCAATTGCACTAACAGGGCACTCATCTGCGCAAGCACCGCAAGCAATGCAATCATCTGAAATAGTATATGCCATAGTAGTCGTTTCCTCCTTTGTAGATTTGATATAATTGTAACACATAGTTTGAATTTTTCAAGGGTTTTTGCAAAAATATTTTATCGAATTTCTGTGTTTGGAAAATAATGTTGCAGAATTTCTTTATAATCACTGCCTTGACGAGCCATATAATCCGCTCCGTATTGACTCATTCCAACAAAATGACCGTTACCTTGACAAGTGATTTTCACTTTATTCTCGTCATTTTCTATGGTGAAATCTGCACTTTTTAAGCCTAAAATTGCTCTGAATTCAGTGCCTGCCATTTCACAACCGCTGATATTTATGCTTTTCACTACGCCAGAATCATACCTTTCAACATTGCCGACAAGTGCTTTTTCTGATGAAAAATCTATGTTCTTTTTAGAAAATGCATTTTTAAATTCATCAATTGTAAATTCTTCATAGCTTTCAAGCTCTGGCGAAAGCTTATCGCCATCACTTGTAACAGACACAAGATACGGCAGTTTTTTGCCCCATATATTTTCAGAGCTTTCTGTAACTCCATTGCATTTATCAAAATAAACCGCCATTATCGGCTTATCGTCATATAAAATCTGCTGACCTAAAACTGCATCAACTGCGTTTTCAACGGCAGATTCATACTTTTCAAAGCTGTCTTTCCACTTATCTTTTCGTTTTTCTTCGTCGATATAAGATTGATAAACACTGCTGTCATCAGAAATATCTGCCCCTGGTTTATCTTTATCACGGATTTTAATATACTGCGCAAAGGTGTAGCTTGCAACAGCCTGAGCTTTTAGTGCTTCTTCGTGAAATCTTGCATCCATCTCCCCTGCCACACAGCCAATCAGATATTCTCTGATTTTCATATCAGACGTTTCGCCTGTTTCTGAGCGCATAACACTTATGTATTCATCCTTTGCTTTATTTTCTTTCAGTATGTTTTCAAGGGCTTCGTTTGTGTATTTCACAGAAAAAAGCGGTGTCATTATCATCATTGCCGAAAGAACGGCACAAAGCAAAATATATTTTTTCATAGCAATTCTCCTACTTGTCCTTATGATTATAAAATTATATTCATATGCAAGCAGAAAAATGACAAAATGGATTCCAGAAAACTGAAACCCATTTTGAATATCTCTGTTTATTTAATTGCAGTTACAACGGCAGTTACATCTTCTTCATAGATTTCCCATCCTGATGCTTTTTTGACTTTAATCCTCAGCGTGTGAACACCAGCAGAATAAAGCTTTACATACACATTATAAGTGCAAGTGCCGCCATCAATTGTTCCGTAAGTACCTGCTGAAAATGTTACAACGCCGTCGGTTGCATCATCAACAAGAATCTGAATTTTGAGAATATCTTTGCCTGTTACAACTTTTAAATCCAAAGGAACATTAACTGCAACAGTATCTGCCGCAGGGGTGATGGAATAAACATCACAATATACCACTGAATTTGCAACGCTGAAAACATAGCCGTATTCTGCGCTTTCCCAACCCTTTACAGAATCTCTTGCAATAGCGGTGTAAGTTCCTGCTTTTAAAGTAGCGGTAAATGTCCATTGCTCATAGGCGGCAGTTCTTTCAAATGATGAACATTCTGCCCCGTCAGCATTAAAGCTTTTTATTGATACGCCACTGTCATATCTTGTTTTGGTAACAGTGTTACCAGCGTCATCAATAAATTGAATTTTAAATGCTCTGCCTTGAACAGTTACTGTGAAAGTCTTTTTATTCTGTGCCGAATCTTTATAGGTAACATTTGTTATTGCTCCGTAAAGGTAATTGTCGGGAACAAAGCTGTAATCAGTTATTTTTTCTCTGACAAGAATAGCAACATCACCATAATACAGTTCATTTCCACAGCTTATATATTTGATGCTGACAGTATGCTCCCCTGTGCTTTCAAATGGAACGCTGACATTAAACATGCCGTTTTCATAGTTATCGCAGGTTGCTATTACCTTGCCGTTTTCTTCGACAATAATTTTCTCAATCAGCTTGCTTGCTTTAAGTGAAATTTGCGCATTTTCGCCTAAATTAACAAAAGAAGTATATGTCATATCTGTGAAATCATTTTGAATTTCAAGATACTGCGCTGAATTAAAATTGAAATCACCAACAGGCTTCGGCTGACTGCCATATATGCTTTTGGCACCGAAATCTCTGATATTTGCCTTAATTGTCCATATTGCATAATCGCCAAATTTTTTAATTGACCTTACTACATCCGAACTGCTACGATATGTTATAGTACCTTTGCCATCGGGCAACTGCCATCTTATTGATGCTGGCTCACCTTTTACAAGAAAGACCATATCTTTTAAATTGTTAGGGAGGCTCACATGAGGCATATAGCAACCTATTACGCCCGAATCAGAAGCTTCTGCCATTTTATCAATGCAGGACATAGCCATATCAAGCCTGTCTTTATTTGCAACAAGCTCTTTGGCTTCGTCTGACAAACAATCAAAAGCAACCTTTGCCTCTATAATATTCTGAACATATTTCTGATCGAATCCATCAGCAGTTGGGCACTTTTCAATAAGAGTTTCAACAGCTTTATAATCCTGCTTATCAGAAACATTTATTTTATAATCAACAGATGCGTTTTTATATTTAAGCGAAACAAAAATATCTTTTGCGTTTTCATCTGTAACAACATCAGAGTAATACTTTGGAGCGCCAACATAATCTTTTGCATATGTTACCACACCACTTGGTTCAACAATCTTTGTTGTTCCGTCAGAGAAAGTTGCGCTCAACACTAAACCTGTAACATCAACCTTTTCGCCTGCGTTGTATGTTGTTTTTTTTGGCATACTGACAATTTCAAGCTTTTCAACATAATCATCAGGTTTCACATAATCGCTAACATCATATGTTTCAGTAAAGAATGATGACATTGAGTTATATACATCGGGCAAGGTCTGGAATATAGAATCAAGCCATTCAACTCTCATACAAGCCCAGCGTTTAAGAGACTCAACATCCATAGAATTGGTTCGATTATAAGACCATATCTGCTGGTCTGCAACAGCTGATTCCTTAACAAGCTGAGCATAGGTGTCTATAGCTCCGCCCTCTTTAATAATATCTTCTATCGCAGTGTATCTGTATTCCCAATAGGTATCACGCACAAGGCTGAGGAAATATGGATCTGAGCATAACCTTGCAAGCAGTTTTCTTTTAAGAGTTTTCCATGCGTTGATATATGAAGCGTCATATTTCGGATTGATATTCAAAGTACCAAATGAAAGGTCAAAATCCCACGCAGGGCCAAATTTTAAAAGTCCACCGCTGTCTTTATACATATAGGTGCTTTTAAAGCCAAAGTCAACATTGCACGCAAGTTCATTTATAAGGAAGCCTTTTACAAAGCTGTCAACATCTATAAGGTCGGTATATCGAACCTTTTCGCCGTCAATCTCTTTGCAGAAATCGTCAGAAAACAGCGCATCTTCAAAATTCTGATAATAGCCTGTGATTGATTGATACATTCCCTCGCCAATGCCCTCTGGCTTTTCTATACCGATTGACACTCCGTTGGTGGAAGTGAACCTCTGCGCTTTGTCGATACACAAAAGGTATCCACCGTCATAGGACGGTATCTGATAATAATCTGAAACAGTATAAGTTACACCGTTAAATTCAACAGTACCGTCAGTAACCCAATCCATATTGTTTGTCATATTATCAATAAGCACATCTCGCTCATCTTTAGTCATTGTCTTTTTGTTTGCAGAATAAATGGCTTTAGCCGCATTTTCAGCTTCGTCATCCCAATTTGTGATGTCAACTCGAGTGCTGTCAATTCTTACATGCTCACACAGCAAATAATTACCAACATACTTGCCGTTCATGACAACATCAACGGTCTGGAACTGCTGATAATCAATACCAATATCTTTTGCAAAGTTAAAGGCAACCATATTTCTGATAAGTGAAACATCATATGGATTTGAAAGAAGAACCCAATGCTTATTTTTACCCATACCAAACAGGTTGGCTTTTGAATCCAGCTTCAGCTTAAATGGCTTTTTGGCATCATACATAGTTGTATTGCCTCGACATTTAATAGTCATTCCGCCATCATAAAGCATAGATGTATCTTTAAAAGTTGAATTGCCCTGAATAGTTATATGACCCGCAACTTCGTTTTTATCAACAACATTTTTTCTATTTTCCGTTTCGATATAAACAACAGGCAGCCTGCTTATATAAACACTGCCGCTGCCTGTATAAACTCCCTCGGCGTCAAAAACTCTAACAGTAACCATTTTTTCAACATCATATTCTGTTGGAACGAATGTGTTGCCGTTATTGGCTATAAGTGTACCATCGACATACCATTGATAAGTGAACTCTCCGCTTTCGTGAACAGTTGCAACAATTTCTTTGCCGACTTCTACATACTCTGTGTTTAATGAAACTAAACTGTTGTTTTTCTCCACTGCTTTAACATCTTTTTTTGCTCCCTCTGTTGCTGAAACTGAAAAGGAAATGCTTGACAAAACAATCATCAAGGTAAGCAAAAAAGCAACCGTTTTTTTCATTATAACGCCTCCGAACATTCAATATTTATTTGTAATTTCTAAGAATTTTAAGTGTGGTTGTCTTCGGGAACTCAGTATCTCTTGTTTTAACCCTTGCAACCTGCTTATACATTGGCATTTTCTTGTTAATCTCGTTAACATCTGCCTTAATTCTTTCCTTTGCATCCGGTGTTGATACAGTGTCAAGGAAGAATTCTGCTGTTATGAAGTTATTCTCTTCATAAACAACAACCTCTTTAACATAGCTGATTGTTGAAAGCTTCTCTTCAATCTCTTCGGGTGAAACATTCTTGCCGTTTGAGAGAACAATAAGATTTTTCTTTCTGCCACGGAAGAAAAGGAAGCCGTCTTCATCAATATAGCCATAGTCGCCTGTTTTGAACCAATCGCCGTCAAATGCTGCGGCTGTTGCTTCGGGGTCTTCATAATAACCCATCATAACATTGGAGCCTCTTACATAGATTTCACCAACGCCGTCTTCGTCGGGGTCATTGATTTTGATTTCGTTACAGGGAAGCGGAACGCCTGCACTGCCGAATTTAAATGTTTCAAGGGTGTTGCATGTAACAGCAGGTGAACACTCTGTGATACCGTAGCCGTTGATTATCTGAATACCAAAGTCATACATACCTCTTTCGTATTTCTCGTCAAGATATGCACCACCGCAGATAATAACTTCAAGCTCACCGCCAAGACCTGCAATAACATCCTTAAACAGTTTTCTTCTTATATCAATGCCAAATTTCTGAAGGAATGCACTGATTTTAAGTCCTTTTTTAAGAGCCTCTTCCTTACCGTTTTTCTTGGCAGTGTACCAAATCTTTTTATAAATTGTTTCAACTGCAAGAGGAACAGCCGCAAAATTCTGAGGATGATATGTAACAAGATCCTTCTGAATATCTTTAATGCTGCGGCAAAGGAAGCCGTATTCTGTAATAAGAGTACCAGAGAAAAGTGCACTTACCCAAGAGAAAGCATGGTGAAGCGGCAGGAAACCAATTGCATGACCGCCAGTGAGAACACGGCATGATGCAATAACATTTGTTGCAACATTTCTGTGTGAAAGCATAACGCCCTTGCTCTTGCCTGTTGTGCCTGATGTGAAAACTATAACTGCAAGGTCTTCGGGTTTAACTTCATCTTCAACATAGCTATGGTCGCCATTTGCAAGGCTCTGATGACCCTTTTCAACAACATCATAAAAATCTTCAATTTTTATATATTCCTGAATAGTTACACCCTCGGTATTTTTCATCAGCTCAATGGCATCCTCAAACTCTTCGGTGTAATAAATTGCATCACACTTACTTCTTACCATAAGCTCTGCAAGGTCTTCAAAGGGAAGCTTCGGGTCAAGGGGTACAGCAACATTTGTGCTTGTAATAATTGAATAGAAGCAAGCAACCCAGTAATAACTGTTTTCACTGAGAACAGCAACCTTTTTGCCATTCTTTATGCCCTTTGAATAAAGATACTGACCAAGACCGATTGTGTCGTGGTGAACCTGATTAAATGTCTTTGTTTCAACTTTATTGTCGAAATTATAGAACATATACTGATCTTTATCCTGACCCTTTTCAAAGCCGTAAAGTACAATGTCCTTTAAAGTTTCAAAATCAGGAAATTCCGCAAAAACTTTATATTTTACCTTTGTTTTCATCTTAAACTCATTCCCCTGTTTGTTTTATACATTTGCCTCAAGGTATTCAACAACATCTTTGATTGTAACAAGAGTAGGAAGAACTCTATCTGGAATTGAAATATCATATTTCTCTTCAATGATGCAGATGAGGTCAAAAAGCTCAAATGAGTTAAGACCAAGGTCTGATGTAAGAACATCATTGGGTTCAACTGAAGCGATTCTGCCGTCAGTGTAGTCTGTTAAAATTTCAAGTAATTCATCTCTTAAATTCATAATTATACCTCCAAAGTTTTTCTGGACTTTCTTTGTCTCCAGATTTCATTAAAAATTTCTTCTGTTGCCAGTGATATTTTTGTAACCGAAAACTCGCAGTTTTCAGGGAATACATACCATGTATCTTCAAGTGTATTGAGGTCGATACAATCCTCAAAATTGCCGAAACGATAAGCGTATTCAACATGAACGGCATACTGACCTGCGGCATCAATATTCATTTCAAAAGGTTCGCCGTCATAATCACGGACACCCTTAACGCTGAATCCGTTCATATCGTGAACAAATTTAGCCTGCCCAAGTCTGATAAAGCCTTTTGAATTTGGCAGGTCGTTGACATGAGCATCACATTCAAAATGATATTTGCCCTCAACAACCTCTTTTTTAACATTTTCTCTTTCCCAAGCGTACCAATCTGTCGGGAATTTGAACTCTGTTTCGCCCTCCTGCGCTTCAAGCTCACCATAGTAGTTAAGCTTCCATTTCTTTCCGCAGGCATTGCAAAAAACTGTGTCATCTTTAGAATCCATCTTATATTCGGTTTTGCAATGTGGGCACTGATAAAGAACCTTATGAAGTCCCTCTGCTCTCTTTTTATACTTTACCTTTATGTGGTTTTCGCTCTGCCATTTGAAATCATCATTATAAAGAAGCTCTTTAACCTTTGCGCTGATTTCATCAACAGAAAGCTCTTTAAGCTCTTCTGGAGTGAATGCAAGTGTCATATCCGCACGAACGGGCAGAAGTCTGTGCCTGTGATTACCCCAGAACGGGTCATAAATATGATGTCCTCTGCAAGTAAGCGAAACAACAGGTACTTTCTGATGCTTAAGAAGCTGACCGACTGCATCGGGTATAACCTCTGTTACACCGCAAAGAGAATATCTTGCCTCTGCATAGATACCGAAAATAAGTCCGTCTTTAAGAGTTTTTCTGCACTGACGGAGAATGCTTATATCTGCTGTATATTTTCTTTTTGGAATAGTTCCCAAATCTCTGAGGATTTTTTCTCTGCCAATATAATCGTCAACAGCGGCAGGGAAAATTCCACTGTAAGGAGCTATTGCAGAACTCATAACATAAAAATCATAAAAAGCATTATGATTGCAAAGCAAAATATAGGGAGGCTTTACACCTTCCATATTCACTTTATTTATTTTGCCTCTCAGGAGCATTCTGCGAAGATGACCAAAACCAACAACAAATGGGTGAAGTAATGTCTTTTGCTTAACCGGAGCCTTTTCCATGTCAAACTTTACATCGGCAGGTGCGCCAGCTTTGACATATTTTCCGTATTTCTTACTCATAACATTTCCCCTTATAAAATATCTTGATAATTCTAACATATTAGAAATTATATTTCAACACCTTTATAAACAAATATCTTAATTTACAATCGCCAAAATTCGTCAAATTGTTTATTACTTGTCATTATTTCTAAAATATGATAAAATATTAAAAAAACTGGTTGGAGGAATACTATGGGTAAATTCAGCGGATGCCTGCTGGCATCTGATTATGACGCAACACTTACTAACAGTAATGGTGTTATTCCGCAAGAAGTAAGAGATGCAATTAAATATTTTAAAGAAGAGGGCGGACTTTTCACTGTCTGCACAGGCAGAACGAAGCAGGGATTTCACGATTACTCCCCCGAAATTATAAATGCGCCTGTGCTTCTTGCAAACGGTGCAATGGCATATGATTTTGTAAATGAAGAGATTAAATTTTTATGCGGAGTTGAAAAAGAGGATAAAGAGGTTATCAGAAAAATTGCAACAGAATTTGACGGCGCAGGTGTTGAAATGTATAGCTCCACATTCAAGAGCTTCGTTATAAATCCCGATGAGCGAAACAGGATGCATTTTGACATTCAATATATTCCATATGAAGTTGTTGAAGATGTGCCAGACGAGGTGTTCCCTGCTGTTAAAATTATGGTAAGTGTAGGTCAGGAAAAGTGCATTGATTTTCAGCGTTATCTTGACTCAATTGATATGGGGAATCTCAAATACATACCTCAGAGTGTCGGTAATTTCATTGAGATTATTTCAAAAAACACCGACAAAGGCACAGGTCTTATGAAACTGGCAGAATGTCTTGGTATCGAGAAAAACAGAGTATTTTCTATTGGCGACGGTGCAAACGATGTTGATATGTTAAGAGCGGCATATGTGGGTTTCGTGCCCCAGAATGGCTGTGAAGAAGCAAAAAACGCAGGCGATATGGTTGTGAAAAGCAATGATGAATTTGCCGTTGCAGATGCCATAAACCGCATTGCACAGATAATTGACGGAGGGGCAAAATGACAAAAGCTGAATTGAGAAAACAGGCAAAGTCAATTATTAAAGAAACAAACAAAGAATATTTTGACTTCGCAAATAAAACGATTACCGAAAAAGTTTTAGGCTCTGGCATTTTTAAAAACAGCAAGGTGATTTTTGCTTATGTCAGCACTGAAAGTGAGCCTGACACAGTTAAGATTATTGAATCTGCCATTGCCGAGGGCAAAAAAGTCTGCGTGCCGAAATGCGTTTCAAAAAGCGAGATGAAAGCGGTGGTTATTGAAAGCCTTGACGAGCTTGTTGAGGGCAGATACGGCTTAAAAGAGCCTGCAAGTACATCAAAAGCAATTGATGAAAATGAAATTGACCTTGCGATAATCCCCTGCGTTGCGGCATCGGCAACAGGCAAAAGGCTCGGGCATGGAGCGGGATATTATGACCGATTTTTGGAAAGCACAACGGCTTTTAAAATGTGTCTTTGCTTTAAAAAGCTGATTTTTGATGAAATCCCAACTGGTGAACACGATATTTTAATGGATACAATCATTTTTGAATAAATACTTGACAAACAGCACACCTCGTACTGCAATGTAATCATACATTGAACTACGAGGTGTTATTTTATGCGTTATAGCAAAGAACTTTTAAAGGGAAGTACAACCATTCTTGTTATGAGTGTGCTGAAAGACAACGATTTATACGGATATAGAATTATCCGTGAGCTGGAATTCCGCTCTGAAAATGCTTTTGAAATGAGCGAGGGTACGCTCTACCCTCTAAAAAGGGAATTAAACAGCTTGAAGATAAGAAAGAAGAGTGGAAGTTGTTTTCCTCAAGTGTTGACCGTGTGTTGAATTTTGCATAAGGGGTGCCTATGAACATTAGTGATTTTGTAATAGAGGCATCGAAACAGATTGATAATAAAAGGCAAAGAGCACAATTTGAAAAAGAGCTGACAAACCACATTCTTGACAGGGTGGAATACTACGAAGAAAAAAGACTTTGTTTGGGCATAGATTATGATTGGTCTTCTATATACAGTCCACAATCTTCTGAATGGTGGGGTTCAGATGGCGAAACACGGCGAGAAATAGAGGTACAATTATTACCGTCAGATATAAATAAAATATATTACGGAAAAAGTATTGTTACGAATGATTACTATACCCCAAAACGATATGTTGCAGTTATTCCAGTGGTTGACTACGAAGATAACCAGTTGAATCTTGAATATGCCAAATGGTTTGACACAATTGAAACAAAGATATTAGACAACGATGTTGATAAAAACAAATACAGTGAGTTTGGATATAGAATAGAACTCACTGACAGGATAAAAAAATATTATGAATATATATCTGGAACCAAAAATAATGATTATTCAGAAATTATGAAAGAAATAGAAGCAATGACAAATGAATGAACATAGAAGAAAGAGCACAGCCGAAGCCATGCTCTTTCTTTATTTATGTAAGGTCAATTTATTGCAAATTTTATCAGCCGTTACCGAAAAGGATAACTGCATATTCTTTGCCGCCAGCTTTATACCATGCCATACCGAATCTTGTATATTTGCTGTTTGTTATATTGGCTTTATGGTCAGGTGAATTAAGCCACAAATTAACAATATCTGCTGCATTATCAAAGCGGGTTGCTGCTGCAATGTTCTCTGCAACTGCAAGAGGTTTTGTAACACCGCAATCTGCATAAGCTGAGAAGAATCTGTCGCCATTAGGTCTTGTATGAGAGAAGTTTGTTGCAAGCTCTTTTGCTCTGAGTGCGGCAACCTTTGCTATGCCACTGTCATAACGCAAATCTGCAACACCTGCCGCTCTGCGAGCACTGTTAAGTACAGAAGCTGCCTGATTATTGAAGCCTGCATCATAGATTACACCGCCAATTGAAGCCGTTGTTGTGGGCTTCTTTGTAGTGGTAGTAGTTTTCTTTGTTGTGGTTGTAGTAGTTGTCGGTTTCTTTGTTGTAGTGGTTGTCTTTTTCGTTGTAGTAGTAGTCGGCTTCTTTGTTGTAGTGGTTGTCTTCTTAGTTGTGGTAGTGGTCGGCTTCTTTGTTGTGGTGGTTGTCTTTTTAGTTGTGGTTGTAGTTGGTTTATTTGTAGTGGTTGTTGTTTTTTTAGTTGTGGTTGTGGTAGGTTTAGTAGTAGTTGTTGTTTTGGTAGTAGCCTTTGTGGTTGCTTTATTTGTTAAAGAAACAGAAACGCTCTGTGAAGTGGTTGTTTCTCCTTCTTTTGGATTATTCTTGCTGAATGGTTTTGTTACTGCAATAAAGGCACCTGCGCCAGCGATTGTAACAGCAGAAATAATTGATACGATTTTAATAACTAGGCTTTTCATAATATCCCTCCGTGAAAATTTACCCACCGTGGATATTATATCACTTTCAATAGTCTTTTGGTTCTGAAAAAGAAAATAACTGGCAAAATCAACAAATTTTTTTGCCAGTTATTTCAAGTTTACATTAAATTGTTACTATTTTATTACTATTTGACAAAATTCACTATAGATTCAAAGCCATCCATCATGGTGCTTGCCGCATATTTGCCAAGCGAAATAAGCTCATGATAGTGGTCGAAAGCAATTGACATTGCATAATCGTTATCGGGCACAACATAGCCAACAGCATCATTGGTTAATCCGAAACAAATAAGATCATCGTTGCCGAAAAGTTCTGTAATGCAGGGATACGCAAATGCCTTACCCGAATATGAATCGTCCTTTGTAAGTGATGTTCCGCCATAAACTACATCCTGACAGATTTCACCGGGCATCATAACAGCTTTAAGTGAATCGCCAAACTCAACATAGCCTATTTCGGTGCAGATTTCATAGCCTTTCTCACCACGAAGAACAGTGTAGTTTGCAAGGTTCAGCTTACCTGCAACTGCAATAAACGGATTTGTAACAGGAACAAACACCTGCTTGAGGACGATATTGAAATAAGGTGCAACCTCGGTTTCTTCAACAGGCTCCCAGTTTTCACACCAGAGGGTGTATTTTCCGCCATTCTTTTCTGCATTCGCAGTTTCTTTTGCAATAACCTCTTCATCATAAAGAAGCTTATCTTTCATAATCTCTTCTTTTGTCATAGTCATTGCAAGTGCCATTTTGCCGATTTCAATGCCGTAACGCTCCGACTGCATATATCTCTTTTCAAGATCCTGTGAATCATTGGATGCTCCTCTTGACATATAAATGCCAGCAATTGCACCGTTGATAAACATACAGTTAAAGCCAGCTTTATCAAGGGTTTCACCGAGATAGTAAACATACTCGCCGCACACTTCTCTGCCACTGTTTTCTTTTGTGGGAAGTCCTGCAACATCGGGATGTGCGGCAATATTAAGAATCATTGTGGGACGAATGCTTGCATCATCTGGAGTGAAAACAAGTCTTGACATATCTGTCATAAGAGATGATGCAGATTTACGGTTTTTATTATTGAAATAATCTGCACCAATATCTTTTCTTGCATATGTCATGGTGCCCTCTGTCATTGTGTCGCAGGCACTGAGCATTGCATCTGAAACAGTGTCATAGAGGAAATCCATATATTTTTCGTCTGTACCCTGCTTTAGCTTGCCAAGTCCAAGAAGTGAACGGAAAGAATTTATAATCACTTTTTTGAAAAGATCTGTCCACAATCCCTCTGTGTCAATACAGCTATGTGCATGAGTTGAAGAAACATTGATTGCGGCAAAATCATATTTGCCAGCAGCTTTTTTCTCAAGGGCAGAGCGGATTTCTTTAATATCGTTATTGGTGATGCCGATGCAGTCAATAGTTGCAAAAATGCTAATTCCCCTGCCAGTGCTGTCTTCAATGGCGATTGTGCGGACTTTCATATCGTCAATAACACCCTCAACCTTGTTGGTGAAGAAGTTTTCTATCATGATATATCCGCCGATAAAATACTTATGCTCCTGCCAGTCATCTGGAACAAGGCTTGCGTTTGCATAGCCAAGCTTCCACTTTGCATTTTCAGCAGGTGCTTTCTGAAATTCACCTGTGCCACTGTAAAAGCCATCCTGTGTGAAATCTGCTTTGTCAATAAAGTTATCGCCCTCGGGAAAAATTGAATTTACACCACCAAGAACAGTTGAAATCACACCTGCAAGTGCGCCTGTGCCGATTCTCTGCCATACGCTCTGCTTTGCAAAAGCGGTTGTTGCAAACATTGTGAAAGCCATAGTTATTGCAAGAATAACTGACACAATTTTAATAATATGTTTTTTCATAATTCACCTTTCTCTGTTACACAAACAATGTGCATCCCATATTGCGGAAATGCTCAATTTTGCTCTGCAACAGCTCAGTGGAACACTCAAATTTTTCTGCAAGGCAATCAATACAATAAAATTCTGTAGCTCCCCTGTTTATAAGTTTTTTGGTTAGTCCTATGTCGTCAGGCACAAGCTCTTTTTGACATTTGACACATTTGCTCATTTTGCATCAACAACCTTTGCACGGTAAACAACGCATGAATGAGGTGCAAGCTTAGATTCAATTGTGCCATTGCGAGGCTTTTCAATTTCGCCTGTCCAAACATTTGTCAACTCAAGTGTTTTGCCTGTGCATTCACCAAGACCAAAAGCGTCAAGAGTTACACGGGGTTTAGCTTCTCTGTCAAGGAAGTTGAAGATACCAACAGCAATATCGCCGTTGTCAAGGAATCTTGCAATTGCAGGCTGGTCGAGCTGATAACAATCATAAAGAGGAGTTTCCTGCTCACGAACTTTATTCTCTTCACGGCGGCAGTTCAAAACCCAAGGCTGTCTGTATGCTTTATCCTGATCTATGGCAATAAGCTCTTTATTCATCAGGATTTTCATTGCGCTTTCGTCTGCTTTTCTTAAATCACAGCCGATAATAAGCGGTGAACCCATAAGCGCCCAGAATGCAAAATGAGTTTTATATTCTTCCTCTGTGCAGCCTGTAAGTGCAACATTACCTTTGCCGTTCATGCCAACAATAAGCATATCCATATCGTTATAGCAGCCGTTGCCGTTGTATTCAACTGTCTGAATCTGACTCTGTGCAAGATCTTTAACAGATGCCCATGAATCGTTGATATCGCCTGTTGAACGCCATGTGTGTGCGCCTGTTTCTTTAATCCAAGCCTTTGTATTCTCTGCACCCCATGAGCAAGCGGCAAAAACAATATCTCTGCCACAATTTGCAAGAGCCAGAGCCATTCTTTTATAAACGATATGACCGTATGTTGTTTCGGGATGATAGCAATAGTCATATTTAAGATAGTCCACGCCCCATTCTGCAAAGCATTTTGCGTCAACAAATTCGTGGTCATAGCTACCGGGATAGCCTGCACAAGTCATAGTTCCGCCACATGAATACATACCGAATTTAAGTCCCTTTGAATGAACATAATCTGAAACATACTTCATACCATGAGGGAATTTCTCAGGGTCAGGAACCATTTCACCCTTTTCATTTCTTTCACGAAGCGCCCAGCAGTCATCAATGATAACATATTCGTAGCCACACTCTTTTAATCCGCTTGATGCAATGAAATCAGCAGTTTCCATAACAACCTTTTCATTGATTTCTTCACCGAAAGTATTCCAGGAATTCCAGCCCATAGGCGGAGTATTGATAATCATAAAATCACCTCAAAAAATAATGCAAAATAAATGTCAATATCAACTGACAAATAAAATTTACCATAATATTTATGTTATGTCAATCATCATACAGGGCAAAATATAGAGGGTGATTTTATGAAAAAAGACGAACACGAGATTCAGGACACACCGTCTGTTGCAGGCATCAGTGGTCAACCTGAAACAATTTTTGAATTATTGAACAAATACGGCACATACAACATTCAGCCAACGGCAGACAATGAAAATGATTATCCCAAAATCGCACAAGGTCTGCCAGAGGAAGAAGCAAAGAAAGCAAAAGAAAAGGAATTTGGCGAGAAATAATTCTATTTTGATATTGAAATTAAGTTAAATTGTGATACAATTAAATACAGTAAATACCCTATACTTTGTTGCACAAAACCATAATACTGTAAAACGAAGTCAGGAAATCAGCACGGCTTCGGTCGTGCTTTTTTATAAAAATTTATAGGAGGATTTTTATGAAACGGATATTGGCAATATTTTTAACGGTGATGATGTTACTCTCTGCGCTACCATTAGCAGGGTTAAACATCGCACCAAAGGCAATTGCAGAAGAAGCTGAATTAGCACCAACAGGACAGTGCGGTGAGAATGCTTATTGGAATTTTGATAAGAGTACAGGCACACTCACAATCAGCGGTACTGGCGAGCTTGGTGATTCGCAGGCAGGTTCTCATTTTGAATTTTATTTCGACTATGCTTCTCTTTCACCGTTTGCATGGAACACAAATATTAAAGAAGTCATAATAAAAGAAGGCATTGAAAGCATTGCGCCTTGTATGTTTTTATGTTGTGAAAACATATCATCAGTTGTATTCCCTGATAGTCTTTATGGAATCGGCGACGGTGCTTTTGAGCATTGCTACAGTTTAACTTCAATTGTGCTCCCGCAGGCTGCATATATTGGAGAGTTTGCTTTTGATGCTTGCGGAAATCAGAAATCCGTTACACTTTCTGAAAATGTTGGCTATATTGGAAGATATGCGTTTGATGGTAGTGAAAAAACTGATATATATTACAATGGTACAAAAGAGATGTGGGATTGCATTCACATATGCGATGAGAACATTGGTTTAGATAATGCATCTATTCATATTGATAAGCATCAATACGGAAAATGCGGCAGTGATGTTTTTTGGGAATTAGATGATGAAACTGGAATTCTTACTATTAGCGGAACAGGTGAAATGTTTGACTATGACCATTATTATGATACATTTATATCACCGTTCAAAAATAAAGATGAAATAAAGAAAGTAATAATAGAAGATGGAATTACATATATTGGAGAATACGCTTTTAGCAATTGCAACAGCCTGATATCTGCTTCCATCCCTGACAGTGTTACATGTATTGGAGATTATGCTTTCTATCCTTGCCAAAACTTATCCCGTATTCTTTACTATGGCACTGTTGAACAGCGGGCAAATATACAATATAGAACCTATATCGATAACTATAAAAAATGTAACAATATAGATTATTTTTATTGTATGCAACAGTGTGGCGAAAATGTTTATTGGTTTTTTGATGAAGAAACAGATACTCTTACATTTACTGGAACAGGAAATATGTACGATTACGAATATCGACATATGCCATTTTATGATCCATATGCCGAAAGCGGTTATTATAATTGGGTTATTAAGAACATTGTAATCGAAAATGGTGTTACAGGAGTTTGCGATTCCGCATTTTCTGGATTTTCATATCTTGAATCTATTGTTATTCCAGATAGTATTACAAAAATTAGTTTGGGACTTTTTGATGGGTGCCATAGTCTTAAGTCTTTTGTAATACCTGATAGTATTACAAGTATTGGTGAAGCTGCTTTCGTTGACTGTTCTAATCTTTCATCAATTAAAATTCCTGACAGTGTTATAAATATTGATGCAGGAGCTTTCTATAAGTGCAGTAATCTTACATCAATTACAATACCTTATAGTGTAACAAGCATTGGCTATACTGCTTTCGGTGGTTGTGGTAAACTTGAATCAATTGTTGTTGATAAGAATAATGTAAAATATGATAGCAGAAACAACTGTAATGCAATAATCCAAACAGAAACTAACACTCTTATCAGAGGATGTCAAAATACAATAATTCCTGACAGTGTTACAAGTATTGGTGATTCTGCTTTCGATGATTGCAATGGTCTTACTTCTATTACAATACCAGACAGTATTACAAGCATTGGTCAACGGGCTTTCGGCTGGTGCAATAGTTTATCTGATGTTTATTTTGGCGGCACAAGAGAACAGTGGGATGAAATAAGCATTTCAATTGGCAACGAACCATTATTAAACGCAACTATCCATTGCATAGATGATCATGTTCACACATTAAGCCACATTGTAACTCCCGCTTCCTGCGTGGTTAAGGGTATGGAATATGACATTTGTGTTGAATGTGGTGAGATTTTAAATAATATTACCACTCCCGAAAAAGGTCATACATGGGGCGAATGGGTAACTGTTACCGAGCCTACTGTTGATGCAGAGGGTCTTGAACAGCGTGAATGTACTGTTTGCAAAGAGGAAGAAACACAGCCTATCCCGAAGCTCAATGTTGCTAAAGACGAAGCGAGCGGTGTTGAAATCGTTTTCAGTGATGAATTTGATAAAGATGTGGAAGTAAACGTTTCAGACGCCTTTGACGGTCAGTCATTACAGCTCATTGATGCAAAATACCCCAGTAGTCAGACAGCTATTTTTGATATTTCAACATATAAAGACGGCGAAAAGGTTCAGCCTGACGGAAAAGTTACCGTAAGGATTCCTCTTCCCGAGGGCTTCGGCACAGAAAATATCTTTGTTTGCTATGTTGATTCCGTAAACGGTAATGTTACATCAATCCCCACAACAGTTGAGAATGGTTATGTTATTTTCACCGCCGAGCATTTCAGCCACTATGCAATTATAGAGCTCCTTGATAGCTTTGTTAATTACATAAAAAATGCTGGCATTGAAATAAACGATAAAATCGCCTGCGGATTTCTGCCCGGCACAACTGTCAGCGACCTTAAAAATCTTGCATCATTCATCTGTGATACTGATGTTAAAACGGCTGATGGCTCTGACACAATCGGAACGGGTTCATCTATAACATTTACATCTATTACAGGCAAGGTTATTGAATGCACCGCAATTGTTTTTGGCGATACAAACGGCGACGGCTGGTATGACGGCATGGATTCAGTTATTACAAACTGCCTTGCAAACGGAATTCTTTCAAAAGAACAGGTTGGTGAAGCTGTATTTGCCGCCGCAAACTGCAATCATGACAATGTTGTTGATGAAAACGATGTCGCTGTTCTTGAACAGGCAGGATTGATTCTTGCCAAAATCAATCAGAGTAAATCAGCTGAAGAGCTTTTAGCAGATGAAAGCTACAGCGAATACATAAGTCTTATTGACCAGACAGTAAAAGCAGAAGAAGCTCCTGCAGATTCTACGACAGATAATACTGTTGATGAAGAATTCAACATGAGCTTCATTCAGAGAATATTTGAATTTATTATGAATATTCTCAACATTGTTAAATCATTCGTTTCACAATTTTAATATATTATAAAAGTAATCGGGCAACCATACGGCTGCCCGATTTTTGTTTATTATTTATATTAGAAGCAGCCCTGCTCAAGCATTGCCTCTGCAACCTTTAAGAAGCCTGCGATATTTGCGCCTGCAACAAGGTCATAGCCAAGGCCGTACTCCTCTGCTGCCTTTGCTGATGAATCGTGAATATTCTTCATCATCTTGCTGAGATAATTGTCAACCTCTTCCTCTGTCCATACAAGACGCTCAGAGTTCTGTGCCATTTCAAGTGCTGAAACGCCAACGCCACCTGCGTTAACTGCCTTTGAAGGACCAACAACAACGCCCTCCTGCTCACGAAGGAAGTTAAGAGCTTCGTTTGTTGTGGGCATATTTGCAACCTCAAGGTAATATTTAACACCAGCGTCAACAATCTTCTTTGCTGAATCCATATTTACATCGTTCTGCATTGCGGCAGGCATACAGATGTCAACATCCTTAACACCCCAAGGCTTTTCGTTGGGGATAAATTCACAGCCGAACTTATCTGCATAAGGCTTACAGTGCATTGGGTCTGTTGCACGCATCTGAAGAATGAAGTTGAGCTTCTCTTCTGTAACAACACCGTCGGGATCGTGAACATATCCATCGGGACCTGAGAAATAAGTAACTTTTGCACCAAGCTGTGCAGCTTTTTTCATGATACCCCAAGCAACATTGCCGTAGCCAGATGTTGCAATTGTTTTGCCTTCGATTGTGTCATTCTCATGCTTAAGAACTTCACAAAGATAATAAATTGCGCCGTAACCTGTAGCTTCGGGACGGATAAGTGAACCGCCGTATGAAAGACCTTTACCTGTGAGAACACCGTTCTCCCACTTACCTTTAAGGCGACGATACTGACCGTAAAGATAGCCGATTTCTCTTCCGCCAACGCCCATATCACCAGCAGGAACGTCGATGTCGGGTCCGATATAACGATAGAGAGCTGTCATAAATGCCTGACAGAAACGCATAATTTCAGCATCAGATTTGCCAGCAGGGTCAAAGTCTGAACCGCCCTTAGCACCACCGATTGGAAGACCTGTAAGGCTGTTTTTGAAAGTCTGCTCAAATCCAAGGAACTTGATTATGCTTGTGCGAACATTGCTCTGGAAACGGAGACCGCCCTTGTATGGACCGATTGCACCATTGAACTGGCATCTCCAACCACGGTTTGTGTGCCAGTAACCGTTGTCATCCATCCATGTAACACGGAAAGTGATCATACGCTCAGGCTCAACCATACGGTTAAGAAGGTCAACTTTTTCATATTCAGGGTGTTTTTCAATAACGGGATCAAGTGAAGTGAAAACTTCCTCAACTGTCTGAATAAATTCAGACTCATGACCATGTTTGGCTTTAACATCGTCAATTACTCTTTTTAAATATTCGTTCATAAAGAATCCTCCTATAAAACACATTTTGGTTTTATTACTGTAAAGCGTTAAGATTATAAAACAATCAGCTGAAAAAATCAACCATAAATATAATGAAAATTTGGCTAAATTCAACAAGATTTTTATATATATTTCTTATAACAAAGTATATGAAAAAAGACGGGAATTGTTAAAACTCCCGTCATATGAATATGCAGTTTATTTTATTTGCACTTATTTATCTGATATTTGTTATTTGCGTGATGCTCGTGAATCTGCTCTGTTACATCAATAAGAATATCAACGCTCTTTTCAAGGGTGTTCATATCGAGGTCTTCGTAAACATCCTTGTATGTATGATAATAATCAGTTGCAATAGGATTCTGAGCGGCAAAAGTGATTGTTTTGTAACCCTTTTTGCAGATTGGTGTGCTGTCGCATCCACCAACGGGGTTTGAAATAATATGGGGTTCAACGCCTGCGTTTTCAAATGCTTTGATAAACATATCCTGCAAATCTTTATCAAACTTTGTGAACTGCCATGAATCGCCCTTAACAGCGTTAAAGTGGTCATAATCACGAAGGCTGTCAAGATTTACAAAATATGGGTCAATAAGGAGGTCTTTATCTCCTGCGTGAGCTTTCATAAATGCTTCGGAGCCTTTAAGACCTGCCTCTTCTGCACCGAGAGCGGCAACAATAATGCGGCAGTTATCGGGAAGCTTATCGGGATTTTCTTTAAAATATTTGCCCATATAGATTGATGCACCAACACCTGTAAGGTTATCCATAGCACCAGGTGAAGCCTTTGATTTATCGTGTGTAAGATAAATGCAAAGAGAATAGATGCCAGGGATGAAAACAAGAGGAGCAACAAGAAGGAAGATATAAAGAGACATTGGGATGCTCTCTTTTGGCATAACAGAATTCATACCAACAATAAGACGCCATAAAGAACCAACAACAATTGCAACAACACCAACAACGCCATAGATTGTTCTGAGAATCATTGTATTGGGATTCTTAACAGCCATCTGCCACAGCCAGCTTGAATCAGTGTGTCCGCTGAATACGATTGTGTGATCGATTTCGCCTTTGCCGTCAATAACTGAATATGTGTTATTGCTTATCTCTTTTTTAAAGAAGCAATCGAACCAGCCTTTATAAAGGAAAACCTGAACAATTGCAAAAATAAGTGTGCAGGCTGCAAGAACAAGCGCAGGAATTGGATGAATGTAATAAAGAACAAGAGAAACAGCAGCTGAATAGCCAAGGTAAGGAATTGCACCGATACTTGCTCTTGGAGCAAATTTAAAAGGTTCAACTGTTGGCTTCATGCCTGTTTCAGCTTCCATATATTCGGCAATATCTTTCTGAGCGGCACGCTCTTCATCACTGCCGGGAAGTCTTGGTCCGTGAGTGTCAATAATCATTTTTACAAAATCAAAAATGGTTTTTGCACCCTGTTTTGATGTTGTCATATAAATCCACCTTTTCAATTTATTGTATTATTTATTCTATACTTTTTAAAAAGCTGTGTCAATGATTTTAATTCAATAAAGCGTTTTTTTACAAGCAATCATAGATTGTTTCAAGATTTTCCGCAGAATACTCAGCTTCTTTTGAATAAATTCGCACTGCTGTTTCAAGCGGAATGCCAGCATTTTGCAAACGGCTTATTATTTCACAAGAAAGAGCGCAAAATCTCACAGGTGTGATAGCGTCATAATCATAGACTGCTTTCAAGAAATATCTGTAAATATAATAAGCTGCAATGTTGCGAAAGTCTTCTGAGTAACTTACTTCGTTTTTGAAATCAACTTTGTCGAGCGTTGGCTTCCAGCTATCTGAAAGCACCTCAAGCTTATTAAGAATTTCTGAACATTCCTCATAAAAAAGTTCCGTTTTTGCCTGCTTATTGACAACCAAAGATTCACACAAATCTACACATTTTTCATACTCTTCATCATCAATAAACTGCTGACATTTATCTGTAAATTCAATAGCATTTGCAAGGCAAACATCGAAGGAAATATCTTTATTAAAAATCAGCTCAAAAAGCTTTTTTCTCATAGCTGAAAGTGCAAAATAAAGGTCAGCATCAATGTCATTTGGCTCTGGTAATTCATCTGCATTTTCAGAAATAAACTTCCATTTTTCTTTTTGAGAAAGGATAATTCTCACCGCTTCGGGGCAGCCAAATCCAAGACCAATCTCACGCAAAGAGCCAAATTCTTCAACAAACCTCGGGAACATTGTGCAGGTATGGCAAAGATGATCTTCACCGCAATTTATGTATATCTCACAGAGATTTTTGTTGTTGAGGAATGGGCATCTTCCATTTATTGGGGCAAAAATAGTGTCGCCATCTGCATCAAGTGTCATTGCATTTCTCAGTTTTTTGCCAAAAGAGCCACCAACATTTTTATATTTTTGAGCGGAAGCAGAGTCAACAACGACCTCCCACCCAGCGCAACAGGTGTCAACGCACTCCCCTGCCACGCATTTAAAGCTTTTATAATAATCGGGATAAACAATTTTCATATTAAACGCCAAAATCAGCGCCAGTTGCCTGACGCTGATTGAATGATTTAGTTTTGTATATTAGTCTTCTTCGTCAACTTTTGCATCAGCAATAACTTTTTCAGCAACATTTGCAGGTGCATCTTCATATCTTGCAAATTCAAGGAAGTAATAGCCTCTGCCCTGTGTTACAGAACGGAGAACTGTTGCGAAATCGCCCATTTCTGCCATTGGAACTTCAGCAACAAGCTCCTGCATCTTCTTTTCGCCAGAGGGTCCCATACCAAGAACACGACCACGACGCTTTGTAACATCGCCCATGATGTCGCCAAGGTTATCATCAGGCATATAAGCCTTTAATGTTCCAACGGGTTCAAGTATAACGGGGCTTGCCTGAGGAATACCGTTTTTGAATGCAAGTGAAGCAGCTGTCTTGAATGCCATTTCAGATGAGTCAACAGGATGATATGAACCATCATAAAGAACTGCTTTAAGACCAACCATAGGATAGCCAGCCATAACACCCTTGAGCATGCAGTCTTTAAGTCCCTTTTCAACTGCGGGGAAGAAGTTCTTGGGAACTGCGCCACCAACAACCTCTGATTCAAATATGAGATCATTGCCGTCATATGGCTCAAAGCGAATCCAAACATCACCGAACTGACCATGACCGCCAGACTGTTTCTTATGTCTGCCCTGAACCTTTACTGTCTTACGAATAGCTTCTCTGTATGCTACCTTCGGAACTTTGAGGTCAACCTCAACGCCGAACTTACCTTTAAGCTTTGATACGATAATATCAAGATGCTGTTCACCAAGACCGTAAATAACCTGCTCACGGGTTTCTTTATTTATCTCAAACTTGATTGTGGGATCTTCTTCAACAAGACGGTTGATACCAGCAACAACTTTTTCTTCTTCGCCCTTTTTGCGAACCTTAACAGCCATTGAAAGGCAGGGAACGGGGAAATCTACGCCGTCAAGCTCAACAACATTTTTGGGATCGCACATTGTATCGCCTGTTTTGAAGCCTGAAAGCTTTGTAACAACGCCAATATCACCAGCAGGGATGCAAGCTGTATCTTCCTGCTTACCACCCTTAACAGTGATGATCTTGCCCATTCTTTCGCTCTCGCCTGTTCTTGCGTTATAAGCAGGTGTATCAGCAGAAATCTTACCTCTTACAACTTTCATGAAAGACATCTTACCAACAAACGGGTCAGCAACTGTTTTGAAGCAGATAGCAGCAAGAGGTCCGTTTTCGTCGCATTCAACATCGCCTTCGCCTGCGTGCTCAGCAGCAATAGGAGCTGAATATGCGATTTCGTCAAGGAGCATATCTACGCCGTCGCCTGTGTAACCTGAGCAAGCATATACGGGGTAAACTGTACCTTCGCTAACACCCTTATTAAGTGCGCCTGCGATTTCACCGCGTGTGAACTGTTCGCCCTCAAAGAATTTTTCCATAAGCTCATCATCACTTGTGGCAACTGTTTCTGTGAGGATATCAAGCATTTCAGTGATTCTGCTGTCATCAGGCATTGGAACTTCTTTAGCTTTGCCGTTTACATATTCATATGCTTTTCTTGCAGCAAGGTTAACATATGATTTAACTTTACCATCTTCCATATGAGGAACGATAACGGGGCAAACAGAGCTCTTATGCTCTTCTTTAATTGCATCAAATGTTTTGTAGAAGTCAGCGTTATCTGCATCGCATCTTGTAACAGCAAACATTCTTGCAATCTTTCTCTTTTTAGCTGCTTTGTATGCTTTCTCTGCACCAACATCATAGCCTGAGCCAGCGGCGGTAACGATCAGAGCACATTCTGCTGCTCTGATACCTTCGCTCATACCGCCTGCGAAGTCAAAAAGACCGGGAGTGTCGATTATATTTAATTTAAAATTTTTCCATTCAATGGGGGCTACTGCTGTAGAAATAGAAACTTTACGGCGCTTTTCCTCTGCGTCAAAGTCAAGAATTGTGTTGCCGTCTGCAACTCTGCCCATACGGTCTGAACCGCCTGCGAGGAATATCATAGCCTCTGCAAGAGTTGTTTTACCTCTTGAGCCGTGGCCTGCAATTACGATGTTACGAATATCTTTTGCGTTATAGGTTTTCAATTTAATTTCCTCCTTGTGCCGCCCGCTGCGGCTAACATATGTCAATAGAACTGACATCTCTGTAATTATAACATCTGCCAAAGCCTTTTTCAAGCATTTTTAATAAAAATTATTCAATTTTTGCGAAAATTATATGAACTTTTCGCAAAATATACAAATAAGCGCACAGCTATTAGTGCAATATATAAATATATTTATTTTATTTATGTAATTACTATTGCAAAATTATATTACTTTTGCTATAATTTACTATACATAATAATGCAGTTAGATGGTGATTTTTTGAAAAAGAAAAAACGCTCTTTAATAAAAGTAGAGCCAGGCTCTAAGCTTCCTGTTATTTTATATGCTTCAACTGCTGTACTTCTTTCAAGCATTTTCCTTGTAATTTCAATTCTTGCAAGTGGAACATCAATTACACTGAATGCTCCAAGCGGCAAAAAAGGTGATGTTAACCATGATGGCAAGGTTGATGCGGCAGACGCTTTTGAAATAATCAGCATAAGCAAAGGTGGCAAGGCTGATGCTTCAGAAAAAAGTGCCGCTGATTTAAACGGCGACGGCGTTGTAAATGAGCAGGACGCAATGTTGATTGTTCAGTATTCAAGTAAAACAACAGATGTTCTCGGAACACCTGCAAAAGGCAACACAAACCTTGAATCCCCCATTATGGCTACCGCCACCACAGTTGATGAAAATTCAGAATCTTCTGAAAGCGGAGCAGAAACAAGTGAAAACACTCCCACAGTCAGCAACGGTGAGCTTGTGAAATCGGGCAGTTCAAAGAATACAGCATTTTTAACATCTGACAGTGATGTTTACACAACCGCAAGAGTTGTGAACAAATGGAAATCAGGCGGTAAAAATATGTATCAGATTGAATTGACACAAAAAAATAACGGCGCAAACTTAGCCGGTGATTCATCGGTTATTGTTAAATTAAGTGGTGATGCCTCTGTTGAAAAGACATGGAACTGTTCAGCAGACAGCACATCTGACGGATTGAAAATTACATCACAGTGCAATTCATATGTACCAAAGGGCGGCAGTATCAGCTGTGGATTTATAGTTTCATCCAGTTCAGATATAACTGTTCAGTCAATTTCAAAATAATACATACAATATAAAAAGAACGGGAACATCCTTGTGGGTGCTCCCGTTAATTATTTTACACTGTTTCCTGATTAGGCTCAATTATTGAAATGTTCTTTTTAGTTTCAACATGGTCATAATACTTTTTATATCTGACGCAAACCCTTACATTTGTTTTGCACACAGGACAGCGATAAATCGCTCTGAAAAACTGATTAGAATATCGCCAATTTTTCACGATTTTGCCCTTTGAGCCACACTTTTCACAGGTATAACTTAAAAGAGATTTATCAATAGCAGGGTTATTCAGCGAGCTGATTGCGTAAGGCTTAAATGCCAGCTTGCCATAAAAATTGCTGTTGCAGGGAATGATTGTGGGATCAAAAGTATCTTTATTAAATGTTTTTTTGAAGCATTCTGCAGTCAGCTTGCTGTCATCAAGTGCTCTGTGATGTGAAAAGCAATCTTCATTGATTTCAAGTATCTCTGCCGCACGGGAAAGACCTAACTGCTGTGCCATTGGAACACCTAAAATTCGCTGAACATACGATTGCACATTCACATAGTTTGTAAGAAACGGTATTGTTTCGATTCCGTTAAGGTATCTGAAATTTTCAATAAGTACTCTCACATCACTATCGCCCCATGTGAGGACGACATTCTCTTCACTGCCTATCCAATCTCGGAATTTGCTCATGGCTTTTGTGAAAACAATGCCGCTTTTTATATCGTCATTTGTGATATTAGTGAGCCTTTTAATGTTACTTTTAAGCTTTTTGCCCACCTGCGCATTGACGAAGCAGGAAAATTCATCAATCTCTTTAAGATTTTCATCAAGCATAACTGCACCGATTTCGATAATCTCATTGAGAAATCCCTTTATTCGCCGTGCGTATGTATTATTCCATTCAAGGTCGAGTATTATATAATGCAAAATCAATCACCTGTGTTATAAATGAAATTATAAATGTTTGTTTTATTCGCTTCCATATTTGGAACAAGAGCCGACTGACCCGAAATCATTTGTGAAGAATATGTGCCGTCAGCAGGAACCTGCAACTGGTCAATGTCATATCTGATATATTTCAAAGCAGAGAATGCAAGACCCGTTAACTCTGAACGGTTAATATCAGTTGTGATAAGAGGCATAATGTCTGAAACCATATTAACAAGAGTTATGGGGTTGCTCCTCTTGGCTTTGTTGATAATAGATGTCATAACTTTTCTTTGCCTTTGTGTGCGGTAAAAGTCTGAATCAAGCTTTCTTATTCTTGAATAAATAAGTGCATATTCGCCGTTAAGTGTATTTTCACCAGCGGGAACTTTAACTCTTGTGTGAGTTCTGAGGAATTCTGCTTCTCTTTCGGTTATATCAACAGTAACACCGCCAAGAGAGTCGATAATCTGCTCAAACATATCGAAATCAACAAGCACAAAATGGTCAATATCAATATTGAAATTTGACTCGATTGTGTCAACTGTCAGCTGTGCTCCGCCATAGGCATATGCGGCATTGAGCTTTGCATTATAATAGCCTGGGATTTTAACCCACATATCACGGAGGAATGAGGTAAGTTTAAGCGTTCTTGTGGATTTATCAATTGAAAGAAGCATCATAGAGTCAGAGCGTGAAACTCCGCCGTCTGCTTTATCAAGACCGATAAGAAGAATGTTTAAAACATCGTCGCTTCTCTTTAAGTCAACAGTGTAATCTGCCTGAAGCTCCGCAGGCTGAACCTTGCCAGCCATTGCAAAAACATAGCCGTAAAGACCTGCAAAACCAATTGCCAGAACAAGCAGGAAGCAAACAAACATTGTGCCACATCCGCAACCGCTTTTTTTCTTTTTCATTACCTTGCCGAACTGCTTTGCGGCACTGCTGTAAGAACCCTGCGGTTTAAGCTGTGTCTGCTGTTTGTGCTGAGCCTGCTGATGTGCCTGCTGATTTTTTTGCTGTTGTGCCCTGAGGTATGCGTTATGGTCATATCGCTCCTCTTTATGAGGGTTATAATAACCTTTGCCAACAGGTATATCTCTTGGGTCGCTCTTTTTATTTTCGTAATACGAATTTTTGTTGTAGGAATCCACAACCTCTTTAACAGGGATATTCACACGGAAATTGTCGCTTTTTGAATTATTATCGTTATAAGTGTTGATATCCGAGAAAAAGCCTTCGCCGTTTTTGTTATCTGAATTGCCTGAGTTACTCATATACAATCACCTTTGTTTTAATATCCCTAATATTTTACAACATAATGTATTTTCATACAAGAGCGAAATGTAAAATAATTGTAATATTTTTGTCTTGAAACTGTAAAGATTATGTGTTACCATAATTAAAAGGAAGTGATTAAATGGCAAAGTTAGTTTTAAAGGCATATAAAATTTCACATCTGAAATTTAAAAACACACTTGTAAACGGAACAAAGCTTGAGCTTGGCAACAATTATTCATATAATGTTAAATACGGAACGAACAATATCTGCGAGGGATTTTTGAAGATTGAAGTTAAAGATAAAAACGGCAACGAAAACTTTCTTATTGAGCTGACCGTTCAGGGCATTTTTCAATCTGACGGTTCAATGAAAAGAGAAGAGCTTCATGTGGCAACATTCAAGGAGCTTTTCCCCTACGCAAGAGTTTTTATTTCAAACCTCACAGTTACCGCAGGTATGCCGCCTATCAACATTCCGCCCATTGATATGGAAAAGCAGGAAATCTACAGAATTGATATGCGACCAGACGCAGAGGATTAAACTTGCAGGATGCTTTTGTGGCATCCTGTTTTTGTTTTCATATAATAAATCAGGTGATTATATGAAACGAAACATACGAACTGCGTTATTGATTATTCTTGTTATTCTGATTTTTGCAATTGCCGCCGTGATATTTTTTGAATTCAGAATGAAGCTTGTGAGAACTGAGCTTTCGGAATTCACCGCAAAAAATGCCGCCGCAAGCGCAATACTTAACGGCGTTGAAGAATCAGTGCAAAAGGCGAATTTATATTATTCAGATATTGTTGAAATACATAATGATGAAAACGGAAATGTGAAGTCTATTCAGACGGACACTGCAAAGCTGAACACTGTTTCAAATACGGTGAACAGGAATGTTGACAAAAGAATAAGTGAAATGAAATGCGTCCCCGTGAAGATTCCTCTGACATCTTTTTTCGGGGACGAAATTATTTCAGGATTAGGACCTCAAATGACATTTTATGTTACAATGACGGGCACTGCATCAACAAAATTTCAGAATGTTTTTGACAGCACAGGGGTCAATCAGACAAGGCATCAAATTATGCTGAATGTTTCAGTCGAGGTGTATGTGATTTTCGGCAAAAAAATTGAAAAATATAAAGTAAAAAGTAATGTGTGCATTGCAGAGAGCATTATTGTTGGCACAACACCAGATGCCTTGGCGCAGGTTACAAAATGAAAACCGCCGAATAGAAAACAATTCGTTTTCTCTCGGCGGCAATGCTTTTGTCTGATAAATTGGGGATTTTTTACTCAATAGCTCCAGCTATACATTTACCCAACATATACATCTCTACACTATTTATCTTCTTTTCATTATCTTTTGTGTATCCATATTTTACAATAGTTTTATATCCTAATCCTTTATATTCAACCAACCCTGTCTTCTCATAACAAGCAATATTAAATATAGGTTCTCTAAAGCTTTCCACTCTATTCATATCAACTGATAAAATCACACAATAAAATGTAATTATGACTATTACTATTGCCAATACTATCTTTAGAGATTTTTTGCAAAATTTTACCACTAAAAGCATTGCTATAGTTAATAAAACAAAAATTCCTATCATACAATAAATCACCTTTACAATTAAAGAGAGAGTATTTTATCATTTACATAATTCGCTGAAGCCTTTGCCCTTAAAGAGCATAAACATAACATCGCTTGCAAGCTTCATTATCTTTGTGAGAAGTGCCTCAAAATCAAAACTCTTCTTTTCAGGTACGGGGTCGCCGTTGATGATTCTGCTTGTTGTCTCGTAGAAGTTTGTTTTTGCAAGTTCAAATTCTTCTGCTGAAAGGCTTGTGTTTTCAATGGCTGACTCTGCCTTTTCAATTGCAGAATTAAACTCTTTTTTCTGTTCCGCTGTAAAAGCAGATGTATTATAAGCTTTCATCTTTGCAACATCACGCATAAGATGCTTTGATTCTCTTGCAACATTGAACTGTGGGAATCTGTCGGGATATGAATGAACATCCTTAAACTCGGGATTTGTAAGAAGCTCCGCAACAAGATACATAATAACATTGTTGTTGCCTGTTTTTTCGTGGTCCTGACCATAGAAGAAGAATGTTGTTTCGGGCAGAAGTCCGCAATATGCGTCAACTATTCCGTTGGGGTCTGAATGGTCGTGATTTTTGGGGTCTTTGCAGTTATTTGCAGGTGAAACATAATCCGCAGGGAGCTTAACATCAACGCCTGCTGAATAGCATCCCATTGACTCTGAGCTTAACTGAATAATGCCGTCTGCATTAACATCGTCCCACGAATCAACCAATTCATAAAGAGTGTAGTTATAATCAACTATATCAAAAACTTCAACACCGTCATCAATTGCTTTGAGGATGTTATTGAAGCGGTTTTTCTGTGCGTTATAGAACCAATCTGTCTGCTTTGCAATCTCTGCACGCTCTGGAGTTGAAAGGTATTTTTCTCTTGCGGCAGGATAATTGCCAGAGGGAACAAGTCCCCATATAAGCGTTGAATTTACAAGGTACTCCCCTGCTAAAGTGTCTGCAACCTTATCAAGAATATTGTTAAGCTCTGCATTGGGGAGAATGCGGAGAAGAATATTTACAAGGTAAGCTGTCCAGTCATCCTCACCCATAAGTGATGGAATCATATCACGATAGAGCTCGTTATCATCGTCAATAAGTCCGTTTTCATAGATTTCGCCAACGAGAATTGAGCCGTCAAGAGCGGGAACAACATAAACAACACGGTTAATATCCTCAGCAAGCGAGATACCCTTATCAGCATAAACCTGAAGAAGTGCATTTGCAATTGAGCCACCCTGACTTATGGGAACAATATTAACTTTATCTGAGCCAGAATCTTTTTTAACAAACTGAATGAACTCATAAAGCTCATTTGCGGTGTCAATCATATTGCCAAGTGAAGCGTATGAGAAAACATAAAGAGTGTCTGCTCCGCCTTTTTCGATATATCTTTCAAGGGGGAGATTATCAAGGATATATTCCTGATCATGCTTTGACAAATCTGCAAAGCTGTCATTATATTTTGTGGCACGGACATCATTGATGAATTGGCCGTTGTTATCGCTAAGCTGTTTTGTCATAAGCACACTGCAAAGTGCATCTGCAAGAGCGGTGGCTGCCATTTCGTTTTTATCTTTCTGAGTTATGAGAAGTCTAAGAAGAGGATAAATAAGCTTCGGCACAACCTGCTTTACGATTTTATCAGTTGAATCCATAAAGAAAGGCGGGCTGAGAGGTTTGCCGTCTTCATCGCATACCTTTTCGCCGTTTTCATAATAGAAAACCTCACTCTGGAAAATACCAGGGATAATAATTGATGGAATCTGCTCTTCATTATCTGTTGCATATGATGCAACAGAGCATGAGAAAGCAAGCATAATCATTGCCATAAGCAACGCAATAATCTTTTTGATTGATTTCATAAGAATCAACGCCTCCGAAATTTCAATTTACTAAATATTACCACATTTAGCGCTTAATGTAAAGAAAATTTATTTATTTTGTATACGATATTGCTTTTATTGTTGAAATAAAGGCTTGATTATGGTATTATTTTCTTGACATAGGAGGTTTTAATATGAGCAAATTTAAAAGAATATTTTGCGTTTTACTTTCATTTATTCTTCTTATACCTGCACTCGCTCTTACGGCATCTGCCAGCAGCAGTAAAAATTATGTTATAACTAACCCTTATAAAAACATTGACTGGGACAAGTGGCAATCTTACAAAACACAGCTTCATTGCCATACAATTGCATCTGACGGATATCAGACCATTGAAGAGGCTATTACAGATTATTATGCACTTGACTATGACGCTGTTGCCATAACCGACCACGGCACAATCAACAGAGGATGGGACACTGCACCCGACACAGTGCCGATTATCCGTGCCATAAAAAAAGAGCGTACAGGCGGCGCAAAAAATCCTATAATCCCCCTCTCTGCCGAGGACTACAAATTATTCACAGGCGGAACAGCAGAAAGCATTGATTTTTCATATATGAATGGTGATGAAAAAATCACAACAGGCAGAACAAGAACACATTCAAACGGTATTCTTGATGTTGAAAAAGGCATTGAATTGAATATGGCAACTCCCTTTGCAGATTGCCACCTTACAGGCTACTGGAGCGAATACGGTCAGGGTCTTGCAGGCGTTTTTGGCGATTATGAAACACCAAGCGAGGGTGTTAGAATTGCAGACGGAATTTCTATGCTTGCACATATTGGCGAATATGTTTATATTGACAAGGATTCTGAAGACCATGTTGGGCAGAAAGTTGACGAATATTATGTAAACAAATTCGCCCGCCTTTTCCTTGATAATGCAGGCTCAAGCGTGGGAATGGGTATCAACAGTGCAACAGATGAGCACACCCGCTGCGACAGAATCCTTTATGACCAGATTCTTGCAAAAACAATACCAAACGGTGTTGTTCCGTGGGGATTCACATTCTCTGATTCACACAGCGAAACATCAATAAATGACGCATACACAATGATGTATATGCCAGAGCTTTCTAACAAAGCGTTAAGAGATTGCATGGTAAACGGTGAGTTTTTCTCTGTTTCGCATTACTCTAACGGATATGAGCTTAACGGCATGAAAGAAATGGAAAGCTATGACGGCAACAGCGACAATGCGCAGTGGTGGAGCGATAGCACACCACTTGTTACAAAGGTTGAGGTTGACGAAGAAAACGATATAATCAAGGTATGGGGCGAAAACTTTGACTATATCACATGGGTTTCAAACGGCAATGTTGTGCTTCGTGATTATGATTGCGAGGGTGGATATGCAGAGCTTGACCTCCACAGCGATAATCTTCTTGATGATATAAACATATTTGTCCGTTTTTATCTTTCAGGCGAAAATGGAATATGCTACTCTCAGCCGATGGTTATTCAGCGTGAGGGTGAAGATTTTGAGCCTGTATCTATTCCAAAGACACACGATGTTTCAACATTTTTAAGAGGTCTTGTAACTGCGCTTGACTGGCTTAACTTTAAATGGTCGCCTGTTATATGGATTTTTAAAGTTTTTGCTCTCGGATATAATCCGTTCAGAGATATATTTAATTTTAACAATGTTTTGAGCGTTCCGTTCTGGAAGCAATAAACAAGGAGGAAAACAATGTCAATCACTATTAAAGAAAAACAGAAAGAATTTCTTGATTGGGAATTCGGTGTATTTTTTCATTTTGGAATACGCACATTTTATGAAGGTCATATTGACTGGGACTTAAAAGAAATGCCCGTTGAGGGTTTTAATCCCACTGAGCTCGACTGCGAAAACTGGATTAAAACAATCAAAGAAGCAGGGGCAACATACGCAGTGCTTGTTTGCAAGCACCATGATGGATTTGCAAACTGGCCGTCAAAATACACTGATTATTCAGTTAAAAACACACCTTGGAAAGACGGCAAGGGCGATGTTGTGGATGAATATGTTAAAGCCTGCCGTAAGTATGGCATTAAGATTGGTTTTTACTACTCCCCTGCTCAGTTCGGCTCTGTTAAAATGAGCCCGAAAGAATACGACGATTATTTTATAAATCAGATAAGCGAGTTGCTGACAAACTACGGCAAAATTGATTATCTTTGGTTTGACGGTTGTGGCAGTGAGGGTCATAGCTATGATGAAGATAGAATTATCAAAGAAATCCGCACAATGCAGCCTGATATTCTTATTTTTAATATGTGGGACCCCGACACTGCATGGTGCAAAAATGAAGCAGGCTATTGCGATATGCCAAACTACAACATAAGAGAATATGAGGGTGGAATGCGTTATATGCCATACGAATGTGATTGCAGAATCCGCAAAAGCTGGTTTTATGGTGATGCAGACAAACCTACACTGAAATCTGTTAATAAGCTGATGGGAATTTATCTTTATTCTGTTGGCAGAGGTGCAAATCTTTTACTTAATATCGGTCCCGACAGGCGTGGACTTCTGCTTGAAGAGGACGCAAAAAGAGTTATTGAATTTGGCAACGAAATTAAAAGAAGATTTGGCTCACCAATAAAGACAGTTGAAAACCCTGTGGTTGAAAACAATGAGCTTAATGTTGCTTTTGACAAGGATGCTCTGATGAATGCTATAATCCTTAAAGAAGAATTAAGCACAGAAAACATTATTGAAAATGTTGATTTTTCTGTTTCAGTTTATAACAATAAGGATGAAATTTATCTTGGCAGAGCTATTGGCGTTGGACATAAGCTGATTTTCACATTTCCCGATATTATTGCAAGAAGAGTTACTGTAAGATTCACAAGCAAGGGTGAAATAAATCTTAAAGAGATTTCAGTTTGCGGAGAAATACAATTGATTCAAAGCTAAACAGAATATAATAAAAAAAGAGATGATTATGAAAGCTGTCGCTCATCATAATCATCTTTCTTTTTATAAGCTATTTATTTCCATTGGAAGCTGCCCGAAAGCAATGTTGTCTGCTTTTGGGAAACTGTGAGTATTCCGCCGTCAGTTGTGCCAAGTTTTTCACTTCCGTCTGCAAGTGTAATTTTACATTCGCAAGGCTGAAGAGTTGTTACAAAAGGAATATGACCTGCAAGGATTGCGAGGTCGCCCTCTATTCCTCTTACGACAACGCTCTGAACATCATCTGAAAACACTCTGCCTTCTGGCGAGGTTATATTAAGCACAAAGGTATTCATAATTACGCCTTTCTTGCCTTCTCAACAGCCTCGTCGATTGTGCCGACAAAGAGGAATGCTGATTCGGGCAAATCGTCATGCTTACCTTCAATGATTTCTTTAAAGCCTCTGATTGTTTCTGAAAGAGGAACATAGATACCGGGAAGACCTGTGAACTTTTCTGAAACATGGAAAGGCTGTGAAAGGAATCTCTGAATTTTTCTTGCACGGGAAACAAGAGTTTTATCCTCATCTGAAAGCTCATCCATACCCATAATTGCAATAATATCCATAAGTTCATTGTAACGCTGGAGGATTCTCTGAACCTCTTTTGCCACATAATAATGCTCTTCGCCGAGGATTTCTGCTGAAAGGATTCGGCTTGTTGACTCAAGAGGGTCAACTGCGGGGTAAATACCCTGTGAAGCAATATTTCTTGAAAGAACTGTTGTAGCATCAAGATGAGCAAATGTTGTTGCAGGTGCGGGGTCAGTAAGGTCATCAGCAGGAACATAAACTGCCTGAACTGATGTGATTGAACCACGCTTTGTTGATGTAATTCTTTCCTGTAATGTACCCATTTCTGTTGCAAGTGTTGGCTGATAACCAACAGCAGATGGCATACGACCAAGAAGTGCAGAAACTTCACTACCTGCCTGTGTAAATCTGAAGATATTATCAATGAAAAGAAGAACATCCTGACCTTCCTGATCACGGAAGTATTCAGCCATTGTAAGACCTGAAAGACCAACTCTCATTCTGGCTCCTGGGGGTTCGTTCATCTGACCGTACATAAGTGCGGTGTTTTTGATAACTCCAGACTCTTTCATTTCGTTATAAAGGTCATTTCCCTCACGGGTACGCTCGCCAACACCTGTGAAAACAGAGATGCCGCCATGCTCTTTTGCGATATTGTTGATAAGTTCCATAATGAGAACTGTTTTACCAACACCTGCACCGCCGAAGAGACCGATTTTACCACCCTTTGAATATGGGCAGATAAGGTCAATAACCTTGATGCCTGTTTCAAGAATTTCTGTTGATGTGGCAAGCTCTGAATAATCGGGTGCGGGGCGGTGAATATTCCAGCGTTCACAATTTTCGGGTTCTGCGCCCTCGTCAACAACCTCGCCGAGAACATTAAAAATTCTACCGAGAGTTTCTCTGCCAACGGGAACAGAAATTGTGTGAAGTGTGTCTGTAACCTCAGTGCCTCGTTTAAGTCCGTCAGTTGATGCCATAGCAATACAACGGGCGGTGTTATCACCGATATGCTGAGCAACCTCAACAGTCAGCTTTTTATCGCCGACAGGCATTGTCAGCGCATTATATATGGGAGGAAGCTGTCCCTCCTCAAAACGAACGTCAACAACAGGTCCCATAACCTGTGAAACGACGCCTTTATGATCTGCCAAATTATCTCACTCCTATGCATATAAAATGCGAAGCTTTTTATACATTGCTTCCTGCGATAATCTCAGTAATTTCCTGAGTAATTGCGCCCTGACGGGCTCTGTTATATTTAAGCTGTAAATCGTCAATCATGGTCTGGGCATTCTTGCCTGCGGAATCCATCGCCATTCTTCTGGCAACCACTTCGCAGGTGTAGCTCTCTCTGACTGCGCCCATAATCATACCTGTAACATATTCGGGCACTGCTGTGTCAAGAATATATCTTTCCTCAGGCTCAAACAGTATTCCTGCTCCACCTTTCGGCTCAGTTTTGGTAAGAGGAAGAATCCACTTTGTTACAGCCTCCTGCTTCATCATTGAAACGTATTTTGTGCAGATTATGCCAAGGCGGTCAAACTCGCCATCGCAAAACTCTTTACAAAGCTTTTTTGCAAGCTCATAGCTTTCTGCTCCGCTGAACTTTTCTGATGAAACAAACTCTTTGCCGAATCTTTCACAGGCTCTTTTGCCAATTGGCACAAACTCAGCATCACTATACTGTGCAGCCTCACGGAACACATTGGCGTTGTAGCCGCCTGCAAGTCCCCTGTCGCCTGCGATAATGATGATTTTTGTTTTGCCTGTGTTATTCTGAGCCATATATGGGCTTTTGGCGCATTCATTGCTTGATGAAAGCTGTGTGATTATTTCATTAACAGCGTCAAGGTACTGACGGCTGTTTTCCATAGCTATTGTTGCGCCTCTGATTTTTGAAGAAGCTACAAGACCCATCGCTTTTGTAAGATGCAGAGTTGAATCAACGCTCTTAATTCTTGTTCTGAGTGCTTTTATATCTGCTCCCACAGCGCTCACCTCTGCATTTCTTTAAGTGCGGCTTCAAGCTTTTCAACATCTTCCGCCTCAAAGAAATTAGATTCAAACCTTACAAGCAGGTCCTCATATTTATTTTCAAGAAGAGTATAAAGCTCCTGCTCATACTTCTTAACCTGATTAACGGGAACATCCTCAAGGAAACCCTTTGTTACAGCGTAAATAATTGCAACCTGACAGCCTGCACGAACAGGAGCATTTCTATCCTGTTTAAGAACCTCAACAATTCTTTCACCCATTGCAAGACGCTTTTTAGTGTCTGAATCAAGGTCGCTGCCGAACTGTGCAAATGCTTTAAGCTCACGATACTGTGAATAGAGAAGCTTCAATTCACCAGATACCTTTTTCATAGCTTTAAGCTGAGCTGAACCACCAACACGGCTAACAGAAATACCAGGGTTGATAGCAGGCATAATACCTGAATGGAAAAGCTCTGTTTCAAGGAAAATCTGACCTTCTGTAATAGAAATAACATTGGTAGGGATATATGCCGAAACGTCGCCTGCCTGTGTTTCAATTACAGGAAGAGCTGTAATTGTTCCTCCGCCATATTCGGGAGCAACGCAAGCGGAACGCTCAAGAAGACGGGAATGAAGATAGAAAACATCACCAGGGTATGCTTCTCGTCCCGGTGGGCGTCTGATAAGAAGAGAAAGTGCACGGTATGCAACAGCGTGCTTACTCAAATCATCATAAATAATAAGAACATCCTTACCCTGCTCTCTGAAATACTCTGCCATAGCACAGCCTGAATAAGGTGCGATATACTGAAGAGGTGCGCTTTCAGATGCAGAAGCGGAAACGATTATAGAATATTCCATTGCGCCTGCCTGCTCAAGCATTGAAGCAAGCTGAACAACAGATGTATTTTTCTGACCGATTGCAACATAGATGCAAATAACATCTTTGCCACGTTGGTTAATAATTGTATCAATTACAATTTCGGTTTTACCTGTCTGACGGTCGTCGATAATAAGCTCACGCTGACCTTTACCAATAGGAATCATGCTGTCGATAGCTTTGATACCTGTCTGTAAAGGCTGATTAACGCTGAGTCTTTTAATAATACCAGGTGCTTCAGATTCAATTGGGTGAGTTTCACTGCAACTTGCAGGGCCTTTGCCGTCAATAGGCTCACCAAGAGCATTAACAACTCTGCCAAGGAGAGCTTCACCAACAGGAACGGAAAGAACCTTACCTGTTCTGCGTACAGTTGAACCCTCTTTTATACCCTGTTTATTTGAAAGTATTGCTACTGAAACAGTTTCTGTTTCAAGGTTCTGTGCAAGTCCGAAGCTGCCATCATCAAACTCAAGCAACTCACTTGACATACAGTTTCTAAGACCATATACCTTTGCAATACCGTCGCCTACAAGAATTACAGTACCCGTCTCAGCCATTTCAATCTGAGATTTGTAATTTTTTATCTGATTTTTAATTATATTACTGATTTCCTCAGGTCTGGAATTCACTTATACATCACTTCTTTCAATTCGTGCAGCCGATGTTTAATACTGCCATCGATTATTTTACCGTCGATTTTAACAACAACACCGCCCAAAAGGGATTTATCGGTGATGCAGTCAAGCACAACTTTGTTGCCGCAAAGCTTTTCAAGCTTACGGATAAGAGCTGATTTCTGCTCTTCACTTAATTCTACCGCACTCTCTACCTGAGCCACGGATATTTTATTAGCTGAATCGCACAGCTTTTTAAATTCTGAAATACATTCTCTGATTTCGTGTATTCTGCCTTTTTCGCAAAGAAGAGAAAGGAAAGATACAATATACTCGTGCATTCCGCTGAATGCCTGCTCCACTGCCCCAACACGCTCAGTTTTTGAAATATTGGGCGATGAAAGAAAATCGAGATATTCAGGATTTTCTTCAACAAGAGCAAGAACAGTATCAAGAGATGCTGATATATCTTTTACACAATCTGCTTCCTGTGAAAGCTCAAACAGAGCCTTTGCGTATTCGTTAATCACTTGTTCCATCGTCTTCACCTATCCCCTCAATAAAGGAGTCAATAAAATCACGATGATCTTTTTCGTTGATTTCACGCTCAAGCATTTTCTCTGTAAGAAGTGTTGAAACATCAGCGATTTCGTGCTTGATGTCTTCAGCAGCTTTCTTTCTTTCAAGCTCAATTTCGCCATGAGCCTGACGGATAATTCCGTCTGCTTTATTTTTGGCATCGTCAATGATTTTTGCACTGCGTTTATCTGCGGCAGATGCTGCTGATTTAATCATTTCATCAGCCTCGTCCTGCGCACCTTTAAGCTTTTGCTCATATGTCTCTTTATCTTTAAGTGCGGACTGCTTTGCGTCCTCAGCTTCACTATACTGTGTATCAATAGCAGCCTTTCTTTTATCAAGAACTTTACGCACGGGTTTATAAAGGAAACGCTTGAAAAGAAGGAAGATTATCAGCAGATTTAAAAGAGAAATCAGAATATCCCACATATTTACAGATATGACTTCTAATGACTGCATTTTAAATCACTCCCGAAATCAGCCGATATAGTTCATAAGGATACCAACAAGTCTTGTAGGTGCAACGAAAATAAGAAGGATTGCAATAACAAGAGCGTAAAGACCAGTTGTTTCTGCGATTGCACAACCCATGATCATTGTTGTTGTAACATTACCCTGACTTTCGGGCTGACGGCCGATAGCTTCGCAAGCCTTTGCAACTGCGTTACCTTCACCAATACCAGGGCCGATACCTGCGATCATTGCCATACCTGCGCCAAGAGCACAACATCCTAAAATAATACCGATTGCTAATTCTACCATTTGAAAAACCTCCATTCAGCTTATGCTGATTTAATATTTTTTTGTTTTTTATCTTTTTTACGCTTCATGCGTTTCTGCCATTCCTCAACAGGGAAGCCGCCCGAAACATAAAGCATTGTAAGCATTGCAAAAATAAATGCCTGTAAGCAACCGCTGAAAATATCAAAATAAAGTGAAAGAACAGCGGGAATACCAACCCTGAAAAGTGGGAAGTTACCGATTACACCCGGAAGCCAGCCAAGAACAACACTTGAAACAGATGTAAGCCCTGCGGCAACAAGAGCCGAAATAACTGAACCCGAAAGCACATTGCCGTAATGACGGAATGACATTGAAACGGGTGTTGCAAATTCTGAAACAATGTTGAAAGGTGTGAACACAGGTATTGGTTCAGTGAATCCTTTAAGATAGCAAAGCAAACCGCCTTTAAGCTTATAGTGGGTTATAAGCACAAAAACAAGAATTGCCCAGCCAGCAATAACATTCAAATCAGATGTTGGCGGATAAAGTCCAAAAAGAGTTAAAAGACTTGAGCAGACTGAAAGAGCAATTATACCACCAACAAACGGTGAAAAAGCCTTAAAGTACTGACCCATATTCTTTTGAACAAGACTGTCTGTCTGTTCAACAATCCACTCGGCTATCATCTGCCTGCGCAAGCCGCCTTTTTCGCTGATTCCGTGTGTCAGATACAGACAGAAGAAAAACAACGCAATAATAACAAGCCATGAATTGACCTGTGATTCTGTTATAGGCATATCCTGCAAAGGCATCTTAACCGTGAAGAAAATGTGCGCACCCGCAATCTGAATCCCTTCCGCAGCAGGGTTTGTAAGGATTCTCAAGACAATTGCGGCGGCAATGGGAATAACAGAAAGAATAATAAGTGCGGCATCCGCAATACGAAAACCGATACTTTTATCTTTCATGATTCAAATCACCCCCTTAATTATTACTGTTATTTTTTTTATCAAAATACGGTCTGAAAAATATCGCAACTCTTGGGAAAAGAAGCGTTATTACAAACGGTATAAGATTAAAACAATCAAAAACGCAGGTGATAACTGCGAAAATGACAAGCATAAGCATACGAAGCATCTGTGAAAGCTTCACTTTTGTTTTTGCAGCATCTTCATCAAGCAAAACAGCTTTCTGAACAGTTATTCCCATAAGGAAAAAATTGAGAATGGCTGCAACAGCTCCTAAAAGATTGCCAAGAAGAACGGTGTAATCCCACTTATGAAGTATAAGAAAAACTGATTCTAAAAGCATACTTAAAATAAGCACAAAGCATGAAATATAGATAGTTTCTTTTTTTACTGTTTTATCTATTTTTACCATTTTCAATCACCTGAGCCGAATTTTTTTAAATTAGGATATATTATACTATACTTTTTCAAATAATGCTATAGTTTTTATAAAAATAATGCCAATAAATATTATGTCTATTATATAAATGAAAATTGACTTTTAGTTATGTTTGTGATAATATGTATAAGCATTAATTTCAAGGAGGCACCAACATATGGGTTCAGCTATTTACAACATTGTTGTAACCCCGCTGGAATATTTTATTGAGACCGTGTTTACATTTTCAAATGCGCTCTTTAAAAATCCAGGTGTTGCAATTATTTTTGTCAGCATTGCTGTTCAAATTCTTGTTTTTCCGCTTTACAAAAAAGCTGATGATATTCAAGAAGAGGAACGCCTGAAGCAAAAATCCATGGAACATTGGGTTAATCACATCAAAAAAACGTTCAAGGGCGACGAACGTTTTATGATGCAGCAGGCATATTACAGGGAAATGGATTATAAGCCTTTTTATGCTATTAAAGGTTCTGTTTCACTACTTTTACAGATTCCATTCTTTATGGCTGCATATAGTTTTCTCTCTCACCTCAATACATTGTCTGGTGAGTCATTTTTAGGAATTGCAGATTTAAGCAAGCCTGATGGACTTATTCATTTTGGCTCTGTTGCTATAAACCTACTTCCCATTCTGATGACATTTTTCAACATAATTTCAGGTATCATTTACACAAGAGGTCTGCCTTGGAAAGATAAGGTTCAGACTTATGGACTTGCTATTCTTTTCCTTGTGATACTTTATAAGAGCCCTTCAGGTCTTGTATTTTACTGGACACTCAACAATTTGTTCTCATTGCTCAAAAATGTTCTTCTTAAATTGATTAAAAATCCAAGAAGAGCTGTTGATATTACTCTTATTCTTGTGGGAATCGGCGCTGTAATTTATATGGTGTTTCTTTCAGAACATCAGCTTTATACTCGTGTTGGTTCAGTTGTTTTTGCTGTTTTATGTTGGATTCCTGCTATTCTTTCAGTCAGAAGCAAAAAAACATCAGACAGCACAAAGTTAAAAAAAGAAATCAACCTCAAAGCTGTTAACTCTCTTTTTTATTTCAGCATTAGCGCACTCTTTCTTCTTTTGGCACTTATTATTCCAACTGATGCAATTAAATCATCTCCAATGGAATTTGCTACCGAGAATTACGGTCCTTTCGGTCTGGTATTCAACACCGTCTGTGTTTATATCGGTTTTATATTTGTATGGCTCAATATTTTTTATATTTTCAGTCCTCCAAAAATCAGAAGAGTTTTTGCTTTATCTTCAAGTGTACTGGCAGTAACAAGCTTGATCAATTACCTTTTCTTTGGTAAGAACCTCGGCGTTATGTCTGCAGACTTTGCGTATGACGATTATCCAGTTTTTTCAAATAAAGAGTCCCTGTTAAACTTGGCAATTTTTGCTTTTGTTGCCTTAGTTATTGTGGCAATTTATGTTAAGAAATCAGAAGTATTAAAGCGTGTATATCAGGTTATCTGTTTAACTCTTTCTGTTGTAATTGTACTCAGTTCTGTTTCAATCGGTAAAATTGTAAGATCTGAAAACCAATCATCAAATATGTCTATATCCGCAGCTAAAGAAAAAAAAGATAAAATTATTCCTATAAGTAAAAATGGAAAGAATGTTATCGTCTTTATGCTTGACAGAGCAATCAGCGGATATCTTCCGTATATTATTGAAGAAAACCCTGAAATAAAAGAAGCTCTTCAGGGCTTTACATATTACCCCAATACATTATCTTTTGGTAATTCAACAAACTTCTGCACACCAGCTCTTTTCGGTGGATATGAATACACACCAACAGAAATAAATAAACGCAGCAGTGAAACGCTTGCAAGCAAGCATAACGAAGCTCTCACTGTTTTGCCAAAATTATTCTCTGATAACGGATACGAAATCACTGTTATTGACCCGCCATATGCTGGTTACAAATGGGTACCTGACCTTTCGATTTATGATAAATATGACGGAATAAACGCTTATGCTCTAAAAACCAAAGTTGTAAGCAATGATCTTGGTGCTTATGATTTTGGATTCCAATCCCTGCAAAAGAGAAGTGCTGTGCTTTATCCCATTGCAAAAACCGTTCCGCTTAAATTGCACAATGCTGTATATCAACACGGTTTTTATTGGTCGTCAACGTTGATGAGCGAGGGTCTAATTAAAGCTTATCTGCGTCCATATGTTGTTTTGCGTAATCTTCCTAAAATGACTGAATTAAAAGACGACAACAGCAACACATTTCTTATGATACAGAACTCAACAACACATGAGCCTGTAACACTTAACGCTGAAAATTTCACCCCTGCTCAAAAAGACGAGCCCGACCCAATGGAAAATAAAACAGATTCACAAGGCAGAACAATGCTTCTGGATTCAAAAGACAAAATAAACCATTATGTAACAAATGTAGCCGCTTTACAAAGAATTTGCGACTGGATAAACTATCTTAAAACGAATGGAGTCTTTGATAACACAAGGATAGTTCTTGTCAGCGACCACGGTAAGGATCTTGGTCAGTTTGATTATATGAATATTGACAAGAACTTAGATGTTGAAGCTTATAACCCACTGCTTATGGTAAAAGATTTTAATGCAAAAGAATTCACTGTATCTGATGAATTTATGACAAACGCAGATACACCTTCGCTTGCCGTTAAAGATGTTATTCAGAACCCTGTAAACCCATTCACAGGCAAAGAAATTAACAGCAATGAAAAACTGGCACATTCACAGCAAATTACAACATCATATGAGTACGATATACGAACAAACTGTGGAAAAGTATTCAACACAAGTGATGGCGAGTGGTGGACAGTTAAAGACAATATCTTTGACAAAAACAACTGGAAGAAAGTGGAGGCTGGCAAATGATGTTTACGATTCCGAAACTTCTTTATATTGACCCAGGCACAGGCAGTATGCTTGCAACAATTGTAATCGGTGTTATTTCAACCTTGATTTTTGCTTTCAGGAATCAGTTTATTAAGTTGAAATTCTGGCTCTCTGGCGGAAATGGTGAAAAGGTTGAAAAAATCAACGAAAAAATTCCTTATGTAATTTTTTCAGACAGCAAGAGATACTGGAATGTATTTAAACCGATTTGTGATGAATTTGAAAAAAGAGAAACAGAAATAAGATACTGGACAGCATCACCTGATGACCCTGCACTTGACGAGCCATATAAATTTGTAAAATGTGAATTTATTGGCGAGGGCAACAAGGCTTTTGCAAAGCTTAATATGATGAATGCCCGTATCTGCCTTTCCACAACACCTGGTCTTGATGTTTATCAGTGGAAACGCTCCAAAAAGACAGATTATTACGCTCATATATACCACGCTGTTGGTGATAACACAGGCTATCGTATGTTTGGCTGTGATTTCTTTGATGCAATGCTCCTTTCGGGCGATTTTCAGGAAAGATATATTCGTATTCTTGAAGAGAAGCGCAACCTGCCTGCAAAAGAAACAACCGTTGTTGGCTGCACATATCTTGATGAAATGATGAAAAGAGCAAAGCTTGAAGCAGAGAAACACAATGACGAAGAAAAACCGTTCACGGTTCTTCTTGCTCCGTCATGGGGCACTGGCAGTATCCTTAACAGGTTCGGCGAAAAGATTCTTGATTCACTTGTAAAAACAGGATATAAAATTATTGTCAGACCTCATCCGCAATCAGAGATCTCTGACCCCGATCTTCTCAGCTCTCTTAAAAAGAAATTTCCCGAATCTGATATGTTCAGTTGGAATGCCGACAATGACAATTTCAAGGTTCTATCTGAATCTGACATAATGATAACTGACTTTTCGGGAATTATGTTTGACTATTCATTTATATTTGACAAGCCTCTTATTTATGCGCAGACTTCATGGGATACAGCACCTTATGATGCGGCATGGATTGACGAAGTGAACTGGCGTGTTCAGATTCTTCCCGAACTTGGCAAAGAGCTTGAAGAGAAAGACTTCGACAACATCAAGGCTGTTATTGATGAAGTAAGCAACAGCGATGTTTACAAAGAAGGCAGAAAAAAATACAGCGACATTGCCTGGATGTGCAAAGGTCAAGCCGCTGAAAAAACCGCAGATTTCCTTATTGCAAAATACGCAGAGCTTACCGAAAAATCCGCTGAATAAAAAATACGCTCCGTTACCTCAAAAGGGTGCGGAGCGTTCTGTTATTTAATTATTTTTGCTTTATTCATAAGCACAACAAAGTCATTTTCTGATATTTCTTTGCCATCCTTATCATAGAAACGATTTTGATTATCGCTTGCGGCAACAAGCTTTTTCTTGGAATCATAATACTTAATTCTATCAACACTGCCATCATTGCTATAAACAGGCTCTTCATAATATTCAACCTTACCATCGCTGTTAAAATGTTCAAGGAGTAAATCGTTGCCTGCGCTGTCTTTATGAAACACCTGCGTTTCGTTCTTGTATTCTACCTTAGATGTTGCAACCTCAGTGCCAGAAGTAAAAGCAGTGGTTGAAGCTGTTGTTGATGTTGTTGTAGATAAATTGTCTTTATTAGACTGTGTTGATTTGCTACACGCACAAAATGCTGAAAGAATTACTATTATTGCTGAAATAATACAAAATGTTTTTTTCATTAAAATCACCTCTGTTTGATTATATAATAAAGATTGAATTTTGTAAAGAAACAAATTTCTATTGACAATATGCAATAATGTGTTATAATATCAGTAATAATTATCGTTATTGATTGGAGGATTTATGGCAGGTCAGAAGAAGAGCAAACAAAGAGATGCACTGCTCCACGAATTGCAGTCAAGGTGCGACCACCCAACTGCTGAGGAACTTTATCTCAGCGTTAAAAAGGACTTTCCAAATTTGAGCCTCGGCACAGTTTACAGAAACCTTGCGTTGCTTGACAGCGAAAACGAAGCTGTAAAAATCTCTGCTGACGGTGCAGACAGATATGACGGAAATGTTGCGCCTCATTGTCATTTTTCTTGCAGAGAATGCAAAAGAATGTTTGATATTCCCCTCTCCCATGAATCTCTGCCAATAACTGATGAGGTAATTAAAAGCGTTGACGGAACAGTTGAAAAGTACGCAGTTACTTTATATGGTGTTTGCCGTGAATGCAAAAAAATATAGGAGGAATTTACAATGGCAAAATTTGTATGCAGCGTATGCGGTTATGTATTTGAGGGAGATGCTGCTCCTGAAAAGTGCCCACAGTGTGGCGTTCCCGCTTCAAAATTCAACAAGCAGGAGGAAGGTCTTTCATGGGCAGCTGAGCATGTTGTAGGCGTAGCTCAGGGTGTTTCAGAGGACATTATGGAGGATCTCCGTGCTAACTTCAACGGCGAATGCTCAGAAGTTGGTATGTACCTTGCAATGGCAAGAGTAGCTTTCAGAGAGGGCTATCCCGAAATCGGTCTTTACTGGGAAAAGGCAGCTTATGAAGAGGCTGAACATGCAGCTAAATTTGCTGAGCTTCTTGGTGAAGTTATTTCTGACAGCACAAAGAAAAACCTTGAAATGCGTGTAGCAGCTGAAAACGGTGCAACAGCAGGTAAATATGACCTTGCTAAGAGAGCTAAAGAGGCTAACCTTGACGCTATCCATGACACAGTTCATGAAATGGCAAAGGATGAAGCAAGACACGGCAAGGCATTCAAAGGTCTTCTTGACAGATACTTCGGCTAATAAAAAGGAGTGTTAATATGGATATTAAAGAAAAGATTGAAGAAATCGTTGCAAAGGTAAAGGGAGACAAAAACCTTAAAGAGAAATTTGAAAAGAACCCTGTTAAGGCTGTTGAAGATATTATCGGCATCGACCTTCCCGATGAAATCATCGAAAAAATCATTGACGGCGCAAAAGCAAAGCTTTCTGCTGATATGGTTGGCGACATTGCTTCAAAAATTGGCGGAATTTTCGGCAAGAAATAATCAATACTCCTAACAAAAAGCCCTGTGTTCAACGAACACAGGGTTAATTTTTTATTTAATTGAATCTGAATCAATATAATCGCATGCCGCAAGGGCTGCAACAGCTCCGTCAGCCGCCGCTGTTGTAACCTGTCTGATACGCTTGCTTCTGCAATCCCCTGCCACAAAAATGCCTTTGCTTTCTGTAGTGCAGGATTCATCAGCTGCCGCATATCCACGCTCATCAAGATTTATAACATCTGCAAACGCTTCATTCTGAGGAACAAGACCAACTGCAAGGAAAAGACCATCAAGAGCGATTTCTTTAGTTTCACCGCTAACAGTGTTTTTAACAATCACACCTTTAAGCTCGCTGTCGCCAACATAAGAATCAACAACAGTGCCGAGGATAACCTCGGTATTTTCTTTTGCATAAAGCTGGTCGCAAAGCTTCTTTTCGCCAGTGAGGAAGTCAAGATTCTGAATAACATAAACCTTTTTTGCAAGATCAGAAAGAAGAATTGCTTCCTGCAAAGCGGAGTTACCACCGCCAACAACGGCAACAGTTTTATCTTTATAAAAAGCACCATCGCAAACTGCGCAAAATGAAATGCCCTCGCCGATAAGATTTTCTTCATTAGCTAAGCCAAGAAGTCTGTGCTTTGCACCTGTGGCAATAATAACAGCCTTTGCCTGATATTCGTCATCCTCTGTTATAACAGTTTTAACATCGCCGTCTTTAACAGAAATAACCTCAGCAGAATCAACATCTGCACCCTGCTCAAGCACCTGCTCCACCAGCTTCTCAGCAAATTCATTGCCTGTAAGTGAAACAAATCCAGGGATATTTTCAACCTTTGGTGAAAATGTTATCTGACCACCGAATGTTTCTTTTTCTAAAAGAAGAACACTTTTATTTGCCCTGCAAGCATACAGGGCGGCGGTAAGCCCCGCAGGGCCACCGCCGATTACAATTATATCATACATATAAATTCACCTGTAAAAACGGATTATTTAAGGAATTTCTTGATTTCTGAAACGCCTGCATATTTAGCTACATTGCCGTCTTTAATTACAACAAGTGTGGGAGCCTGCTTTATTGCAAACTTATTTGCAAGGTCGGGATCCTCATTTGCAAGAACCTTAACATAAGGGAATCCTGCTTTATCAAGAGCTGCACAAGCTATTTTGCAGTTGGGGCAAGTTGCTGTTGCAAAAAGAATGTTTGCATCTTCTACTGCCTCTACAGGAGCTTCTGCGGGTGCTGTATTCTCTTCTTCGCAAGTGCAAGCAGTTTTCTTGAGTGTTGAATTTGCAATATTATAAACCTTACGGTCTTTATATTCCTGACTCTTACCGTCATTCCAGTTCTGAATAGGACGATAATAACCTGTGATACGGCTGTAAACCTCTGTTTTTGCTCCGCACTCAGGGCATCTGAACTGCTCACCAACAAGATAACCGTGATTCTTGCAGATTGAGTATGTGGGAGACATTGTGTAATAAGGAAGCTTGTAGTTCTCTGCAATCTTTCTTACAAGGTCTGCCGCAGCTTTCCAATCGGGGAGCTTTTCACCGAGGAATGCGTGGAAAACAGTACCAGAAGTGTAAAGTGTCTGAAGCTCGTCCTGAATATCAAGAGCTGAGAAAATATCCTCTGTGTAACCAACAGGAAGATGTGAAGAGTTGGTGTAATAAGGTGAGCCATTCTCGTTAGCTGTGATAATTTCGGGGAAACGCTTTTTATCATGCTTTGCAAGGCGGAATGCTGTTGACTCAGCAGGTGTTGCCTCAAGGTTATAGAGGTCGCCGTAAAGCTCCTGATAATCTGAAAGACGCTCACGCATATGGTTAAGAACCTCAACTGAGAAATCCTGAGTTTCTTTGCTTGTCATATCTTTCTTTATCCAGCTTGCGTTAAGACCAGCTTCGTTCATACCAACAAGACCGATTGTTGAGAAGTGGTTATTGAATGTGCCAAGGTATCTCTTAGTGTA
>JAZLLI010000020.1:0-37121 GCA_045598085.1 Acutalibacteraceae bacterium
GTGAAAAAGTGGGCGGCACACCGTAGGGGCGAACTGCGTTCGTCAGCATAAATTAAGGTGAATTACTCTTAAATACCATACAAATCTAATTAAATTGCACAATAAAAACGGCTCCCTTGTGTAAAGGGAGCTGGATTTGGCAAAGCCAAAGACTGAGGGATTGTTCTCTAACTATTAGCAGAAAACTCCCGAATTTGCACTATGCCTCGATTTGCATCTGTAGGGGATGGCGTCCTCGACATCCCGTTCTGAATGTTAGCACAAGTAGAAATTTAAACGAGAAATTGTCGGTATAGTCATTGCGAGGTTGCAACGCAACCGTGGCAATCCACAATTCAAATGAATAACGAATATTGAATGATGAATAATTTAGGGCGGGACACCCATTTGAAGTAATAGGTTGTAGTGAATAGTGAAGAAGTGAAAGGTTATGTCATTGCGAGGTTGCATCGCAACCGTGGCAACCCACTCTTACATTAAGCACACATACAACAATCCACTCAAACTTTATGAATAATTCATATCCTCTGAAAATAAAAACTGAATGTAACCCCAAAATCCTTGCTAAATCGGCAGGGATTTTTTTATTCCCCTTGATTTATATTCCACTTTGCTTTATTATTATAGGTAAAGATTGAAACGGAGGTTTCTATATGGAAAAATATGCAAGATTTAATTATCAGCCCTGCCTGCCTTTAGGCAAAGACGGCAGACGAGTTACAGCTTCAAAAGAGCATATGGCTCTTGCCCGTGAAGCCGCAGGGGAAGGCATGGTGCTTCTTAAAAACATAAATAACGCTCTGCCCCTTGCAAAAGGCGAAAAAATTGCCCTTTTCGGCAAAGCCACTATTGAATACATCAAAGGCGGCGGCGGAAGCGGTGATGTTCATTGCCCCTATGTCCGCAATATTTTTGACGGGTTCCTTGAAAAGGAGCAGGAGGGCAAGGTAGAGATTTATCGCCCGCTTGTTGATTTTTATAAGGAATATGTTAAAGAGGGTCAGAAAAATGTTCTCACTCAAAAGCAGATTGACGACATCTGGAGCGTTGTAAACGCAATGGATTTCTGCCAGAAGCGTGATGATATGACCTATGACACATTTGCCGCAATGCACGTTCCCGAAGCGGAAGTGCCATACGATATGATTAAATCCGCTTCAGAGTTTGCAGATACTGCAATTATTACCCTCAGCCGTTTCTCTGCCGAGGGTGTGGACAGACGCACACACGGCGGCGATTACTATATCTCTGACCTTGAAAAGGGCATTATCGACAACGCAACAAAGCTTTTCAAAAAGGTGGTTGTTGTGCTCAATTCAGGCGCAGTGCTTGATTGTGAACCTATTGCAGAAAATGACGGCGTTCAGGCTATCCTCTTTGGCTGGCAGGGCGGTATGGAGGGCGGTATGGCTATTGCCGACATCCTTTGCGGTGATGTGAACCCCTCCGGCAAAATGGCAGATACAATCACAAAGAGCTACGATTTTTATCCCGGCAAGGATGATTTCAATAAATGCTTCGAGTATGTTGACTACAGCGAAGATATTTATGTTGGCTACCGCTATTTTGAAACTCTCAAAAAAGACGCTGTCCGCTATCCTTTCGGCTTCGGTCTTTCATATACAAAATTTGAATTAAGCGGTGCTGTCTGTGGTGAAGCAGACGGCAAGATCACTGTTGCAGTTAATGTTAAAAATATTGGTGATGTTGCAGGTAAAGAAGTTGTTGAGCTTTATTACAGCGCACCCGACGGCAAATTAGGCAAGCCTGCAATTGAGCTTGGTGCGTTTAAAAAGACAAAACTCCTTGCCCCCAACGAAACAGAGCTTGTAGCGTTGAGCTTCAATGTAAACGATATGGCAAGCTTCGATGATTTAGGCAAAATTCAGAAGTCTGCCTATGTGCTTGAAAAAGGCGCATATAAATTCTACATCGGCACTTCTGTCAGAGATAATAAAAAGCTCCCCTTTGAATTAGAAATCAAAGAGGACACTGTTACAGAACAGCTCACACAGTATTGCCGCCCATTTAACCTTGCAAAAAGACTTACTTCATCAGGCGAATATGAGGCTCTTCCCACAGGCGAGAGCAGTTATTACTATGGCGAAAACACCCTTGCAGATGTTACCGCACTAAAGGATGAGGTTAAATTCACAGAGGTTGGCGAAACAATCACAATGGATGAGTTTGTTCGTCAGTTCACAGATGATGAACTTATGGATTTTGTAGGCGGTCAGCCACCAACGGGTGTTGCAAACACAGGTTGCTTCGGCGGACTTAAACGCCTTGGTGTTCCTGCTGTTCCCACTGCGGACGGCCCCGCAGGTCTTCGTCTGAACGTTGAAACAGGCATCCCCACCACCGCATGGCCTTGCTCAACTCTCCTTGCTTGCAGTTGGAATACAGATATTGCATATAAAGTTGGCGCAGCCGCTGCGGCAGAAATCAGAGAAAACAATATCGGCATCTGGCTTGCTCCTGCACTTAATATCCACAGAGATCCACTTTGCGGCAGAAATTTCGAGTACCTTTCAGAAGACCCGATTATTGCAGGCAAAATCACAGCCGCAGAAATCAGAGGTATTCAGTCCCAGAAAGTTGCCGTTTCAATGAAGCATTTCGCCTGCAACAATAAAGAAGCAAACCGCTTCGCCTGCGATTCAAGACTTTCTGAAAGAGCGTTGAGAGAAATCTTCCTCAAAGGCTTTGAAATCTGCGTTAAAGAGGCAAATCCGTGGACAGTTATGTCATCATATAACCTCATTAACGGTCAGCACACTTCAGAAAGCTGGGAGCTTCTCACAGGCATTCTCCGCAATGAATGGGGCTTCAAAGGCATGGTAACAACCGATTGGGGCGTTAAAAATGACCCCGTTAAAGAGGTTAAGGCTGGTAATGATATGAAAATGCATATCGGCTACCCCGAAGATTTAAAAAAGGGCATTGAGGATGGCAGAATCAACCGTGCCGACCTTGAAGCCTGCGTTAAGAGAATCCTTACATCTTTCATGAACCTTGCATAAGGAGGGCAATATGGCAGACAGATATTATAGAATGCTTTCAAGCCTGCATGTTGGCTGTGAAGCACCGAGGGCATATTTTGTTCCATTTGCGGACGAAAAAAGTGCCTCAACAGACAGAGAAAATTCATCTCTTTTAACTCTCCTTAACGGTCAGTGGGATTTCAGCTTTTTTGAGAATGTTGAAGAGCTTGAAATTGAGGACGAAAATTTCACTTCAACAGTTGTTTGCAAAGATAAAATTGATGTTCCCTCATGCTGGCAGTTGTATCTTGGCAGGGGCTACGATGTTCCAAATTATATCAATCAGGATTACCCATATCCCGTTGACCCGCCCAATCTTCCCGATGTTATCCCCTGCGGATTTTACAGAAAAAAGATTGATTTCAACAAAAAGAACAACAAGAATTATTTCATCAATTTTGAAGGTGTTGCTCCATGCTTCTATTTGTGGGTAAACGGCAAGTTTGTGGGTTACAGTCAGGTCAGCCACTGCACCAGCGAAATGGATATAACTTCTGCACTTAAAGATGGCGAGAATACCTTTGAAATTCTTGTTGTGAAATTCTGCCACGGCTCATATATGGAAGATCAGGATTTCTTCCGCCTTTCGGGCATTTTCAGAGATGTTTATATCCTTGAGCGAAGCGAAAATCATATCAAAGATATTTTTGTTGACTACAATGTTTCAGAGGATTTCACCTCTGCCACTCTTTCAGTTAAAAACGAAATTGTCGGTGCAGGGGAGCTTAATTATAAGCTCTTTGCCCCTTGCGGATGCCTTATTAAAGAGGGCAGCGCAGACGGCAATTTTGACCTTGATATTGAAAATCCCGTTTTGTGGAACAGCGAAAATCCACAGCTTTATACTCTTCTCATTTCCTTTGGCGGTGAATATATCTCCCTGCCGCTTGCAGTGAAAAGAATCGAAATAAAAAATAAAACGCTCCTTTTAAACGGTCAAAAAATCAAGCTCCGTGGCATTAACCGCCACGATAGCCACCCCGAAACAGGCTATGTTATCCCTGTTGAGCATATGAAAAATGACCTGCTCCTTTTGAAGCGAGCAAATGTAAACACTATCAGAACCTCTCATTACCCCAATGACCCACGCTTCCTTACTATGTGCGATGAGCTTGGCTTTATGATTATTGACGAAGCCGACCTTGAGTGCCACGGCATGGGCTATAATTACGGCGACTGGTACTGGGATTCCTGGGCATTCCTCTGCGATAACGAGGATTGGAAGGATGCTTGTGTAGATAGAGCCGCCCGCCTTTTTGAGCGTGATAAAAACCACGGCTGTGTAATTATGTGGTCTTTAGGCAATGAATCTGGCTGTGGCGAAAATCACCGCCATATGGCAAATTACATAAGAAACCGTCTGCCAAAAGCTATTATTCACTATGAAAACGCTCATCTTGAATATCAGGCTCGTCTTAATAAGGATTTCACCGATATTTCAGATGTTGAAAGCCGTATGTATGCACCGCTTGATTATCTTGAAAAATACCTCAATGACCCCGAAAACGAGAAGCCATTCTTCTATTGCGAATATGTTGCCGCATGGAGCACAGGCGATATTCCAAACCACTGGGATAAATTTGAGGATTACGATAATTATTGCGGCGGCTGTGTGTGGGAGCTTACCGACCACGCAGTGAATATCGGCACAAAAGAGAATCCCAAATACCGCTACGGCGGCGACTTTGGCGATTATCCCAACGATAAAGTCTATTGTGTTGACGGACTTGTTTATCCCGACAGAACTCCTCGCCCTGGCTACCACGATATGAAAATCACATATCAGCCTTTCAGTGTAAAATATGAAAACGGCAAAATCACCGTTAAAAATAAGCGTTATTTCACTTCTTTTTCAGATTATTATATTGAATGGGCAGTTGAAATCAACGGCAAAAAGACTATGGGCGGAATAGTTACCGATACCGACATTGCCCCCCGTGCAGAGAAAGAATATACCCTTTTCACTTCTGTTGAAGCAAAAGAGCTTACCACTCTCATTCTCAATTTTAGGCAAAAAGAAAATACCCTCTGGGCAGAGAAAGATTATGAAGTGGGTCATGTTCAGTTCATTCTTTCAGACAGTGCCGTTTCTGCTGAAAGTGGCAAAAAATCCTCCCTTTCACTTGATGAAACACGCACCAAAATCAACATCACCTGTGGCAAAACAAAATATGTTTTTGATAAAATCACAGGCAGAATTGTTTCTATAAATAACGGTACAGAGCTTCTCAGTGAGCCTGTAACATTTAATATCGACAGAGCATATCACCCCTCTAACGGTTGCCAGTCCGATTGGAAAAGGGCAAGATATGAGCACGCTTATCAGAAAACCTACAGCACCAAGCTTGTTGAGTTTTCAGAAGCAAAGGCGATTATTCACACAAAAATCTCTTTTGCCGCTTCAGCAATGCCACCTGCTTTGTGGGCAGATGTAATTTATACATTCACCTCAGACGGCAAAATGAATGTTTCTGTTAAGGCAAATGTAACAGAGCGTGCCCCTGCACTTCCTCGCTTCGGTCTTAATATTGTAATGCCGAAATCCTTTGAAAATATGAAATATTTAGGCTACGGACCTGTTGAAACATACAGCGACCGCTTTAGAAGTCAGATGATTTCAGAATACGAAACAACCGTATCAGAAAACTTTGAGCATTATGTTGTTCCAACAGAATGTTCCGCCCACTACAAAACCAAAACAGCATCTGTTACAGATTCACAGGGCAGAGGCTTCCTCTTTGCAGATACTTCCAAAGACGGCTTCCTCTTTAACGCAAAGCATTATGACGATAAACAGCTCCTTGAAACCGCTCACGATGATGAGCTGAAAGAGCTTGATAAAACAATCGTTTCACTTGATTACAAAATGCACGCAGATTGCCCCTATTATGAAGAAACAGAGCCGTGGCGACTTTTCAATGAGAAAGAGTTCAGCTTCTCATTTGATATAATCCCCCAGTAAAGGTGAAAATTATGCAAAAAGAAATGAAAATACAGTTCCCCGAAAGCGGAAAAATCACAATAATGCAGGTCAGCGACCCGCAGGATTTACACAATGTTCGCCATGTGATGTGCCATATGCTCAATAAGGCATACGATATGGTGAAGCCCGATATGGTTGTTTTCACAGGCGATAACATCCTCGGTAACCACCTTGATGACCCGATGCTCGGCTTCCTTCAAAACAGCGATATGCGTGTTACCGCCAAAAGAATGGAAAAGGCATTGAGCCATATCCTTGACCCACTTGATAAAAGAAAAATTCCATATTGTATGCACTATGGCAACCATGACGATATGAACGGCTTCTCAAAGCAGGAGCAGGCAGAGTATTATCTCAAGCACCCATATTTCTTCGGTCTTAATTCAGAGGATAACGGACTTGACTGCGATACATACAATGTGCCGATTTATGACAGCAAGGGCGAAAAAATCGCATTTAACCTTTGGATGATTGACTCCGCTGGTTCAGATTCATTTGGAAAGCCTGCCTATTCGGGCGTTTCAAAAGAAACAATTCAGTGGTATAAAGAAAAAAGCAACGAGCTTAAAGAACAGAATGGGGGAGAGGCAGTAAAATCACTCCTTTTCCAGCATATTCCTGTTAAAGAATGTGAATCTCTTTTCACCCCCTGTGATGAAAATGACCCCGATGCAGTTTGCCATCACGGCGAATATTTTAAGCTTGACCCCGAAAAAGCAGACGGCTACGCAAAAGAATATTCCTGCACCTGCGAAATGGAAACAGGCGAGCTTGAAGCTGTGAAAGAGCAGGGCGATGTGCTTGCAATGGTTTTCGGTCATGATCACCAGAATTCTTTTGACGCAGTTGTTGACGGTGTAAGGCTTATTCAGTCCCCAGGTGCTTCATTCAGATGTGAGGGATTCAAAACCTCAAGAGCCATCCGTGTTTTTGAAATTGACGAAAAAGACCCCGAAAACTTCAACACCTATGTTCTTAATCTCTACGATATTTTAGGCGATAATCTTCTTACAGATGCCATGTATCTTATGAGTGCAGACGAAACCGAAAAAATCCGCAACGCTATCTGGATTGGCTCTGCCGCCCTTGGCACAGCTGCCGTTGGCTTTGGCATCAAAAGCCTTGTTAAAAAACTTAAAAAGTAATGAAAGGATAATATTATGAGCATTTTTTATGATGAAAAGAAACGCCTTTTCAGGCTTGACACCAGCAAAACATCATATGTTATCGGCATTTATCAGGAAAATTACCTTTTGAATTTCTATTACGGCAAAAAAATCTCTGATATGCACTTTGAGAATTTCTGCAAGCGTAACCCCTCTGCATCATTCTCACTTGCAAACCCCGTTATTGGTGAAAACGGCTTCACTCCCGATACTGCTCCCATAGAGTATGGCTGCAACGGTGCGGCAGATTTCAGAATCAGCGCACTTGCTGTCAGAAACTATAACGGCGATAATGTTACAGATATAAGATACCTCACTCACAGAATTTTCAAGGGCAAAAAGTCAATTCCGCAGATGCCCACCACATACGCAAATTCTGACGATGAAGCTGAAACCCTCGAAATTGATGCAATTGACAGCGTAACAGGCGCACTTGTAACCTTGAGCTACACAGTTTTTGAAAATCACCCTGTTATGACAAAGAGCGTTAAAATCAAAAATACATCCGACAAAACAATGTTTGTTGAGCGTGCATTCAGCGGATGCTACGATTTCAACACAATGAATTTTGATATGCTCACCCTTTGGGGCAGACATGATAAAGAGCGCAACCTCTGCCGCCGCCCCCTCGCTCACGGAGTGCAGGGAATCGAAAGCAAGCGTGGCGTTTCGGGTCATTCACAAAACCCATTTGTTGCCTTTGCAAAGGCAGGCGCAACAGAGGATTATGGCGAGGTTTATGCCTTTAACCTTGTTTATTCGGGCAATTTCTCTGCCCTTGCAGAGTGCGACCACAACTGCTCCACAAGATTTATTATGGGCATCAACCCCAGCGATTTTGAATGGACTCTTGAACCTAATGAAGAGTTTTACACCCCCGAAGTCGTTTCTGTTTATACTCCCGACGGTATCGGTGAAATGAGCCGAATTTTCCACCGCTTCTATAACAATAACCTTATCAGAGGCAAGTATAAAACCGAAAAACGCCCACTTCTTATCAATAGCTGGGAAGCTGCATATTTTGATTTTGATAAAGAAAAGCTTGTTGCCTTTGCTCACGAAGCAAAGAAGCTTGGCGTTGAAATGCTCGTTATGGATGACGGCTGGTTCGGCAAGAGAAATGACGATACCAACAGCCTTGGCGACTGGTTCGTTAATGAAGAGAAGCTTGTTGGCGGACTTAAACCGCTTATTGACGGTGTAAATGCCGAGGGTCTTAAATTCGGCATATGGTATGAGCCCGAAATGATTTCCCCCGATTCAGAGCTTTTCAGAGCGCACCCCGATTGGCATGTTCATGTTGATAACCGCAACCCCATGCTTGGCAGACATCAGTATGTTCTTGATGTTTCAAGAGAGGATGTAAGAGAAAATATTTGGAATCAGATGTATAAAGTGCTCAGCGAAAACAAAATCGACTATGTTAAGTGGGATTTCAACCGCAACATTTCAGATGCAGGCTCTGCACTTCTTCCACCCGAGCGTAAAAAAGAGTTTTTCCACCGCTTCATTCTTGGCACATATGACCTTATGAACCGCCTTGTTACCACATTCCCCGACATTCTCTTTGAGGGATGCTCAGGCGGCGGCGGACGCTTTGACCCTGCAATGCTTAGCTTCTCACCGCAGATCTGGACAAGCGATAATACCGACCCAATTCAGCGTCTTTATATTCAGTTTGGCACATCAATGTGCTACCCTGCATCAACACAGGGCGCACATGTTTCCGCTTGCGACAGAACAGGCTACGAAACAAAGGGCAATGTTGCAATGTGGGGCACATTCGGCTACGAGCTTGACCCCATAAAGCTCAAAGAAGAGGATAAAGAAATCATCAAACAGCAGATAGCCGATTACCATAAATATTATTGGCTCATCAGAAAGGGCGACCTTTACAGAATTATCAGCCCATTTGATGACAGCTATTATGCCGCATGGCAGATTGTTGCCGAGGATAAGCAGAGCTTCCTGTTCACATTCGTTTGTATGCGCCGCAACTCCCATACGCTTAACTTTATTAAGTTCAAAGGACTTGACGCAAACAAAATGTATAAATGCAGCCTTGACGGCGAAAGCTACTCAGGCGAGTTTCTTATGAATGTTGGTCTTAACTTCACCGAAATGGCAAATAGAGACGGCAAAAGCTTCACAGTTTATTTTGAATAATATAACAAAAAGGATTTCAGTTCACCGCTGAAATCCTTTTGCTTTGCATAGAATTAACTTGTCTTACTGCTTGTCATTGCGAGCGGAGCGTGGCAATCCACTCTTAAATTCTGCACAAATTTGCTTGATTTGTACTATAAACACCGTAGGGGAGGGGCTTGCCCCCCCCGTTCCTAACCGATTGCAGAAATAACAATTTGAACGAAAAACTGTCGGCATTGTCATTGCGAGGCTTCGCAGAAGCCGTGGCAATCCACAATTTGAATGAATATTTAATATTGAATAATGAATAATTTCGGGCGGGACACCCGCACCCGATTAAAGTAATAAGTTGTAGTGAAAAAGTGGACGACACACTGTAGGGGAAGGGCTTGCTCTTCCCGAAAAGATTAAGAAAATATCGTACAAATTCACTTGAATCGCACGATAAAACGGCTTCCTTGTGTAAAGGAAGCTGGATTTTTGCTACAGCAAAAAGACTGAGGGATTGTTCTCTAACTATTAGCAGAAAACTCCCGAATTTGCACTATGCTTCGATTTGCATCTGTAGGGGATGGCGTCCTCGACATCCCGTTGTTGTCATTGCGAACCTCCGTAGGAGGTGTGGCAATCCATTCTTAAATCTTGCATATATCAGCTTGACTTGTAGCATAAAAGGTCAGCACACACCGTAGGGGAAGTGCTTGCTCTTCCCGTATGTATTTGCACCGAGCTAAAACAATGTCATTGCGAGGCTCAAAGAGCCGTGGCAATCCACAATTCAAATGAATAAACGAATATTGAATAATGAATAATTTCGGGCGGGACACCCGCACCCGATTTAATTTGCAACAATCTATCCCAAAATACAGGAAAGTATAAATATAAATTAAATTTCTGCAAATATGAGGCGATACTTATATAAAATCACTTGACATCTTCAAAAAAAGTAGTAAAATTAAATAAAAAGGCGTGAGATATATGAAGAGAAAATCAAAAATATTACAGATTATTGCAGGTATCTTCACTGCCATATTAGTATGGGGCAGTGCTCCGCTTTTTGCAGGAGTATTTGTCTTTGGTGATATACTTGACTTTGCAGACACTGAAGTATTGCCGTTTGTGTATCCGCTGTTTTTCTGTGCTGTATTGATCGCCGTTGGCTTTTTTGCAGGTAAGAAAAATAAGCCGAGTTATTTTAAATCCATGTTAATTTCTCTTGCCTCACCAGCAGGTTTTGGCTTACTTTTCTGGATAGTTGCAACGCTCGGAACACTTATAAACGGCTCTTTTGCTTCGCCGTTTGCTTATCTCGGCTTGCCCTTAGCACTGCCTATGAGCGTTGTTGAAGGTATGGTGAAATGCCTTAATAAATTCGGGCTTAAAAGCTATGATATAAAAACTATGGTTATAGTTATTGCCGCTATGGTAATACCAATCATTGCAGGATTTATTGTATCAATAGTTACATACAAGAAGCATATACCCGAAATATAGATAAAAAATAAAGTTCAGACAATCCAAGCTTGTTGCGAAATAAAAAACCCGTTGAAAAAGATAATCTCTTTCAGCGGGTATATTTTTTGGTAATCCTCACCCTCACAGGGTTCGTATCCCCTCGGATGATAAAAAAATAAAACCGCAACCAATCGGTTACGGTTTTTGGTGATCCATCGGGGACACGGCTTTGCTTCGCAAATCCTGCACTTTCAGCGACCGCCCGTGGCAGTACCCGCTGAAAGCATCGGAGCTAAAAACAATTCACCGAATTGTTTTCTTAACGCTCCTCACCCTCTCAGGGTTCGAACTCCCTCGGCAAAACAAAAAATCCATAACCTTGCGGTTATGGATTTCTGTTTTGGTGATCCATCGGGGATTCGAACCCCGGACACCTTGATTAAAAGTCAAGTGCTCTGCCGGCTGAGCTAATGAATCATTTGTGTCTCAAAGCACTACGCTATAATACACCATATATTTCAATTTGTCAATAGATTTTTTAAAAAAAATTTAAAAATTTCCAATTTTTTTGCATATTTCTTTTTGCGAACTTTCACCGACACTAATCCCACTTTTTCAGCACCGCTATAAGTTATACTTTCCTTGACAAATATTCTCATTTATTGTATATTAAAATGTGAACTATTTCTTTACGGAGGAAATTGAAATGCCAAAGAAAGCAAGCTACGGCAACGATACGATAACCTCTTTGAAGGGCGCAGACCGAGTTAGAAAACGCCCTGCGGTTATTTTCGGTTCCGATGATATAGAGGGTTGTCAGCACTCTGTATTTGAGATTCTTTCAAACTCAATAGACGAAGCAAGAGAGGGCTACGGCGATAAAATCGTTGTTACCCGTTTCTCTGATAATTCTATTGAAATTCAGGATTTCGGCAGAGGCATACCCGTTGATTATAACGAAAAAGAGAAAAAATATAACTGGGAGCTGGTTTTCTGCGAGCTTTATGCTGGCGGTAAGTATGACACCAATGACGGCGGCAGCTATGAGTATTCCCTCGGTCTTAACGGTCTTGGTCTTTGCTCAACCCAGTATGCTTCTGAATATATGGAAGCAGAAATTCACAGGGACGGCTTCAAATATACCCTTAACTTCAAAAAAGGCAAGCCTGTTGGCAAAATGGAAAAAGAGGAATATCGCCACCGTGATACAGGCTCACGCATTAAATGGCGTCCCGACCTTAAAGTTTTCACCGATATTGATATTCCGCTCTCATATTTTCAGAGCATTATGAAGCGTCAGGCGATTGTCAACGCAGGCATAACTTTCATTCTCAAAAATCAGGTTGGCAGAGGTTTTGAAACATTCGAGTATAAATACGATAATGGCATCACAGATTATGTTTCTGAAATCGCAGGGGAGGACGCTCTCACAACTGTGCAGAGCTGGCAGACCGAGCGTACAGGCAGAGACAGAGATGACCAGAAAGATTACCGTGTTAAAATCAACGCTTCCCTTTGCTTCTCAAATAAAAATCAGCTTAAAGAGTATTATCATAACTCCAGCTGGCTGGAGCATGGCGGTGCGCCCGATAAGGCTGTGCGCAATGCCTTTGTTTATCAGATAGATTCATACCTCAAAACAAGCGGAAAATATGTGAAGAGCGATGCAAAAATCAAGTTTGAAGATATTGAGGATTGTATGATTCTTGTTGTTTCATCTTTCTCAACAAAGACTTCATACGAAAATCAGACTAAAAAGAGCATCACCAACAGATTTATTCAAGAGGCAATGACAGATTTCTTCAAGCATCAGCTTGAAATTTATTTCATTGAAAACAGAGCCGAAGCAGATAAAATCGCAAATCAGGTGCTTATAAATATGCGAAGCCGCACAAAGGCAGAGAGTACCCGTCAGGCTATTAAAAAATCTCTTACAACATCCAATGACCTTGCAAACAGAGTTCAGAAATTCGTTGATTGCCGCACTAAAAATGCCGCAGAGCGTGAGCTTTTCATTGTGGAGGGCGATTCAGCTCTTGGTGCCTGTAAGCAGGCAAGAAATTCAGAATTTCAGGCTCTTATGCCCGTCAGAGGTAAAATTCTCAACTGCCTTAAATGTGAGTATGACAGAATTTTTAAAAGCGAAATCATCACCGACCTTATAAAAGTTCTTGGCTGCGGTGTTGAGGTTAAGTCAAAATCTATGAAAGGCTTAACCGAGTTCAATCTCGATATGCTCCGATATAATAAAGTCATCATCTGCACCGATGCTGATGTTGACGGCTTCCAGATCAGAACCCTTATTCTCACAATGATTTACAGGCTTATGCCCACATTGATTGAAGAGGGCAAGGTGTTCATTGCCGAAACACCTCTTTATGAAATCAACACAAAAGATCAGGTGTGGTTTGCTTATACAGAAAAAGAAAAAACACAGGCTTTAGAAGAAATCGGCAAGCAGAAATACACAATCCAGCGTTCAAAAGGTCTTGGTGAAAACGAAGCCGAAATGATGTGGATGACAACAATGAACCCCAAATCAAGGCGACTTATTGAAATCAGACCCGAGGATGCTGAAAGAACGGCGGCGGTGTTCGATATGCTTTTAGGTGATGACCTTGCAGGCCGTAAGGAGCATATTGCACAGACAGGACACCTTTACATTGATATGCTTGATTTGAGCTGAGGTGAGGAATATGGCGAAGAAAAAGAAAATTGAAAAAACAGAAGACGGCATGAACCCTAACACCCATATCCTCGGTGCAGGTATCGTTATGCCGCAGAATATTACCGAAATGCTCGAAACAAACTTTATGCCCTATGCAATGAGCGTTATTCTTTCTCGAGCAATTCCCGAAATTGACGGTTTCAAGCCATCACACAGAAAGCTCCTTTATACAATGTATAAAATGGGACTTCTCAACGGTGCAAGAACAAAGTCTGCCAATATCGTTGGTCAGACAATGAAGCTGAACCCCCACGGTGATGCTGCAATTTATGACACAATGGTTCGTCTTTCAAGGGGATATGAAGCGCTTCTTCACCCGTTTGTAGATTCAAAGGGTAACTTCGGTAAGGCATATTCAAGAGATATGCAGTGGGCGGCACCAAGATATACAGAGGCAAAGCTTGCCCCGATCTGCGCAGAGCTTTTTGCCGATATTGATAAAGACACAGTTGATTTTGTGGATAACTACGATAATACAACAAAAGAGCCTACATTGCTCCCCGTTAAGTTCCCCACAATTCTCACTAACCCCACAACAGGTATTGCTGTTGGTATGGCAAGCTCAATCTGCGCCTTTAACCTTAAAGAAATCTGCGACACCACAATTATGCTTATTAAAAATCCCGATGCTGATGTGGCAGATACTCTTAAAGCTCCCGATTTTCCGGGCGGCGGACTTCTCCTTTATGACCGTGATGCTATGGCAAATATTTATGAAACAGGCAGAGGCGGCTTCAAGGTAAGAGCAAAATATAACTACGATAAAGAAAACAGATGTATCGAAATAACCGAAATTCCGCCAACAACAACTGCGGAAGCAATTATTGATAAAATCATTGAAAAATATAAGGCTGGCACTGTCCGTGAAATCAACGATATTCGTGATGAAACAGATAAGTCGGGTCTTAAAATCACAATCGACCTTAAAAAGGGAACTGATGCGGACAAGCTTATGCAGAAGCTTTATCGCTCCACACCACTTGAAGATACTTTCTCTTGTAACTTCAATGTTATTATCGCAGGTGTGCCGAGGGTTCTCGGTGTTCGTGATATTCTCAATGAATGGATTGCTTTCAGAATGGAAAGCGTTCAGAGAAGAATCTTCTTTGACCTTACAAAAGCAAAAGAGAAGCTTCATCTTCTTGAAGGACTTCAGAAAATTTTGCTTGATATTGATAAAGCTATTCAGATTATCCGTGGAACTGCCGAGGAAAGCGAAGTTGTTCCCAACTTGATGATTGGCTTCGGCATTGATGAAATTCAGGCAAACTATGTTGCAGAGATAAAGCTCCGCCACCTTAACAGAGAGTATATCTTGAAGCGTACACAGGATGTGGAACAGCTTAGAAAAGACATTGCCGAAATGGAAGACATCCTTGCACACAAAGCAAAGATTAAAAAGATTCTTGTTACCGAGCTTGAGGATGTTGCAAAGAAGCACGGACAGGATAGAAGAACTCAGATTATCTCTGCTCACGAGGCTGCCGCAGAGCAGGAGGCTGTTGAAGAAATTCCCGATTTCCCTGTAAATCTTTTCTTCACACAGGAGGGTTATTTCAAAAAGATTACTCCGCAGGCTCTTCGCACCAGTGGCGAGCAAAAGGTGAAAGAGGGCGACAAGGTTATCATTGAGGTTGAGTCAAGCAACAACACAGACCTCCTTTTCTTCACCGATAAATGCCAGGTTTATAAATCAAAGGTTGCAGATTTTGATTTAGGCAAGGCGAGCGTTTTGGGCGATTACATCCCCTCAAAGCTTCAGATGGACGAGGGCGAAAACACCGTTGCAATGATAACAACAAAGGATTATTCAGGCTATCTCCTTTTCTTCTTTGAAAACGGCAGAGTTGCCAAGGTTGACCTTTCAGCTTATCAGACCAAAACAAACCGCAAAAAGCTCATTAAGGCTTATTGCGATAAATACCCCATTGCCGCTATAAGGTACATTAAAGAGGACTGCGAGCTTGTTATGCAGTCATCTGCCGGCAGAATTCTTCTTCTTAATACAGGCGCAATTTCACCCAAAACCACCAAAGATACACAGGGCGTTGCAGTTTTCACCCTCAAAAAGGGTCATACAGTTACAGTTGTCCGTGATTATGTACAGGGCGAGTTTGCAAAACCCTATAGATATAAAACAAAAAATCTGCCCTCAACAGGTGCACTTTTAAGTGCAGAGGATGCAGGGGAGCAGATGAGCCTTTTATAAAATAAAAAAACCGCTTAAGCAGATCTTTCCGCCCAAACGGTTGCGGAAAGTCTGCAAACGCTCCGTTTCGTTTCCGCAATAGTATCTTATCCACAAAGAACGAAAATATTATATATTTTTTAAATATTTTTTTACCCGATTGAAAGGTGTGATGAACTTGACCTTTGATAAATCCAAAAAGATTTTTCCATTCATAACAGGCATAGCGGGCATCTTGATTTTTGCCGCACTTTTTGTGCTCAGACTTAACCTTGTTGCCGTTGTGGCAGTGGCCTTTATGTGCATCATTTCTGCACTGATTATTTTAGGCATTATCATCAAGAAAAAGCTCTATCTCTGGAATATAATCGGCTACGGCTCAGCAGGTCTTGGCATCATCCTTTATTACACAATTTTTGGTGCAGACGCTTCATTCGGTGCGTTTACCACAGGTCTTGCAGGGTGGAAAAGTGCCGCTCATCCGCTCTTTACCCACGCAGGCAATGTGCTTACCCGAATCGGCGGTAATCTGCTTCTCGCTTTGCCGTGGATTGTGGCACTCGTGCTCCTTGTTGCAATCACAGCAAAGTTAAAACCTAAAAAAATCGTATCATTCCTGCTTAGTATTCTCCTTGCAGGCACAACGGTTTTCTATGTTCTCACAATGAATCTTCGCTCGCTTCCCAATACAGAAAGATTGTGGGACGGGCAGGATAACTACCTTAAAGGCGTTGATAAATATAAAAAAGACAGCCCCAATGTGCTTTTCATTCTTATGGACGATTTAGGCTGGGGCGACATTTCACACTACGGCGCAATTTATGACACCCCAAATTTTGACCGCATTTGCGATGAGGGCGTATCTTTTGACAACTTCTATTCAAGCTATTCTGTCTGCTCACCTGCACGCTTTGCGGCGTTGACAGGCAGGTATCCTTTCCGTGGCTTTGCAGATAATGTAATCTACCCAACTGTCGATACTCTTTCGCCCTTTGCCTCCACAAGAATTTTCAATTCTATCGAAATGGGCGCAAACTGTGATGGTATGCTTGGCGATGAAATCACCATGGCTGAGGTATTCCAGAGTGCGGGGTACGACACCGCCTGCTTCGGCAAATGGCATCTTGGCGATTATGGCGAATATCTCCCCACAAATCAGGGCTTTGATTATTTCTACGGCAGCCACTATGTGAATGATATGACGCCTTTCTACCATGTGAAAGAGCAGAATGGCGAATACGAAATTGTCCACGGTGTTGACGAGCTGAAAGACCAGAGCAAGGCGACCGAATACATAAACAACGAGATGTTCTCATGGCTTGATAATCAAATGCAAAGCGATGACCCGTTCTTCGTTTATTATGCCTCCCCGTGGCCTCATGCGCCCGTTTATGCAGGTGATGATTTTGACGGCAAAACAGGTATGGGCACATATGTTGACTGCGTAACAGAGGTGGATTACTACCTCGGTCTGCTCTTTGATAAATTAGAAAAAGCAGGGGAGCTTGACGATACAATTATCATCTTTTCAAGCGATAACGGCCCCGCTCTTGAAGGCTCAACAGGCGAGCTTCGTGGCGGCAAATATCTTGCCTATGAGGGCGGTCAGAAAGTGCCTTTTGCAATCCGCTGGGGCAATGGCGGCTTGTGGGAAGCAGGCTCAACTCGCTCACAGTCTGCCACTCTTGTTGACCTTTTACCAACGCTTATTGACCTTTGTGCAATCAGTGGCAACGGCGAAGAAAGCTACCTCCCGTCAGATAGAAAAATTGACGGCATTTCCATGCTTCCCACTCTTAAAAATGACGATGTTATCCACACAAAAGAGCATCCCATTCTTTATATGAAGCGTGAAAAGCTAAAGTCAATTCAATATACCGTCCCCACCAGTGAAATTCTTTCACAAAAAGAGTATGCGAATTATGACTACGATGTTCTGAAAGATAACGAATATCTTGATTTCAAATATTTCCAGCGTATTCAGAATGATAACTCCGCATTTTTCGATAAATTCCGCAAAAACTGGCTTCACATTCTTTCAGATGATGCAGGGGAGAATTACAACCGCACCCCCGTTTATCCCACAGTTTCAGCCGAAATGAACGAAAAAATGAAAGAAATTATGAAAGATTTCAAAGAAAACCGCAGAGGAATTATAAAATAAGGTGATTCAATGCCACCACTTTCAATTATGATAAAGCCTGCCTCCAGCCTGTGCAATATGCGTTGCAGATATTGCTTTTATCACGATGTTTCAGATATGCGTCAGGTGAAAAGCTACGGAATTATGGCAGGCGAAACCGCTGAAAATCTCATAGAAAAGGCACTTCTCTTTGCTTCGGGCGAAAGCGTAGCCTTTGCTTTTCAGGGCGGTGAACCGCTCCTTGCAGGTGTGGATTTTTTTAAAAATTTTGTGTCCCTTGTGCAAAAATATAACACTGAAAACAGCCAAATTTTCTATGGAATCCAGACCAACGGCACCCTTGTGAATGACGAATGGGCGGAGTTCTTTCACCGTAATAATTTTCTTGTGGGGTTAAGTCTTGATGGCGATTTCAAAGCCAACCGCTTCCGCTTTGATGACGAGGGCAATAATGCCTACCGCAAAATTATTTCCGCTTCCGAAATCCTCAAAAAGCACAGCGTGGATTTCAATATTCTAACCGTTCTCACAGGCTACTGTGCCGAGAATATCGACACAATTTATAAATCCCTCACCGCAAAGGGCTTCAAATATCTTCAGTTCATTCCCTGCCTGCGCCCATTTGGCGATACAAGCGAAAACGAAATGTATATGACCGTCAGGCAGTATGCAAAATTTCTCATTCACGGCTTCAATCTCTATGTGAAAGATTATGTCCGTGGGGATTACACCTCTGTCCGCTACTTCGATAACCTTGTGCATCTTTTCCTCGGCAGCAAAACCGAGCAGTGCGGTCTGTGCGGTCATTGTATGCACCAGTTTGTGGCTGAGGGCAACGGCAACATCTACCCCTGCGATTTCTATTGCACCGATGAATGGCTGCTTGGCAATATTAACGATAGCGATTTTAACACCCTTGCCCATTGTGAAAGGGCAGAAACTTTCCTGCGTGAGAGCCTTTCTGTTCCCGAAAAGTGCAAAAAATGTGAGTTTTACCCCGTCTGCCGTGGGGGAGGGTGCAAGCGAATGAAAGCCGACAGAGATTATTGCGAAAGCTACAAAGCATTTTTCAAAAGCTCCTTGCCACTTTTCAGAGTTTTCATAAATGAAAGGCAAAATAAAATTTAAAAAATCTATTGCATTTTACAAAATAATATGTTAATATATGTTAGTAAAAAATCTATTGGAGGAATTTAAAATGACAGCAATCCAGTATGTACTCGCTATAGTTCTTATCCTTCTTTGCATAGCTATCGTTGCAGTAGTTCTTATGCAGGAGAGCCGTTCAGCAGGTCTTTCAGGCGCAATCGCTGGCGGTGCAGATACATTCTTTGGCAAGGGCAAAGGCAAGAGCATGGAAAAGAAGCTTGAAAAAGTTACAAAGATTTTTGCAGGCATTTTCTTCGCACTCACACTTGGCATCACAGTGTTCTTCATGTTCAAGTATCACGCATAATCATTAACCATTTCAGCCTCGCTTTTGGCGGGGCTGTTTATTTTTGTGAGGATTTATTATGATAAAAAATTATATATGGGATTTTGACGGTATGCTTTTCGACAGCTACCCCCACATCACATCCGCATTTTTAAAAATGATGTCAGATTTCGGCAAGACAGCCGATTACGCACAGGCAAAAGCACTTTTCGAGGTAACATTCAGCACCGCATTTGATTTTTACGGCACAACCGAGGAGCAAAAGAAAATTTTCAGAAGCTATGAGCACGATTTTCTTCTTGAACCCCTTGCCGTACCCTTTGAAAACACAGTTGAAACGCTCAAAAAAATCGTAGCCAACGGCGGCAGAAATTACCTTTATACCCATAGGGGAGAGAGCGTTTATTATTACCTTAAAAAGTACGGTGTCTATGACCTTTTCAGCGATTATGTAACAAGCGAAGACAATTTTCCCATGAAGCCTGCACCCGACGCAGTGGAGTATATTGTAAAAAATAATTCACTTGATAAGAGCGAAACAGTGATGATTGGCGACAGAGAAATTGATGTTATGGCAGGCAAAAACGCAGGTGTTTACGGATGCCTTTTTTCAAAAGAAAAGAAAGAAACCGCCGCCGATTTCACCGTTACCGACATCGCCCAAACCCTCTTAATAAAATAAAAAAATCACAATTCCAACGGCAGAAAACCCACCAGTTTTCCGCCGTTTTTTATTGACAAATTGAGGATAAAAAGATATTATTATATTAGAAACAGAGAATGTTATTTTTAATTATAGTTAAAAGGTGAACCTATGACTAAAAAATTCAATGCAATAAAATTGATATTTATCACCGCACCAATCCTCATTTTAATACTAATCGCAGGAGTTGTTTTTATGAAATTCAGCAATTTTGTAAGCATTAAAAATCAGCACCTTACGGAGTATCATTACAGCTCGGGCGGCGGTATGACAGGCGGTTATTACAGCGAAACTATCGAAAAATATGACGACACTCACGCCCTTATCACCACCGAAAAAGCGGAGTGGCACAGCGATGAACCTACGGTGAAAAAATACCTTGTTGATGCCAAAATTCTCTCTGACCTTGAGAGCGTTGTCCGCAAAAATAATATGAACTTCTGGCACCAAAAAACATTCACAAATATGTTTGTGGCAGACGGCGAAAGCTATAGCTACTCTTTTCAGTTTGACGAAAATTGCATCAGCTTTTCTTCGCAGATTTATCCCGCAAAATACAGAGAAAAATTAAAAAAACTTGATGAAATAATCAAGAATTATCTGAAAAATTCTAAAGAACTTTCAGAGTAATTTCACTGGAGAACATAGAAAATGATTAAAATTTTATTCATCTGCCACGGCAACATTTGCCGAAGTCCTATGGCAGAGTTTGTTATGAAAAAAATGGTTGCGGACGAGGGACTTTCCTCCCATTTTGAAATCAGCTCCGCCGCCACAAGCAGGGAAGAAATCGGCAACCCCGTTTATCCACCTGTGCGCAAGCTCCTTTCAGAGCACGGCATTTCCTGCAAGGGCAAAACCGCCCGTCAGATTACCGAAAGCGATTACGATTATTATGACTATTTAATTCCAATGGAGCAATATAACATCCGCAATATGTGTTATATTTTTCCTGAGGACACCGAGAGCAAAATCCACCTTTTGCTTGATTTCACCGATACGCCCCGTGATGTTGCCGACCCGTGGTACACAGGGAATTTCAACGAAACTTGGGCAGATATAAACAAAGGCTGTAAGGCTCTGCTTGAAAAAATCAAAGCAGAAAATTTTAATATAAATTAAACTCAGAAAGGGCGAATTGCCATGAAAAAAATTAAAGTAGGTATCGCAGGAACTCGAGGACTTTCAACACTTCTCGGACTTCAGAGCATCGAAGATGTTGAAATCGCCGCAATGTGCGACCTTGACGAACAGCACCTTAAAGATGCCGTTGAAAGAATCGGCGGAGGAGATATTAAAACTTACCGTGTTTTTGACGATATGATTGAGTCAGATATTGACGCTGTTATTATTGCCACACCCATGCAGTGCCATGTTCCGCAGGCTATTGCCGCCATGGAAGCAGGCAAGCACGTTATGTGCGAGGTTACCGCAGGCGTGTCAATGGATGAGCTTTTCTGGCTGTGCGAAACCGTTGAAAAGTATAACAAAATTTATATGTTCGCAGAGAATTACATATATGACCCCAGAGTTCAGCTTGTTAAGAATCTTGTTAAAGAGGGTATGTTCGGCGAGCCTTATTATGCAGAGGGTATGTACCTCCACAATATCGGCGACCTTTTTGTTTACCCCAACGGCAAAACATCATGGCGTTCATTCTGGCAGTGCGGTATAAGAGGAAATTTCTACCCCACACACAGCGTTGGCCCCGTTATGCAGTGGTTTGAGGGCGACAGAATCACAGAAATCAGCACATTCTCACCCGGCGTTTATAATGATATGGGACTTAAACAGGATAGTGGAACAACAACAATGTGCCGTACCGCAAACGGCAAGCTCCTCAACATCCGTGTTGACTGCATGAGCCCCCGTCCCCATAACATGAATAACTTCCAGCTTCAGGGCACAAAGGGTATCGTTCAGTTCAAATCCTGTGCAGAGGATCAGGATAGAATCTCATTCATCGGCGAGGATTCACCAATTCAGCACATGAAGTGGAAGCTCCTTGACGAATATAATATGTACTTGCCCGAAAGATACAGAAACGCAACAGAGGAGCAGCTCAAGGCTGGTCATAACGGCGGCGACTTCTTTATCGTTGAGGATTTCATCAACGCAATCCGCACAAATACACAGCCCGACCTTGATGTTTATAAGGCTTGCGAGTGGACAGCTGTTGGACTTCTTTCAAATCTTTCTGTTACAAATAAGAGCAAGACTTTGCAGGTTCCAAACTTCCGCCCCAATATGCCTCTTGAAGAGAAAAAGACAACAATTCTTTAATATTTTTTCTAACAAAAAAGCGGTGAAAGGATTCATTTCCTCTCACCGTTTTTGTTTGCGTTTTTTAAAAATTACAACGCATTTTCCATGCCCATTTTTTGAACAAGATCGCCAAAACTTTTGTTGTATTGTGCCTGCGTAATCGCACCGTTTTTTAAGAATAAATCCAGCGTATTTTTCTGACTTAAAAAGAGTTGCTTTTTCTTTTCAAACTCCGCAGAAAAAATTTCTTTTTCCATCGCCTTGTGAGGAATGCCCGCATCATCAAATTCATCCGAAACAACTTTGTATCCGCTTTTTTCATAAAAGGGGATAGCGTAGCACTGCGAATTTAGCACGATTTTTGCGTAGCCGTTTTCACCGCAAAATCTGTCAATTTCTTTGAGCATTTTCTTGCCGAAATTTTGCCCTCTGAATTTTTTGTGAATACAAAATCTCTGCAAATGTGCTTCGCCTTTGTGCTCGCAAATAATCCTGCAAGTGCCCATATCCTCACCGTTTTCTGTAAAAAGAAAATGTGTGCAGGGCGCACCCTCAAAATCATATTCGTCCATTTCAAGTGAAATCGGCACATTTTGCTCCTCAACAAAAACAGTTTTGCGGATTTTCACACAGCGATTTATGTCTTCCTGCGTTTTTGCAATTAAGTTTTCCATAATCAGAACTCAATAACTTTTTCTGGTGCAGTGAATGAGCTGAAAACAGCCTTGGCATTTTTGAAATAAAATACCTGTGTATTGCCGTCATTTTCGTCATACATTGAGCGGAGGTTGGGGTATGCGTCAAGCATAGATTTTTTAGCTTCAACTCTGTCATCCTCAATCAGCTCGCCTGCAACACGAAGCCACTGACCGTCCATAAATGCGCAGATTTCTGCTTTTGGATTTTCCATAATCTGCTTTGAAACGGGCTTAACTTTTCCTGTCTGAATGTAGAGCTTATCCTCAAAAATATTCACTGTGCCAAAGGGTCTTACTCTTGGCTGATCGCCCTCAACAGTTGCAAGATAATACACATTTGCTTTCTTTAAAAAATCAAAAATTTCTTTCATAAAATCATTTCCTTTCTGATTAAAATTTTATTTCAATTTTGTTTGTGCCAACGGCAGTTTTTACTTTAAGAATTGAACGGTTTTCTGTGATTTTTTCTACAGTGTATTCGCCGTCAATTTTTATTTCTTTTATAGGCTTGTGAATGAAAATTTCTGTTGCACTTTCATAATCTTTTTCCTGCTCATATGTAAGTGTAAAAGTTTCATTCTCTCTGTCGTGCCTGTAGTCAATAATTTTTCCTGTTACTGCAACAGGGTGCGGACGGCACAAAACCTCCTGCGTAACTTCGCTTTCAAGTATGCCGTTAAAGTATGTCCAGTAGGTCTGACTCCACTTGCGTGAATCAAAAAGCTCAAGCAAAAATTTAATGTGATGGAACCACTCGTTGCCCTCTGTGAAGCCGCCCCATTCGCCAACAATAACAGGCACATTGAGCCTCTCCTGTGTGCGAAGATGCTCGTCAAAAATTGCCTTGATTCGTTCGTTGCTTGCGTATTTGTATGATGGAGTGTCCACCATAAAATCATAAGCGTGGGGAGCAAAAACTGCGCTGAATTTTTTGCCGTTTTTTTCGGGCGCAGGTGTGGTGCAGGGGATACCCAAATTTGAAAAATATGAGTTCTCAATTATGATAAATTTATCGTTGATTTTGTTAAGAGCTTCTGCCGCTTTGTTGAGAAACGGAGAATATTTTTTCTGGTCAAAATCTTTACCTAATTCGTCAGCAGCCGTTGTGATTTTTCTCAGTTCATCACCGCCATAAAGGTCAAGCACCTTGTGCCTGTCTTTGTTGCTCAGAGCATATTTTATGAGTTTGCCTTTGCTGATTGCAGAGTCGGTGATGGTAGTCTTAATAAGATTGCCGATAATCTTTTTAAAAATCTTGCCGCCGCTTTTGCCGGGGAAAGGCTCGTTCATAACATCATAGCCGATAACTGCGGGGCGGTTGCCTGCGGTTTCTGCAATGTGCGACCACATTTTGTGATAGTCATCCTGCACACCGTCCTTGTTGCTCCAGAAATTATCAAACGCTCTGTGAACAGCTCTGCCCCAGAAGTAACCCTCTGCCCAAACAAATTTTGCTTTGTGATATTCATATTTGTCTGTAAGGCAAGCCCAGTCGGGTGCGCCATCTCCGCAGCCGTCCCCAAAACCCGAATACAAATCTTGATGCATATCAAGAAAAACATAAATGCCTTCGCTTTCACATTCATCAAGAATGTCAAGAATAAAATCAATGTATTCTTTGTTGTATTCGCCTTTCTTCGGCTCAACAGCGTCCCATATAAGACCAAGTCTGATAAGCTCAAAGCCGTTTTCTTTAAGCTCCTTTGCAAGACCTTTGTGCCACAAAGTGCCGTAATCTCTCTTGCCCGTCTTTTCGTTATAAACGCCTTTGTCGCAAACGTTCAGACCGTTAAAGATTCGCTCTCTTCCAAGGGAGTCCACAAGTCTTTTGCCGTCAACAGTTATTTTTTCCATCTTACCGCCTGCCTTTCAATTTTCAAAAATATATTATCATAAATCAGTGCAGTTGTCGATATTTTTATCAAAAAAAGAAATCATAAAACAGGGGAATGTAAAAATATTGTGAATCATTTAACAAATCTATTGTATTTTTCACAACAATGGTGTAAAATTAAACCAGCAAAGGCAAACTTTGCAAAATCTAAGAAAAGAGGTTGTTCTTTTATGGCAAACAGATTTGTATTAAACGAAACATCATACCATGGCGCAGGAGCAATTGTTCATGTTGCAGATGAAATTATCGGCAGAGGCTTCAAAAAGGCTTTTGTATGCTCAGACCCCGACCTTATTAAATTCAATGTAACAAAAAAAGTTACAGATGTTCTTGATAACGCTGGTATCGCTTATGAAATATATTCAGAAATAAAAGCAAATCCCACAGTTGAGAATGTTAAAACAGGCGTTGAGGCATTCAAGGCAAGCGGTGCAGACTGTATTGTTGCAATCGGCGGCGGTTCTTCAATGGATACAGCAAAAGCAATCGGTATCATCATCAAAAACCCTGAATTTGGCGATGTTGTTTCTCTTGAGGGCGTAGCTCCCACAAAGAATAAGTGCGTGCCCATTATTGCCGTTCCCACAACAGCAGGCACAGCCGCAGAGGTTACAATCAACTATGTTATCACAGATACAGAGAAAAACCGCAAAATGGTTTGTGTAGATGTTCATGATATCCCCGTTGTTGCAGTTGTTGACCCCGATATGATGAGCTCAATGCCCAAGGGACTTACAGCCGCTACAGGTATGGATGCTCTTACACACGCAATTGAGGGTTATATCACTCTCGGCGCATGGGAAATGAGCGATATGTTCCATATCAAGGCTATCGAAATCATCGCAAAAAATCTCCGTGGTGCTGTTGAAAACACACCCGAAGGCAGAGAGGGTATGGCTCTCGGTCAGTATGTTGCAGGTATGGGCTTCTCAAACGTTGGTCTTGGCATTGTTCATTCAATGGCTCATCCTCTTGGTGCACTTTATGATACACCCCACGGTGTTGCAAACGCAATCATCCTCCCAACTGTTATGGAGTATAACGCACCCTGTACAGGCGAAAAATACAGAGATATTGCAAAGGCAATGGGCGTTGAGGGCGTTGACGCAATGACAATTGAGGAAGCAAGAAAAGCCGCAATTGACGCTGTTAAACAGCTTTCACTTGATGTTGGTATTCCTGCTGACCTTAAAGATATTGTTAAGGCAGAGGATATTCCTTTCCTTGCACAGTCAGCTTATGATGATGCTTGCCGCCCCGGTAACCCCAGAGATACAAGCGTGGAAGAAATTACAGAGCTTTACAAATCTCTCATCTGATTATAATTTAATAAAAGCATTTAGGCTGTCGCTTGGAGCGGCAGCCTTTTTTAATGAGCTTTGTCATTGTGTGGCAATCCACACTTCAAGTCAGCACCGAGCTTTTTTGTCGCCCCTTGACAGAGGGGTAGAATAGTAGGTATTAGATAAAAGATAATATGTAATAGATAATAGCGAAAAAATGGCATATTGTAGGGGATGGCGTCCCCGACATCCCGCTCTAAATGTCAGCACAAAGTTAAATTTGAACAAGATATTGTCGATACTGTCATTGCGAGGCTTCACAGAAGCCGTGGCAATCCACAATTCAAATGAATATTGAATAACGAATAATGAATAATTGATGGCGGGACACCCGCACCCGCTTTGAAGTAATAAGTTGTAGTGAATAGTGAAATGGTGAAACAATACCGTGCTAAAATTGTGTCATTGCGAACCTCCGCAGGAGGTGTGGCAATCCACTCTTAAATTCCGCACAAATTTGCTTGATTTGTATCGTAAACAGCGTAGGGGCGAACTGCGTTCGCCCGCTTTATATTACAACAATGATTTACGGCGGAACACTACACACCGTAGGGGAAGGGCTTGCTCTTCCCGAAAAAATTAAGAAAATATCGTACAAATTCGCCTAAATCGCACAATAAAACGGTTCCCTTGTGTAAAGGGAGCCGGATTTGGCGAAGCCAAAGACTGAGGGATTGTCTTTAAAAAGTAAAATACTTGCTTAATTTAAACGAACAATCATCCCGACTCACTTCGTCGCCCTTTGACAGAGGGGTAGAACAGTAGGCATTAGATAAAAGATAATATATAATAGATAATAGTGAAAAAGTTGACAGCACATTGTAGGGCATTGCGTCCCCGACATCCCGCACCCACCAACCCACATCAACCCTATTCCACTTTTTCACAACATATGATATAATACCCCCGAGGTGAACAAAATGAAACTTAAAAAAATAATCAGCTTTTCTTTATCAATGATATTTACCCTCGGTTGCTTTCCTTTTGCATTTTGTGCAGGTGCTGTTTCGCAGCCGTTCCCAAAGGGCACTGCTGACAGCGATTATTTCAGAATCCCGTCTTTGACAAACCTTAATAACGGCAGAGTTTTTGCCTCTGCTGATGTTCGCTATGGCGAGGGCACCGATTCACCTGCTAATATTGATACAGCTGTCAGATTTTCTGACGATAACGGCGAAAGCTGGTCAGATGTCAGCCTTGTTAATCACTTCACCGATTTTGAAGATGTCAGCGCAGACGAAGTGAAAACCTCCAGTGCATCTTTTATTGACAGCACCGCAGTTGCCGATAGTAACGGCAAAATCTACCTCCTTTGTGATGCCTGCCCTGCGTTTATGGGCGCACCCTATGCGAAACCCTTTGATAATGGCTACATAAACGGCAAAATTGCCCTGTGCGATAAAACAACAGAAACCTCCCTTGAAAGTGAAAAGCTTGATGAAACCCATTATCCCTATTACATTGCCGATTTTGAAAACGGCTTTGCACCTGTAAAAAAATTCAGCGATAACACCGTTTATAACGGCTTTTATGTTGATAATGAATACAATCTTTATAAGATGAATAATGATAGTCTTGAAAAGGTTATGATAAATCAGCTTGATAAGCTTGGCAATAAAACCGAAAAGCTTACGCAGGCGAATATTTTCTATGCCTGCTCTCCTGTTAAAATTTACCCTGCGTTTTACCTCTGGCTTCGCACAAGTGATGACGGGGGAGAGAGCTGGAGCGAGCCTCATATTTTAAATCCGCAAATTTCTTCCCGTGGATTCACCGCCGCCTGCCCTGGCAAAGGTTTAGTCTGTCAGTATAACGGTATTGAGCGTGTCCTTTTTCCGATTTATGATAACAACGACGGTGCAGAGCGTACATCTGTTATTTTTTCAGATGATGGCGGTGCAACATGGCAGCGAAGCAACAAAATCAAAGGCGGCATTTTCGGCATCAAAAGCTCAGAGGGTCAGCTTGTTATGATGAATTACGGCACTCTCAGAATGTATTCCCGAAACGGTGCAGGCTATATAGGCTATTCAGACAGCCTTGACGGCGGTGCTTCGTGGGGCAAATATCACCTTGACAGTGAATTGAAATATTGCTCAAACTGCATGGTGTCTTTCATAAATTACAGTGGCACGATTGACGGTCAAAAGGCGATTATCGCATCATATCCGTCTGCCAAAAAACGCAAAAAAGGCGTTGTCAGAATCGGTCTTTATGATGAAAATAATAAGGTCAACTGGAAATATTTCTACAGTGCAACCTCTGACGAAACAGATTTCACATTTGTTTATTCCTGCCTTGCAGAGCTTCAGAATGGCAATATCGCCCTTTTTTATGAAAACGATAAAGCCGCACTGACTTATACCACCTATTCACCCGAAAAACTTATGGTAAATCATAAAAAAGACACTGTATTTTCTAAAATCGCCAAATTTTTCGTCAATTTTTTTGCTGGATAAGCAGAAAACAATACCCACTTGAAAAAAACTCAATTTAGTGGTAATATTTATGTTAATAAAAAAGCAACATAGAAGGATTTGATTATTAAATGAACATTATTGTTATGGGATGTGGCAAGATTGGTGAAGAGATTCTCTCAAGCCTTGTTGCTGAGGGACACGATGTAACCGCCATTGACATAAAAGAAGATGTTATTGCAGAAATTACAAACACTTATGATGTAATGAGTGTTTGCGGCAACGGAACAGATTATGCCGTTCTTGACGAAGCGAATGTTGACAGAGCAGAAATGTTTATTGCCGTTACCAATTCGGACGAGGTGAATATGCTTTCCTGCTTCATTGCACGCAGAATGGGTGTTCACAACACAGTTGCCAGAGTCAGAAACCCCGAATACAATGACGAAACTCTCGGCTTCCTCCGTCAGAATCTTGGCATTTCTATGTCAATTAACCCCGAAAGACTTTCTGCACAGGAGCTTTTTGATATTCTCAAGCTCCCGTCAGCTGTTAAAATTGACACTTTCTCAAGCCGAAATGTTCAGATGATAGAAATGCGTCTGAAGCCCGACAGTGCACTTAACGGCATCAAGCTGGCAGATTTTCGCTCAAAATGCAAAAGCAATGTGCTTGTCTGCGCTGTGCAGAGGGGCAACAATGTTTATATTCCCGACGGTAATTTTGAGCTTAAAGGTGGCGACAAGGTCGGCATCACAGGCACAAAAGCAGAAATTCTTAAAATGCTCAAATCCCTTGGTGTAATTCAGAAGCAGGCAAAGAATGTTATGATTGTTGGCGCAAGCAAAACCGCCTATTATCTTTCTTCAATGCTTCTCAGAATCGGCACAAGCGTTAAAATTATTGATAAAGACCGTGATGTGTGCCGTGATATTTGCGATAAATTCCCAAAAGCCGTTGTTATTCATGGGGACGGTGCAAAGCAGGAGCTTCTGATTGAAGAGGGACTTAAATCCCTTGACGCATTCGTTGCACTCACAGGCATTGATGAGCAGAATATTCTTATTTCTGTTTCCGCTTCGTTTAACGGAGTTCCAAAGGTTATTTCAAAAATCAATCGCAACGAGTATATCCCTATGGCTGAAAAGCTGGGTATGGAAAGTATCATTTCACCAAGAGAGATTGTTTCAAACAAAATCGTAAGATATGCCCGTGCCCTTGAAAATTCATTGGGCAGTAATGTTGAAACCCTCTATAAGCTTATGGACGGCAATGTTGAAGCTCTTGAATTTAATGTAAAAGCCGATTGTAAATTCTTAAATATCCCCCTTAAAGATTTGCTTTTGAAGTCAAATACTATCATTGCAGGTATCGCAAGGGGCAGAAAGCCTATAACCCCCACTGGTGATGATGTTTTCATGGCAGGGGACAGAGTTATTGTAATCGCCGCCGCCAACAGAAGACTCAGAGATTTCTCTGATATTATTAAGTGAGGGTAGTTTATGAATCGCAGAGTTGTTTTGTCAATGATAGGCAGAGTGGTTCTCGTTGAAGCTGCGCTCCTTCTTCTGCCACTTTTGGTTTCTGTCAGATTTAAAGAGGATTGCGTAATCGCATTTCTTATATCAATTGCCGTGGCTTTGGTTGTTGGCAGTGCGCTGACCTTTATTTTTAAGCCGAAGCAGCGAAATGTTTATGCAAAAGACGGATTTGTTATTGTTGCATTCTCATGGCTCACTCTTTCAGCCATAGGTGCATTGCCGTTTTATATCAGCCACGAAATTCCATCATATGTTGACGCTTTTTTTGAAACGGTCAGCGGTTTCACCACAACGGGTGCGTCAATCCTCACCGATATTGAGGCAATGAGCAAGGGACTTCTTTTCTGGCGAAGCTTCACCCACTGGATAGGCGGTATGGGCGTTCTTGTTTTTGTTATGGCAATTATCCCTGCCAATTCAGACCGCTCAATCCATATCCTCCGTGCAGAGGTGCCGGGCCCCACATTCGGCAAGCTTGTGCCGAGAATCGCAGACACCGCAAAAATCCTTTATCTTATATATATCGCCCTCACTATTGTTGAAATTATTTTCCTTTCATGTGGCGATATGAGCTTCTTTGAAAGCGTTGTTCACACATTTGGCACAGCTGGTACTGGCGGTTTCGGTGTTAAAAGCGACAGTATCGGTGGCTACAGTGCATACAGCCAGTGGGTCATCACAATATTTATGATGATTTTCGGTGTCAACTTCAATCTGTATTACCTTATCCTTGTTAAAAAATTCAAACCTGTGGCTAAAAGTGGCGAGCTTTGGCTCTACACTGCAATTGCAGCAATTTCAACAGCGGCAATCACCGTGAATATCCGTGGCAGATTTCCCGAAATATCAACCGCAGTGCGCCATTCAGCGTTTCAGGTTGCAAGTATTATGTCAACAACAGGCTATTCAACAGTGGATTTCAATAACTGGCCGCAGTTTTCAAGAGCGATTCTCTTTTTGCTGATGTTCATCGGTGCTTGTGCAGGCTCAACCGCAGGCGGTATTAAGGTATCACGAGTTCTGCTCCTCTTTAAGGTTATTAAAAGGGAGTTCAGACATCTGACCCACCCACGCTCTGTTGGAGTTATTAAAATGGAGGGCAAGAGAGTTGACGACCTGACAGTTAAAGGCGTAAATGCGTATTTTGCAATTTATGTTCTTTGCCTTTCGGTGGTTTTCCTGCTTATCTGCTTCGAGCCTTTCGGACTTGAAACAAACCTCACCGCCGCCGTTTCCTGCTTTAATAATGTAGGCCCTGGTCTTGGCTGGGTAGGCCCTGCGTATAGCTACGCATCATATACGGCATTTTCAAAAATAGTGCTGTCCTTTGCAATGCTCCTCGGCAGACTTGAAATTTATCCGCTGATAGTTGCATTCCTGCCATCAACATGGTCAAAGAGAAGCTAATATAATTGGAATCAGAGAGCATCCGCCCTCTGATTTTTTTATGCCCCCGAGCTTGATTTTACCACGGCAATCCACAATTCAAATGAATGATGAATATTAAATAATTTCGGGCGGTACACCGTAGGGGAAGGGCTTGCTCTTCCCGAATTAAATTAAAAAATATCGTACAAATCCACCTAAAACGCACAATAAAAAGGCTCCCTTGTGTAAAGGGAGCTGGATTTGGCGAAGCCAAAGACTGAGGGATTGTCTATTGAAATTTGATTATCAGCAAAAAACAGCAGATTTTTTGTCTTCCCCTTGATAGATAGGTAGAACAGTATGTAGTAGATAAAAGATAATATATAATAGATAATAGAGAAAAAGTGGCATACTGTAGGGGATGACATCCTCGACATCCCGTTTTGATTGCCATTACAAAGTTAAATTTGAGTAAGGTGTTTTCGGTATTGTCATTGCGAGGTTGCACCGCAACCGTGGCAATCCATTCCCACCTAAAACACCCCCACCCCCCACGGGGTTCAACCCCGTGTTTGCAAGGTGAACTTGCTTCACAACCGCTGTTACAAGCAAAAATATAGCAATAAATCGACAATTTTTGAGAGATTACATATTGTAGTCTATTTTATTTTATGCTATAATACCCCATATTGTTTTTTAGGAGGGTAAATATGTCAACTTCAATGGTAATCATTATCGCTGCGATTGCATTTTATCTCGCAGTGATGCTCTTTATCGGCTTCAAGTTCTCAAAAACCAGCAGCGCAAGCTCAGACGATTTCTACCTTGGCGGTCGTAAGCTCGGCCCATTTGTTACTGCAATGAGCGCAGAAGCATCCGATATGAGCAGCTGGCTTCTCATGGGTCTTCCGGGTGTTGCACTTGCATACGGCCTTGCAGAAGCATCATGGACAGCAATCGGTCTTGGTGTGGGTACATACATCAACTGGCTTGTTGTTTCAAAGCGTATCAGAAATTATTCACAGAAAATCAACGCTTTCACAATTCCCGATTTCTTCGCAAAACGCTTTGGTGATGACAAGGGCATTATCACATTCATTGCCGCACTTGTAATCATCATTTTCTTCATTCCTTACACCGCTTCAGGCTTCAACGCTTGCGGTACTCTTTTCAACAGCCTTTCAGGTGGAAAAATTCCATATTTCACCGCAATGGTTGTCAGCGCAGTTGTAATCGTTGCTTACACTGCCCTTGGCGGATTCCTTGCCGCTTCAACAACTGACCTTATGCAGTCAATCGTTATGACAATCGCTCTTGTAGTAGTTGTTATTTTTGGTCTTAATGCCGCAGGCGGTTATGACGCGGTTGTTGAGAATGCAAAGAGTATCCCCAGCTATCTCAATTTCACAAGCACATTTGACTATACAACTGGTTCTTCTATTCCTTACAGTGCACTTACAATTGCTTCAACACTTGCATGGGGTCTTGGTTATTGCGGTATGCCCCACATTCTTCTCCGCTTCATGGCTATCAAAGATGTTAAGAAGCTCAAAACATCTCGCCGTATTGCAACTGTTTGGGTATTCATCTCAATGGCAATTGCAATTTTCATCGGTGTTATCGGTTGTGCTGCAGTTAAGAATGGCAGTGTAAATATTGCCCTTGCAGACGGACAGAGAATTATCGTTGAGTTTGCAAAGATTATCAGCACATACGGCCCTGCACTTGCAGTTGTTGCAGGCGTTATCCTTGCAGGTATTCTTGCCGCAACAATGTCAACAGCAGATTCACAGCTTCTTGCAGCAGCATCAAGCTTTTCACAGAATATTCTCCGTGATGTATTCAAGCTCAAAATTAAAGAAAAGACAGCAATGGTATTTGCCCGTCTCTCAATCCTTGTAATTGCAGTTGTTGCAGTTATCTGGGCACGCAAAGAGGATTCTGTTTTCACAATCGTATCATTCGCATGGGCAGGCTTCGGCGCTGCATTCGGTCCTGTAGTTCTTGCCGCTCTTTTCTGGAAGCGTGCAAATAAATACGGTGCAATCGCAGGTATGATTGTTGGCGGCGGTATGGTATTCCTCTGGAAATATGTTATCGCAAACCTTGGCGGTATCTTTGCAATCTACGAGCTTCTCCCCGCATTCATCTGCGGACTTCTCACAATCGTTGTAGTTTCTCTTGTTACAAGCAAGCCTTCAAAAGAAGTTACAGACACATTTGAAGAAGTTAAATCAATGAAATAATAGATGTTTTTGCATCTGCCGCCGTTAATTCGGCGGCTTTTTCTTTTGCCTGAAATAATATGTTGGATGGCAATGGATACCCAAAAACTTTTTATTCACAATTAACAATATTGCATCAGATGTTATAATATTTTTCTCCCGAAATTCTATTGCAATATCTTCGCTGTGTGATATAATTTTCCTTCGAAACGGAGTGATACCATGAAAGAAAATAGATTTGAAATTGATATGTGCACAGGCGCACTTATGCCGAAGCTCATATCTTTCTCCCTGCCGCTGATGTTTTCAAATGCACTTCAGCTGTTGTTTAATGCAGTTGACCTCATTGTTGTGGGCAGGTTTGCAGGCAGTCAATGCCTTGCCGCTGTTGGCTCAAATACTGCGCTCATAAATATTATGACGGCATTGTTTATGGGTTTATCCCTTGGTGCAAATGTGTGCGCCGCAAGGTTTTATGCCTCCCGTGAATACAAAAAAATGAGCGAGGTTGTTCATACTTCAATTTCAATTGCCGCTATTTCGGGAGCGTTTATTTTGGCTTTTGGTCAGCTTATTGCACACCCTGCGCTGAAGCTCCTTGGCACACCCGATGATATTATCAACCTGTCAAAGCTTTATCTGCGTATTTATCTCCTTGGCACGCCATTTTCAATGCTCTATAATTTCGGTGCGGCAATTCTTCGTGCTGTTGGCGATACCAAACGACCAATGATTTTCTTAATTATTGCAGGCATTGTTAATGCAGGGCTTAATATTTTTCTTGTTGTTGTTTTTCATATGGATGTGGCAGGTGTTGCAATTGCAACAATTATTTCACAGCTGATTTCATGCGTTCTTGTTATAAGGGTTCTGTTCAAAAGCCCCGACGCATACAGAATTAAAATGAACGAATTAAAAATTCACCCCAAACATTTAAAAAATATTGTTTCAATCGGTGTACCTGCTGGCTTGCAAGGCATTGTTATCAACGCTTCAAACGCAATGCTCCAGTCCTCTGTAAACTCTTTTGGAGCAAATGCCATGGCAGGCTACACAGCGGCAAATAATATTTTCGGATTTCTTTATACCTCGGCAAATTCTATTACGCAGGCTTGCATGAGCTTCACAAGTCAGAATTTAGGTGCAGGCAAATATAAAAGAATGAAAGCGGTTCTTTTTAACTGTCTGATTCTTGAAACCGTTGTCTGCCTGATGCTTGGTGCTGTTGCTTACTTTTTCGGTGATAAAATTGTCGGAATTTACAGCTCATCACCAGTTGTTATTGAATACGGAATTCAGATTCTGAGCCTTACCACACTTACATATTTCTTGTGTGGATATATGGATTGTATCCCCGGTGCGCTTCGTGGAATGGGTCATTCAGCAGTGCCAATGATACTTTCAATTATCGGCACGGTCGGCACAAGAATTGTGTGGATTTACGGCTTATTCCCGCACCACAGAGATATGAAGTTCCTGTTCATTTCTTACCCCGCATCATGGATAGCCACAATCATAATGCAGTCAATCTGCTATTTCATAATTATAAGAAAGTTCAGCAATGAGGACAGTGAGCAAATAAAGAAAATATGATAATTTAAGATAGAAAGCCAGTTTCTTTGTAAAGAGAGCTGGCTTTTTTATTTGCAAAATTTTGAGGAATTGTCCTATAACTGCTTGCAGAAAGTAAAATTTGAACAAAAATTGTAGGTATTGTCATTGCGAGCGGAGCGTGGCAATCCACGCTTTAAATGAATATTGAATATTGAATAATGAATAATTGAAAGTTGTATAGTGAAAGTGGCATACCGTAGGGGATGGCGTCCCCGACATCCCGTTCTGAAAGTTAGCACAAAGTTAAATTTGAACGAAGCGTTGTTGATATTGTCATTGCGAGGCTCGAAGAGCCGTGGCAATCTACGCTTTAAGTTAGCACTGAGCTTTATCGTCGCCCCTTGACAGGGGGAGATGTTATTTGAAAAATAACAGAGGGGTAGAAGTTGAAGTAATAGGCTGTAGTGAATAGTGAAAAAGTGACACCGCCCACCGTAGGGGCGAACTGCGTTCGCCAGCTTTGCATTACAACAATTTAGAGAATAATTGACAGCGGCACACTGTAGGGGATGGCGTCCTCGACATCCCGTTCTGAAAGTTAGCACAAAGTTAAATTTGAACGAAGCGTTGTTGATATTGTCATTGCGAGGCTCGAAGAGCCGTGGCAATCCACTCTCACGGCAAGTACAAAACAATAGCTTCCCTTGGGGGAAGTGGCAAAATCTTTGATTTTGACGATAGGGGTAAAACCTTAAAAAATAGATAAAAGATAATATATAACGGATAATAGATAATAATTGAAAAGGGCGGCACACTGTAAGTGATGGCGTCCTCGACATCCCGTCTGAATGTTTGTACAATATAAATTTGAACAAAAAAGTGTAGGTATTGTCATTGCGAGCGGAGCGTGGCAATCCACTCTTAAATATTGCTCATATTCGCTCAATTCGTAGCATAAAAGACACGATAACACCGTAGGGGGAAGGGCTTGCCCTTCCCGAATTAAATTAAAGAAAGCACGAAAATATCATACAAATCAATCAAAATCGCACACCAAAACGGCTTCCTTGTGTAAAGGGAGCTGGATTTGGAGAAGCCAAAGACTGAGGGATTGTCTGTTGAAATTCAAATATCCGCTTAAACCAAACAACCTCTTTAATAAAAGAGTGCAGATGTTGCCGATAAAAAGCCAAGGCAACATCTGCACCCAGCCACCGCACCGCACCCAGCCACCGCACCGCACCCAGCCACCGCACCGCACCCAGCCACCGCACCGCACCCAACCACCGCACCGCACCCAACCACCGCACCCATACATATATAAAAAACACTACCTCTACAAACCACCATATAACTAATATAATAAAAGAAAAAGTAAATAAAACAGTAGAAAGCCATATAATCCTCCAATCAAAAGAGAAAAACCTACCAACCCAAGACCAACGAAAAGCGTATCAATCCCACAAACCCACCGCAAACTAAGGGCAAAGTGAATAAAACCATCGAAAGAATAAAAATAACTGAAGGCAAAAAACAGGAAAAACGGGATAAAATAGGTGGGAAAACAACCCAGAATAGGAGATAAAGGTAAAAGAAAAAGAAAGAAATAGATAAAAAAGTAAATAAAAAGGAAAAAAATAATAAAAAAAGGAAGAAAGATAAAGTTCCGAAAAGGAATAAAGCATAGAATATGTAGCGTTTAAGCTTGTGAGTAAATACAATATGTAGTGAAAAGTAGTGAAAAAGGGCTAAAAGGCACGCGCGGAAGCGAGGTAAAAAGGGCAAAAAAAGAGTTGACAAAAAGAGGAAGGTGTGATAATATT